>DATGEH010000157.1:0-21992 GCA_035310325.1 Gaiellaceae bacterium
GCGTGATCTCCTCGACCGCCGGCGCGGCGCCCGCCTCGGCGTAGACCAAGCCCCTCACGCGGCGCGGCGAAGCTGCTCGTCGAGCGGCACGAGCGGAAGCTGGAACGTGTTCACCGCGTCGTCGCTCGTGACGACGTTGTCGCCGAGCGCAAGCATCGTCAGCTGATCGCGCGTGACCGGGGCGCCCGGCAGCCGCTCGGTCAGGGCGGCCTGCACGCGCATGACGCCGAACGGAACATGCACGGACGGCCGCCGCGCACCGAGCACGCGCTTCAACCGCGACCAGAACTCGTTCCACGTCACCGCATCGGGGCCTCCGATCTCGAAGGTCCGGCCGGCGGCCTCGGGGGAGTCGAGCGCGCGGGCGTAGTACTCGGCGACGTCGTCGACCCAGATCGGCTGCAGCTTCTGCGTCCCCGGCCCGACGATCGGCGTCACCGGCGCGAAGCGCGCGAGCCGCACGAACGTGGGCAGCACGCCGCCGTCCTTGCCGAAGACGAAGCTCGGGCGGAAGATGACGTGCTCGGCCGCCGACTCGCGCACAGCGCGCTCCATCTCCCACTTCGCGGCGTAGTAAGGAACCGCATCCTTCGACCCCTCGTCGAGGCCGAGCGCGCTCGCGAGCACGATGCGGCGCACTCCCGCCTCCTGCGCAGCTGCCACGAGGTTGCGCGTCCCCTGCGTCATCACGCGGTCGAAGTCGGCAGGCGAGCCCTTGATGATCGCGACCTGGTGGATGACGGAGTCGACGCCTGCACACGCGGCACGCAGCGAGCCCGGATCGGCGACGTCACCCTCGACGAGCTCGACGTCCCAGGCCGTGAGCCTCGACGCCCGGCCACGGTCGCGGACGAGGGCACGCACCGGCAGGTCGCGGGCACGCAGGGCGTGGATGACGTGCGGGCCGATGAAGCCGGTCCCGCCCGTCACGAGAGTGTTCACTCGCCGGCCTCGAAGTTCTTGAAGTAGCGGCTCGGCGTCGGCCCCTTCTGGCCCTTGTACTTCGAGCCGATGCTGGAGGAGCCGTACGGCTTCGCCGCCGGCTCGGTCATCTGCATGAAGGAGATCTGCCCGATCTTCATGCCGGGGTAGATCGTGATCGGCAGATTGGCGACGTTCGACAGCTCGAGCGTCACATGCCCGTCCCAGCCCGGGTCGATGAAGCCTGCGGTCGAGTGGATGAGGAGCCCGAGCCGGCCGAGCGACGACTTGCCCTCCAGGCGCGCGACGAGGTCGTCCGCCAGGCGGATGCGCTCGAGCGTCGAGCCGAGCACGAACTCGCCGGGGTGGAGGACGAACGGCTGGTCGCCGTCGACCGTGACGAGCTCGGTCAACTCGGCCTGCTCGACCTTGACGTCGATGAAGGAGTAGCGGTTGTTGTGGAAGACCCGGAAGAGGTTGTCGACCCGGACGTCCACGCTCGAGGGCTGGAGCAGCGACTCGTCGTAGGGATCGATCTCGATCCGCCCTTCGGCGAGGCAGCGGGCGATCGTCGCGTCGGACAGGACCACGGCGGCGATTCTACGGTTCTGTGGATAACATCCGGATCCCTCGTGGCGACTGCAACAGGTATCCACGCGCGGCGCCTGGAGCGGCGTCGGCAGGTGCGCCGCCGGCGCATCGCGGCGCTCGCGATCCTTGCCACGCTCGCCGTGGCGGCCGTTTACGGCCTGGTCGCGCTCGCGGCCGGGTCGTCCGCCGGCGCCGTCTCGCTCGCACCCGTCGCGGGGGTCGCACCGACGAGCCCGTTCCGCACAGCCCTGCCCGAGGAGGTCCGGGGGCTGCACGTGACGATGGACCTTGCGAACATTCCGGGCCGGCTCGCGCAGTACCTGGCGCTCACGCGTGACGGGCTCAACACGCTCGAGCTCGACGTGAAGGACGAGACGGGGGAGGTCGCGTTCGTGAAGGGCGCTCCGGCGATCGCCGTCCACGACGGCGCCGCACGGCCGTTCTACGACCCGCGCGCGGTCGCCGCCCAGGTGCACAAAGCCGGCGTCTATCTCGTCGGCCGCGTCGTGACGTTCGAGGATCCGGTCACCGCGACCGCGCATCCCGAGATCGCGGTGCACAAGTCCGACGGCTCGCTCTGGCACACGAACGGCGGCCTCGCATGGCTCAACCCGTACTCGCGCACCGCGTGGAAGTACGACGTCGACCTTGCAGTAGCCGCGGCGAAGTCGGGCTTCGACGAGATTCAGTTCGACTACGTCCGCTTCCCGAGCGACGGCGACGTGTCGATCATCCGCTACCCGGGCGCGCATCCGCAGCCGATGCAGCAGACGATCGCCGCGTTCCTGCGTTACGCCGTGTCCCGTCTACATCCCCTCGGCGTGCGCGTCTCAGCCGACGTCTTCGGGCTGTCGGCGACGCACGACCTCGGCATCGGCCAGTACCCGAGCCAGCTCGGAAAGATCGTGGACACGATTTACCCGATGGCGTACCCGTCGCACTACCGCTCGGGCGAGTACAACCTGCCCGACCCGAACGCCGTGCCGGGAACGACGGTCTCGCACTCCCTCGCCGATTTTCAGGCGCAGCTCGCCGGCGATGCCGTCACGATCATCCCCTGGCTCCAGGACTTCTCCCTCGGCCGCACCTATACGCCGGCGGACGTCGCGGCCGAGATCGAGGCGGCGCGGACGTTCCACACGGGCGGCTTCATGCTCTGGAACGCCGGCGGCATCTATACGACGCCGATGCTCCATGGCTCTGCGCCGCCTCCGCTGCCGGACCTCACGGTTCCCGCGCTTTAACTTCCGTTCGGCTCGCTATCTTGGGATCATGGCCGCGACGCGTGCGATCCAGTTGCGGACCGAGATTCCAGGTCCGCGCTCCCGCGACATCGTCGCGCGGAAGGAGCGCGTGGTCGCCGACGCGCTCGCGCTCTTCCTGCCGATCGTCGCCGCCGAAGGCCGCGGCGCACTCCTGACCGACGTCGACGGCAACACGTTCGTCGACTTCACCGGCGGCGTCGGCTGTCTCGCCGTCGGCCACGCGCACCCGCACGTCACCGCAGCGGTGCAGGAGCAGGCGGCGCGCTTCCTGCACACCGACTTCACGATCGTCCCGTACGACGTCTACGTGACGTACGCCGAGCGCCTGCTCGCGCTCGCGCCGTTCACCGGTCCCGCGAAGGCCGCGTTCTTCAATGCGGGAACCGAAGCGGTGGAAAACGCCGTCAAGTTCGCGCGCGCGTACACGAAGCGGCCCGCCGTCATCGCATTCGAAGGTGCGTTCCATGGACGCACGCTCATGTCGTTGACGCTCACGTCGAAGACACAGCCGTACAAGGCGGGTCTCGGCCCATTCGCGCCGGAGGTCTACCGCGTCCCGTTCCCGAACGAGTACCGCAGCGTCTCGGCAACCGACGCGCTCGCCGCGCTGGAAGACGCGCTCCTCACGCAGGTCGCCCCGGAGACGGTGGCCGCGATCGTGCTCGAACCGGTGCAGGGCGAAGCCGGCTTCATCGTCGCGCCGCGCCCGTTCCTCGAAGGCGTGCGCGCGCTGTGCGACCGGCACGGCATCGTGCTCGTCGTCGACGAGGTACAAACCGGCTTCGGCCGGACCGGGAAGATGTTCGCGATCGAGCACTACGGCGTCGAGCCGGACCTCATCACCGTCGCGAAGTCGATTGCCGCCGGCCTCCCGCTCTCGGGCGTGCTCGGCAAGGCGAAGATCATGGACGCCCCCGGCGAAGGCGCCGTCGGCGGCACCTACGTCGGCAACCCGGTCGGCCTCGCGGCCGCGCTCGCCGTCCTCGACGTCTTCGAGGAGGAGGGCCTCCTCGAGCGCGCCGTGCACATCGGCGAGACCATCCGGGCCCGCATGACCGGCTGGCAGGAGCGCCATCCGCAGATCGGCGACGTCCGCGGGCTCGGCGCGATGCTCGCGATCGAGCTCGTGGAGGATCCGGCGAGCCGCCAGCCCGCTCCCCATCTCGCCTCGGCCGTGGTCGAGGCCGCAGCGGAACGGGGCCTCCTCCTGCTCAAGGCCGGAGTCCACTCGAACTGCCTGCGCGTGCTCTGCCCGCTGGTCATCACGGATCCGGAGCTGTCCGAGGCGCTCGACGCCTGGGGCGACGCGCTCGACGCGGTTCTCGCCTAGCCTCGCTGGGTAGTGGTTCGTTCGATGGAGCCCGCCGTCGGGGAAATGATCGCCGGCCGCTACGAGCTCGAGGAGCTCGTCGCGAACGGCGGAATGGCACGCGTCTTCAAGGCGAAGGACGCCGCGCTCGAGCGTCACGTCGCACTGAAGATCCTGCAGCCGCGCTTCGGCGACGACCACGAGCACGTTGCGCGGTTCCGGCGCGAGGCGCGCATCGTCGCGCAGCTCTCGCACCCGAACGTCGTCACGGTGATCGACCGCGGCGAGGCGGACGGCCACCAGTACATCGTCTTCGAGTTCGTCGAAGGCGAGACGCTCAAGGATCTGATCGAGCGGAAAGGGCCGCTCCCCACGCGTCGCGCATTGGAGATCGCGCTCGAGGTCGCCGACGGGCTTGCGTACGCCCACCACAACGGGCTCGTGCATCGCGACGTCAAGCCGCAGAACGTTCTCCTCACGCGCCACGGACAGGCGAAGGTGACGGACTTCGGAATCGCCCGTTCGCTCGACGTCGAGCACGGTGTCACCCAGACGGGGACCGTGCTCGGAACGAGCAACTATCTCTCGCCCGAGCAGGCGAGCGGCAAGCAGGTGACGCCGGCGACCGACGTGTACTCGCTCGGCGTCGTGCTGTACGAGCTGCTCGCCGGCGAGGTGCCGTTCCACGGCAACAACCTCGTCGCGATGGCGATGCAGCATCTGCACGACCCACCGGCGAACCTGCTCCACATCCGCCGCGACCTCCCGCCGCGTCTCGTGGCCGCCGTCGAGCGGGCGCTCGCGAAGGACCCTGCCGACCGCTTCGCCACGATGGACGCCTTCGCGGCCGAACTGCGGCGCTGTCTCGATGAGGTCGACGCCTTCGATCCCGAGAAGACGCTTATGGGCGCACCGGCACCGCGGCCCACCGTTCGCCGCAGCCCGCGCAGGCGGCAGCGGCTGCCGCTCGCGCTCGCCATCGCCGGGCTGGTCCTGCTCGCGGTCGCCGCCGGCGCGCTCGTCTTCGGCGGCGCGAAGCTCCGCCATCAGCTCGGCAGCGGGCATGCGGCAACCGGGGCCACCGTCTCGCTACACGGTGTCGGATCGTACGACCCACCGAGCGACGGCGGCGACGGCGCCGAGCACAACGACTCGGTTGCGCTGGCCACCGACACGAGCCCTGCGACGTACTGGACGACTGACATCTACCTGAGCGCCGACTTCGGCGGGCTCAAGCCGGGCGTGGGCCTCGTCCTCGACGCGGGAGCGCCTGTTGCGCTGAAGTCGATCGCGGTCACGACCGACACCTCGGGCTTCACGGCCGTCATCCAAGCCGGGCCGTCTCCGACCGGCCCCTTCACGGCGGACTCCAGCTCCGAGACCGTCACGGGCACGACGACGTTCTCGCTCTCCGGCCACACTGCGCGCTACTTCGTCGTCTGGATCACGCACCTTCCGCCGGGCAACACGGCGCACGTGAACAACGTCAGCGCGAAGCGCTAGTAGGTGAGGTGCGAGCGCCGCTCGTGGCGCTCGAGCGCAAGCGCGATGAGGCGGTCGAGCAAGTCGGCGTACGGGATGCCCGATGCCTCGAAGAGCTTCGCGTACACGCTCGTCGGGGTGAAGCCGGGAATCGTGTTGAGCTCGTTCACGATCACCTCGCCGTCGTCGCGGACGAAGAAGTCGACGCGCGCCATCCCCTCGCACTCGCCCGCAACGAATGCGTCGATCGAGCGCTGCTGCACGAGCTCGATCGTCTCCTGCGGCAGGTCGGGCGGAACGACGAGCTCCATCCCGTCGTCGTCGTACTTCGACGCGTAGTCGTACCACTCGTGCGCACGCGTGTCGATGCGCCCGGGAAGCGATGCGATCGGCAACGGCGTACGGTTGCCGAGCACGCCGCACTCGACCTCCATCCCGGCGACGAACTCCTCGACGAGCACCTTCTCGTCGTGTTTGCGCGCGAGCTCGACGGCAGGAGCGAGCTCAGACGCGTCGTGCACCTTCGAGATGCCGACGGACGAACCTAGACGCGCGGGCTTCACGAAGACCGGATAGCCGAACGGATTCTCGACGGGATCGCCGCTGCGCAGCGCGTGGTGGCGCGCGACCGGGATGCCGCTGTCGCGCATGACCTTCTTGAACACGTCCTTGTCCATCGCGAGCGCCGAGCCCAGGACGCCGGCGCCGACGTACGGGATGTCGGCGAGCTCGAGCAGGCCTTGGACGGTTCCGTCCTCTCCGAACGGCCCGTGCAGCAGCGGGATTGCGACGTCGACCGCGCCGAGCACCGCGAGCGTCCCGCCCTCGGCCGGAACGGGCAGCGTCTCCGCCGGAACGGCGGGGTCAGACCCCGCTTCGAGGGGTCTGACCCCGTCGATCGCCCAGCGGCCGTCGCGGCCGATGGCGACGTTGACGACCTCGTAGCGCGCCGGGTCGAGCGCCTCGAGGACGCCGCGGGCGGAGGCGAGCGAGATGTCGTGCTCGCTCGAGCGGCCCCCGGCGATGAGGGCGACGCGGAGCTTTCGGCTCACGGCGTGGTGGTCGTCGGCGTCGTCGTCGTCGAGTTCGTGATGCGCCCGACGGTGATGGTCACCGTCGACCCCGGCTTCACCTGTGCACCGCCGGCCGGCGTCTGGGAGAGGACGATGCCGTCCTGGTTCGGGTCGGTCGTCGGCTCGTTGACGATATGCACCTTGAAGCCCGAGCTCTGAAGGTCGGTCGTCGCGGTGCCCACGTCCTCGCTCTGCACGAACGGCACGGTCGTCGTCTTCGGCCCCTTCGAGACCGTGATCGCGACGACGGACCCCTTCGCCGCCGTTCCGCCGGCCTTCGGCGTCTGCTGGATGACCTGGTTCGCCGGCTGGCTCGAGTCGACGTACGTCGGCCGCACCTGGAAGCCCGAGCCCTGCAGCGTCGACGTCGCGGCCTGGATCGCCTCGCCGACGACGCTCGGGATCGGAACAGGCGTCGGCCCCTTCGAGACGTTGAAGCGCACCGTCGTCCCCTGGACGACCTGCTTCGCCTTCTTCGGATCCTGGCCTGTCACTTCGCCCGCGGGCTTGTTCGAGTTGACCTCTTTGATCACCCATTTCAGCTTCGCGTTTGCGAGCGCTGCGACGGCGTCGGTGGACTGCAGGCCGACGAGCGCAGGCACGGCCACCTTGGGCAGGCCGGTCGACACGGTGATCGTCACCGTGTTGCCCTTCGGCTGCCGGGTACCCGGCGACGGGTCCTGAGCGAAGACGAAGTCTGCCGGTGCGGTCGGGTTCGCTTGGAAGTCGATCGTCACCTTGAAGCCGTCGCTGTGCACCTTCGAGACCGCGAGCTCCTTGCGCAGCCCCTCATAGTTCGAGACCGGCGCAACCGCGTTCGATGCGAGCTGGTGCGAGATCTGGTGGTAGATGAACCAGCCGCCGATCGCGGCGGCGACGACGAAGAGCAGCGCGGCGATCCACGGCCACACCGGGCGCTGGTGGATCGGCTCCTCGTAGTCGTAATACGTGCCCGGCGGAGCCGGCGGCGGCACGCCGCGCTGCGGCCGCGTGATCATCGTCGCCGCAGTCGCAGCCATCGGGCCCGTCGGAGCGCGCATGATCTGCGTCGCCGACTCCTCGGTCTCGGGCGAGACGCCGGCGCCGCGCGCGACGCGCGCGAGATCGGCCTCCATCTCCTCCGCACTCTGGTACCGGTCCTCCGGATCCTTCGCGAGCGCCCGCATGACGACGAGGTCGAGGTCGTGGGGAACCTCGGAGCGCAGGGCCGACGGCGGCTCCGGCGTCTGGGACAGATGCTTCATCGCAATCTCGACGGGCGTGTCGCCGGAGAACGGAACGTCGCCGGTGAGCAGCTCGTAGAGGACGATGCCGAGCGAGTACACGTCCGACCGCTGGTCGACGGCTGCGCCGCGCGCCTGCTCCGGGGACAGATACTGCGCGGTGCCCACGATCGATCCGGCTTCTGTCATCTGGCTCGTGCCCGCGCGCGCGATGCCGAAGTCCGTCACCTTCAGGCGTCCGTCGCCGTCGACGAGCACGTTGTGCGGCTTGATGTCGCGGTGGACGATTCCCTTCAGATGCGCAAAGCGCAGCGCCTGCAGGATCTGGCGCGCGTATTCGATTGCGACGTTCACCGGCGCGGGACCGCGCGAGACGATCAGCTCCTTGAGCGACCGCCCCTCGAGGTACTCCATCGCGATGTAGTACGTGCCTTCCGCCTCGCCGCGGTCGTAGATCGAGACGATGCTCGGATGCGAGAGCCCGGCCGCGTTCTTCGCCTCGCGACGGAAGCGCTCGACGAACTGCTCGTCGTTCGCATGCCGGTCGTTGAGGATCTTGATCGCGACCCGCCGGCCGAGCTCCTGGTCCTCGGCGAGGTACACGTTCGCCATCCCGCCCGCGCCAAGCTTGCGCAGGACGTGGTAGCGCCCGTCGAAGAGGGAGCCGATGAGCGCGTCAGACACAGCCAAAAGAGTCCCTACAGGGTAGTTGGGCGTCGAAACTAGCCATGGAGAAGCTTCTCCATGACGGCTTTCGCGATCGGAGCCGAGACTCTTCCGCCGAATCCGTTCAATTGCTTCTCGAGCACGACGGCCACCGCGACCCTCGGATTGTTCGCGGGCGCGAAGCAGACGAACCACGCCGTGTAGTAATGGCCGAAGCCGGTCTCTGCGGTGCCGGTCTTGCCCGCGACCTGGATCCCCGGGATCTGCGCCGCCGTACCGGTGCCTCCCTGGACGACGGAGACCATCATCTGCGTCAGCTCCGCAGCGGTCTGAGTCTTGATCGCGCGGCCGAGATCGCCCGGATGCGCCGAGATCACGGTCGAGCCGTTGTGACCGACGACCCGCTGCACGAGATACGGGCGCGGGACGACGCCGCCGTTCGCGATCGTGGCGCCGACCATGAGCATCTGCAGCGGCGTCGCGACCATGCTGAACTGCCCGAACGCGAGACGGCCGGGATCGACTTCCTGATCGGGGTGCCTCGGGTTGAAGAGCTTGTTGTTCTTGTACAGGCCGCTCGGAACGCGCTGGTTCGCCGGCGTCTCGAGCGGCGGCGTGGAGTAGAAGCCGAAGCGCTTCGCGTAGTCGAGGATCGTCACCGCGCCGATCTTCTTGCCGACGTTGCAGAAGACCGAGTTGATCGAATGCTGGAAGCCCTGCGCGAGCGTGACGTTGCCGAAGGACTCGGGGCTGGTCTGGTCGGGGTTGCCCGAGTTGAGGACCTTCTTCCCGTACTCCATGCAATAGCCGGGGTCGTTGAAGGTCGACGTCGGCGTGAACGCGCCGGAGTCGAGCGCGGCCGCCGCCGTCACCATCTTGAACGTCGAGCCCGGCGTGAAGAGGCCGTCGGTCGTACGGTTCAGGAGCGCCGAGCCCTGGCCGCCACATGCGCCCTTGATCTTCAGGATCTGCGCGTAGCCGCCCCGCTTGTCCACGAGGTTGGGATCGAAGGTCGGCGACGACGCCATCACCTTCATCGCGCCGGTGCGCGGGTCCATCGCAACGACGGCGCCACAGTTGTCGCCGAGCAGCTTCTGAGCCAACGCCTGAGCGCCGGGATTGATCGTCAGCACGACGTTGTTCCCGTGCACGGTTGCGCCCCCGAGCTTGTCGAGCGTGCGCTGGAACGCGTTGCTCAGATTCGTGTTCGCGCCGGTGAGGTAGTCGTTGAGCGATTCCTCGAGCCCGGTCTGCGAGTGCGACGACGTCGAGTAGCCGATCGTCTGGGCAGCGAGACCGTGCTCGGGATACCGGCGGAAGAACAGCGTCTCGCCGGCGACGCGCTTCGCCTGGTTCACGGCGAACTTCGTCGTGCCGTTGTCGCCGAGCAGGAAGCCGCGCGCGATTTGGAACTGCGCGACGACCTGGATCGAGTTGTCCTGCCGCGCTTCGAGGCCGCCTGCCGCCCACGTCTGCCAGTACGTGGTGGCGACGACGAGCACCGTGAGCAATGCGACTGCGAAGATCGCGAGCCGGTTCAACTGTTTGTTCACGTCTCGTTCTCCCTGTTCGCGCGGTTGGAGACGAGCATCAGGCCGGCGACGATGAGGAAGTTCGAGACGACGCTCGATCCCCCGTACGACACGAACGGGAGCGTGATCCCGGTCAGCGGGATGACGCGCAGGATCCCGCCGACGATGACGAACGTCTGCAGCGCGAACCCGAACGTGAGGCCGGCGGCGAGCAGCTTCGAGAAGCCGTCGCCTGCGAAGATCGACACCCGGAAGCCGCGCAGCACGAAGACCATGTAGACGAGCAGCAACGCCGAGACCCCGATGAGCCCCAGCTCCTGCGCGAGCGCGGAGTAGATGAAGTCGGTGCTCAGGTCGGGAATCAGCGGGTGGCCGTTGGTCGCGGCGAAGACGCCGTCGCCGAGGCCCGTGCCGCCGAAGTGCCCGTGCGCGATCGAGTAGAGCGACTGCACCTCCTGATAGCTGCCGCAGTCCTGGCGCAGCGCCGGCTTGCCGGTCAGCGCGCAGTAGACCGTCTTGGTCGTCCACGGGTGCAGCCAGTTCGTGACGCGCTCGCGGACGTGCGGCGTCCCGTCGTAGATCGCGGCCGAGCCGGCGAGGAAGAGCCCCAGCGCAACGACGATGAACGAGAGGCGCGCGGTCGCTGCATAGAGCAGCGCGAGGAAGATGCCGTAGTAGAGGAGCGCGCTCCCGAGGTCGTAGGTCACGAACAGGACGAGCATCGCGCCGCCCCAGATGACGAGCAGCGGGCCCCAGTCCTTCACGCGCCCCTGCGCGAGCACCTCGCGCTTCTCGCGCAGGTACGCGGTGAGGAACACGATGAGCGCGATCTTCCCGAGCTCGCCGGGCTGGAACTGCAGGCCGCCCGCGTGCACCCAGAGTCGAGCGCCGTTCACGGTCTGGCCGATGCCCGGGAGCAGCGGCATGAAGAGCAGCCCGATGGCGCTGAGGCCGAAGAGGTACTTGTAGTTCTCGAGCAGCCGGTAGTCGCGGCGCAGCGCCAGCAGCGCGAGCGAGAACACTGCGACGCCGATCACGATCCAGACGCCCTGCTTGAACGCGTTCGACGGGCCGAGCCGGTAGATCTCGGTGAGGCCGATGGCGGTCAGCACGCCGGCGATCGGCAACAGGTACGGGTCGGCATACGGCACGGTCAGCCGCGCGACGACGTGCGCGACGAGGTAGAGCCCGAAGAAGAAGAGCGCGTACGTGAGCGATGCGCCGGAGATCTGCGCCTGGCGGGTGATGTAGACGGCCCCGAATCCGCAGGCGGTAATGAGGCCCACGAGCACGAGGTAGATGAGCTCGCGGTTGCGATACGTCAGGGTCACGGTCAGTGGACCAGTCCCCAGACGAGCAGCACGCCGGCGATCGCGAGCAGGCCGAGCATCGTGAGGACGAGCCGTGCCCGCGCGTTCGATACGCCTTGCCTCGGTTGGGTCTCGGTCGTGTCGGGCTCGACGACAGCCGTCATCTCGGCGGTGTCTCCACCGGCTTCGTCTTCGCCGATCGCAAACGCCACGACGGTGATGTTGTCCTCGCCGCCGCCGCGATTCGCAGCAGCCACGAGTGACTTCGTCACACGCTTCAGATCCTCGGGGCTCTTCTCGACCGCCTCGAGGATGTCCTCGTCGGCGACCATGTCCGTGAGCCCGTCCGAGCAGAGCAGGAAGACGTCGCCGGCGCGCGCATCGACGATGAACGAGTCGACGTCGACGTCGGGATCGGTGCCGACCGCACGTGTGATCACCGAGCGCTGCGGATGCGTCTCCGCTTCCTCGGAAGAGAGACGACCGCTCTTCAGCAGCTCGTTGACGAGCGAGTGGTCCTCGGTGATCTGCTCGATGCCGCCGTCGCGCACGAGATATGCCCGCGAGTCGCCGACGTGACCGATGACGACACCGTCGCTCTCGACGAGCGCGACGGTCATCGTCGTGCCCATCCCCGTGGTCGCCGGATCCGTGCTCGACCGCTCGTGGACGCGGCGGTTCGCCTCCTGGATCAAGGACGCGACCCGCTCGGGCCCGGAGAGGGACCCCGAGTCGGTGTCCTCGAGCACCGTCGCCGCGAGCTTCGACGCGATCTCACCGGCCTGCGCGCCTCCCATGCCGTCTGCCACGGCGAAGAGCGGCGGTGCGACAACGTACGCGTCCTCGTTCCGGCGCCGCTTGCGGCCCGTGTCGGTCGCGCCCGAGTACGCCGCGAGCGTCATCCCTCGAACCTCAGCTCGGTCTCGCCCACGCGAACGACATCCCCGCGGGACAGGCGGTGCGGCCCGTCGATGCGCAGCCCGTTCACGTAGGTGCCGTTGGTCGAGTCGAGGTCGATCACCCAGACGCCGTCGCGGCGCGGGTCGATGCGTGCGTGCCGCGCCGAGGCGAACTCGTCCCCCTCGAGCGTGAGATCGTTTTGCCCCGTGCGTCCGATCGTGAGCGGCGCCGTGTCGAGCTCGAACTCGGCGCCCTCGTCGAAGTGCGGGCTCTGCTTCACGACGAGACGCCCGCTCTGCACCGTCAGCCCGAGCCCGGCCGCCTCGGCGGGCTTGAGGACGAAGCTCTCCTGCGGCAGGCGCGTGTCACGCCCGACCGTGCGGACGATCCTCCAGATGAAGAGATAGAGCAGAACGAGGAACGCGATCTTCAGCACGAGGAGGACTTCCTCGAGCGTCGTGCTCGCAACGATCATTCGAGCTCCGTCGTGAACGTCACCTTGGTGGATCCCACAGTGAACGACGATCCCGGCTCGAGCTTCGCGCGCTTTACGCGGCGGCCGTCCACTTCGAGCCCATTCGTCGAGTCGAGATCGACGATCCAGAACGCAGATCCTTCTTGCCGCACCTCCGCGTGCCGGCGCGACACGTTCGCGTCCTCGATCTGGATGTCGGCCTCCCGCGAGCGGCCGAGCACGACGCTGCGCTTGTCAACGCGCATCCTGCGGCCGTTCCACGAGAGCACGGCCACCTCCCGCTGAAGCGGTGCGGGCTCGTCCGGCTCCGCGTCCTCCTGCAGCGGCGGCGCCTTGTAGATCATCGTCGCGCCCGGCTCCGAGACCTCGTCCGGCTCATCCGGAGCACGCTGCCCGTGGCGGGGCTGCACCATGCGCGTCGCGATGCCGAACTCGCCGACCGCGAGATCGACGTCCGTCTCGAGCTTCACACGCGGCGGCGTCAGCAGCGCATAGCTCTCGCGCTTGGCGTGCTCGCTCAGGTACTCCTCGAGCTCGGCGAGCAACGAGTTCTCGTACCCCTCGAACTGCTCCCGGTCGGTGGGCGAGAGGTAGACCGTGTACTCGTTCGGGACGTACACGCGCGACACGGAGACGCTCTTGTGCTCGTCCATCTCCTTCGAGAGCTTCCGGGCCAGCTCGACCGGCTGGACATGCGCGCGGAACGCGCGACCGAAGACGCCTTCGAACAGCGCCTCGATCTTCTGTTCGAGGGCCCGGAGAACCATGGCGGGCTGAGATTACCCCGAGGACGGCTTCGCAAAAGCAACCGCTGCGGCCGTGACGGCAGCGGCCACAGCCAGCGGCGCGACCACCGCGAGCGGGACGGCGAGCAGGCTGAGGACGAGCATCCCGCCGCCGAGCGCGGCGGCTCCCCAGTAACCGTGTTCACGCGCGCGCGGGAGGGCGGCGGCGACGAGCGCCAGGATCCCCGCGGCGAGGAGGAGCGGCGGATGCGCACCCGCGGCGCGGGCGAGCGACCCGGCGACATCGAGCGGATCGGTCGATCCCGCGACGCCGAGGCCGAGCGGGGCACGCGTACCGGTGAAGGGAAGCGACCCGTGGCGGAGCCCGGCCGTGACGGCGCCGGCGAGAACCGCCGCCGCGGCGATCGCCGCGCGACGGGGCGCGGCTCGCACGCCGACGGTTGCGAGCGGGACGAGGCCCAGCGCGGCGATCGGAGCGAGGAACACGCCGAGCGCGAAGAGCAAGCCGGTGCGCGGCTGCGGCCAGCAGAGCAGGAGCCATGCGACAGCGAACGCGGCGTAAAGAACCGCAAGCCCTAGCGAGATGTTGCCGAGCGGGAGGATCGGGACCGCAAGCGCGAGAGCGAGGCCGAGGCGCGCGCGCAAGAAGGCGACTGCGCCGACGGCGAGCGCGAGCCCGTACGTCCACGTGGGCGGGAAGAAGGGCAACGCGGTCGCCGTGACCGCCGCGAACGCGGCCGCGAGGATGCCCGCAGCGATGCGGACGGGGCGCGCGACCTGCTTCCGGGACTTGCGCGTGCGCGGTGCGGCAGCTCCTCGCAGGGTCCGCGCCAGCTCGGCTGCGGACGGGCGGCGGGCCGGGTCGCGCGACAGCGTGCGGTCGACGAGCTCGACGAGCGGCTTCGGTAGATCGGCACGCAGCTCGTACAGCGACGGTGCGCCCGCCTCGATCGCGCGCGCCGTGTCGAGCAGCGCGGTCTGCCAGAACGGGTGGCGACCCACGAGCGACTCCCAGAGCATGACGCCGATCGCCCACACGTCCGATGCCTCGCTCGCGTTCTCGCCTGCGAGCCGCTCGGGTGAGATGTACGCGAGCGTGCCGGGCACGTCACCCTGGGCGGTGAGCGTCTCCTCCTCCGCCATGCGCGCGAGCCCGAAGTCGAGCAGACGCACCGAGACGCCGTCGCCGTCGGCGAGCAGCACGTTCGACGGCTTGACGTCGCGATGGAGGATTCCCTCGGCATGTGCGTGCGCGAGTGCGTCGCTGACCTGCGCGCACGCTTCGATCGCCGTCTTGTCGACGAGCTCTCCGGCGCGCAGCGCCTCGCGAAACGTCTTGCCGGGCACAAACTCGTAGGCGATGTAGACGCTGCTCGAATCGTGGTCGAACGCATACGCGCGCAGGCAATGGGGGTGGCGGAGCCGCGCGGCGGCAGCGGCCTCGCGCTCGGCGCGCACGGCGGCCTTGCCCTCGCGGGCGATGATCTTCAGGGCGACCTCGAGCCCCGTCTGCTCGTCGCGTGCGAGCCACACCGAGCCCGACCCGCCGCTCCCGAGGGGACGCAAGGGCCGGTACCGGTCGAGGACGAGCCCGCTTCCCTCCAGCGCGAGCGCAGTGTTCGACATGTCTCCGTCCGGTTGGCCGCGGACGGCTCTATTCCTCTCCGTTACTGGCCCGGGGTACAGTCTGGCCCGGCGCATGAACACCTTCGACGACGGCGAGATCGAGTTCGACTTCTTCGACGAGCCGGAGACGGCCGAGGCGCCGCCCCGAACGCGGCGGCTGCCCCGTCTCGACCGTCCCCGCGGGTCGGGCCCCCGCCCGCCGCGCCCGCCGCGCCCGCCTCGTCCGCCCATGCGGGCCCCGACCGGGCTCGTCCCACTCGCGCGCCTCGTCGGCCTGATCGCGATTGCGATCGCGATCGTCATCGCCTTCGTCTTCTGGGTCGGTGCGTGCCAGGGCAAGAGCAAGCACGACGAGTACGCCTCGTACATGAGCAAGGTCCGCACGCTCGCGCAGGACTCGACGCGGCTCGGCACGCAGTTCGCGGCGAAGCTCGTCGACGGAACGCTGAAGGAATCCGACCTCGCGACGGCGCTCCAGCAGTACGCACAGCAGGAGCAGCAGGCGTACGACCAGGCGCAGCAGATCCGCCCGCCCGGCCCGCTGCTGCAGATCCATCAGCAGCTCATCGACGCGCTGGAGCTCCGCGCGAAAGGTCTCGCGGGCCTCGGCGAGGCACTCGCAACCGCGAGCACGGCGAAGACTTCGACCGCAACCACGGCCGCCATCGACGCACTGACCGCGCAGGGGACGCTATTGAGCGCGAGCGACGTCGTATGGGACGAGCTCTACCGCGCCCCTGCGACGCAGACGCTGAAGGACAACGGCATGACCGGCGTCGTCGTGCCGCAGTCGCACTTCGTCACGAATGCGGAGATCATCAGCGCACGGTCGTTCGGCATCGTGCTCACGCGCCTCAGCGGGGCGTCGACGGGCGGCACACCGAGCGGGCTGCACGGGTCGCAGCTCGTGTCGGTGTACGCGCAGCCACAGGGCGCGCGCCTGTCGACCTCCAGCGCGACGACGGTGAAGGTGTCGGCGGGGCTGAAGTTCGTCGCGACCGTTCAGGACTCCGGCAACTTCAACGAGTCGAACGTCGGCGTCACCCTGACCATCAAGGCCGGCGCGACGACGATCACGCGCCACAAGTCGATCACCCTGATCGCGCCGAAGCAGAATGCGACGGTCTCGTTCGGTAACTTCAACCTGCCGCCGAACGCATTCGCGAATCAGGCGTCGATCACCGTCGAGGTCGCGAAGGTTCCAGGCGAGACGAACTTGGGAAACAACTCGTACACGTATCCCGCGTTCTTCAGTCTCAGTTAATGCAATGCACGTGAGCGCGTCCGTCGCCGGCTGGATCGCGATCGGCGCCGCGGCAGCAGCCGGGGTCGCGCTGCTGCTTGCACTCGGCTACTGGATCGCGCTGCGCCGCGTCCGCGTCGCCCAACGAGTTCTGCTCGGCGGCGGCACCTCCGACCTCATCGACTTCGCCGTCTCGCTCCAGAGCCGCATCGACGACCTGCACAAGGCGGTCGACGAGGTCGGCGCCGGGGTCACCCGGGTCGACCGGCGGATCGACGACACGGTGTCGAAGACGGCGATCGTCCGTTACGACGCCTACGAGAACACCGGCGGCCACCAGTCGGCATCGGTCGCGCTCCTGGACACCGCCCGCACCGGAGTCGTGCTGAGCGCCATCCAGGGCCGCGACTACGCGCGCATCTACATCAAGGAGCTCGACCGCGGCCGCGCCTCCATCGCCCTTTCTCCGGAGGAGGAGGAAGCGGTCGAGCGGGCCATGTCCAGCTAGGCCGCTCCCCCTGCTACTTTTTTGGCCAGGGTGCAGCACGTTCTCGTCCTGAACGCGAGCTACGAGCCGCTGAACGTCTGTTCGTTCCGGCGCGCGCACGTGCTCGTCTACAAGGGCAAGGCCGAGGTGATCGAGCGGCTCGACCAGCCGCTGCGCACCTCCACCGGCAGCTTCGTCTGGCCGCACGTGATCCGGCTGCTGCATTACGTCCGGGTTCCGCGCGCGATCCAGCGGAAGATCTCACGCCGCGCGCTCTTCGCCCGCGACGGGTGGAAGTGCGCCTACTGCGGCACCGCGAGCGGCAGGCTGACCCTCGACCACGTCGTCCCGCGGTCGAAAGGCGGCGAGTCGATCTGGGAGAACGTCGTCACCGCCTGCGCACCGTGCAACCTCCGCAAGGGCGACCGCACCGTCGAGCAGGCGGGAATGATCCTGCGCACCCATCCGCGCCCGCCGCAGCCGGTGCTCTTCATCAAGCTCGCCGCACCGCGCATCCCTCAGCGCTGGGGTCCCTACCTCGGCGAGCTCGGGACCGCGACCGCAGCGGCCTAGCCTCTCTCGATCGGCAAGCCGCGCAGCGACCAGTCGCTCCACGAGCCGGGATAGAGCTTCCCGGCGCGGCCGCGCAAGGACGCAGCGTGGAGGACGACGCAGGCGGTGACGCCCGAGCCGCAGTACGCGACGAGATCGCCTTCCGGTAGATCGGGCTGCGGCTCGTCCCACGGCGCGTTCGCCGCGCCGGGGATGCGCCCGGCCGGATCGTCGATCGGATTCGGCTCGCCGCGCCAGCGATTCGGCGTGCGCGCGTCGACGAGGACGAGGGAACGGTCGGCAAGCCTCCGCGCGAGCTCGTCGGCCGAGACGACATCGTCCTCGCGCTCGCGCGGCACGAACGAGGCCGGCTCGATCTCCTCCTCGCCCACCCGCAGTGGGCCGCCCCACGCGTCGATCCCGCCGACGAGGACGGCGCACTCGTCGTGGCCGAAGTGGCGCAACAGCCACCACAGGCGTTCGGCCCCGCCCATGTTCCCGTACGCGACCACGAAGGTCTCGGCGCCGATGCCGGCGCGCGCTGCCGCGGCTGCGAACCGCTCCGCCGACGGCAGCGGATGCCGCCCCATTCCCTCCACCGAGAGGTCGGAGAGATCGGCGTCGACGTCGAGGAACGCGGCCCCGGGGATGTGCCCGGCGAGGTAGAGCTCGCGGCCCCGTTCGGGGGCTCCGATGTCCCAGCGGCAGTCCACGAACCGGTAGCGAGGATTCGCCGTCACGTCTGCGGGAGAGTAGAACGCCCAGAACCATGCGACGCGGACTGCTCGTAACGGCCGGGATCCTCCTCGCCATCGGCGGGGTCGCGATGAGCGCCGGCGGCGCGTATGCGTACTTCTGGGATCGTGCCCACGCCGACGTGATCGCGCCCGGCGTCCGGATCGCGGGCATCGACGTCGGAGGGATGCGGGCCGCGCAGGCACGCGACGTGCTCCGGACGAAGTTCACCGCGCTCGAGCGCCCCGTGCGGCTCGTCTCCGGCGCCCACGTCTTCCTCGTCGACCCGCGCGGAGCGGGCCTGCACGTCGATCTGGCCCGGATGGTCGACCTCGCGGTGCGCACGAGCAGGGACGGAGGAATGGTCCGCCGCATCTGGCACGCGGTCTGGGGCACACCGGTGCACGCGACCATCCCGCTGGAGGCGGCGTTCTCGGCTCCCGCGCTCACGACGTACGCGGACAACGTCGCACGCGTCGTCGACGAGCCCGCCAAGTCCGCCGACGTCAAGCCGACCGCCACCGCGATCCAGCCCGTCCCCGCTCGGCTTGGGGTCGCCGTGGAACGCGACGTCCTCGCCCGACGGCTCGCCGCCGCCCTTCTCCGCTTCGACGGGCCGCGCACGCTGACGATCCCGACGCGGACCCTGCATCCACGCTGGACGGTCGCCGATCTGCCGCAGCGGTACCCGTCGTTCGTCCTCGTCGACCGCGAGCACTACACGCTCCGGCTCTTCCGCCATCTCAAGCTCGCGAAGACGTTTCCGATCGCGGTCGGCCGCGCCGGGCTCGAGACACCGGCGGGGCTGTACCACATCGACGATCGCCAGGTGAACCCGTCCTGGCACGTTCCGAAGAGCGCGTGGGCGGGCGATCTCGCCGGCCGCATCATTCCGCCAGGCCCGTCCGATCCGATCAAGGCACGCTGGCTCGGGTTCTACAACGGCGCCGGCATCCACGGCACGACCGAGACGTGGTCGCTCGGCCACTCCGCGTCGCACGGCTGCATCCGCATGGCGATCCCAGACGTCGAGGCGCTCTACCCGCTCGTGCCGATGCACACCCCGATCTACGTCGGCTAGAGACTCTCGCCCGTGCGGTGATGCGTGACGTCGCCGACAGGCGACGTCCAGCAGAGCCCGTCCCCCGACTCGGCGCCCGTGCGCGCGGCGTCGACGATCGCCGCGACGACACCGTCGGCCAGATGGTCTGCGACGACGAACGTGAGCAGCGCCTTCGGCAGGAACCGCGACTCGAACGTGCGGCCGCGGTACTCGTGCGTGACGCCGCGCTCGCGGCCGTGCCCGATGGCCTCGACGACGGTGACGCCGACGTGGCCGGTCTGTTCTTCGACCGCGTCGATGACGGTCTCGACGCGCTCGCGAACGACGACAGCCTCGACCTTGATCATCCGACGAGCTCGGAGCGGCGTTCGAGCAGCAGGACGTCGCGCCAGCGGCCGTCCAGCCGGCCGAGTCGCTCGCGCACGCCGACCAGCCGGAAGCCGCAGACGAGGTGCAGCCGGATGCTCGCCTGGTTCTCGGGGAAGATCCCCGCCTGCAGCGTCCAGATCCCGGCCGCCTCCGAGCGGGCGATCAGCTCTTCGAGCAGAACTCGGCCGACCCCGCGGCCCCTGGCCCACTCGCCGACGTACACGCTGTTCTCGGCGACGCCGGCGTAGCAGCAGCGGTCCGACGTCGGCGACAGCGCCGCCCAGCCCGCGACCCTGCCCTCGATCTCCGCGACGAGCCGGTGCTCCGAGTGCGCGGCGTCCCACTCCTCCCACGACGGCACGCCGGTCTCGAACGTCGCGTTGCCGGTGCGAATCCCGTCCTCGTAGATGGACGCGACCTGCGGCCAGTCCTGCGGCCGCAGGTCGCGTATCTCGGTGTCAACAGTCGTAGTAAAGGGAGAACTCCATCGGGTGCGGCCGCAGCCGGACGGCGTCGACCTCGTTCTCGCGCTTCCATTCGATCCACGTGCGGATCAGCTCCTCGCTGAACACGTCGCCCTTCAGCAGGAAGGCGTGGTCGGCCTCGAGCGCGTCGAGCGCCCCGTCGAGCGAGCCCGGCACCTTCTGCACGCCGTGATCGTCCTCGAAGAGGTCGAAGTCGGCCGGCTCGCCCGGATCGAGACCGCGCTCGATCCCGTCGAGGCCCGCCATCATCATCGCCGCAAAGGCGAGGTACGGGTTCGCCGACGCGTCGGGGCAGCGGAACTCGATGCGCTTCGCCTTCGGCGAGTCGCTGTACATCGGGATCCGGATGCACGCCGAGCGGTTGCGGGAGGAGTACGCGAGGTTGACGGGCGCCTCGAAGCCGGGGACGAGCCGCCGGTACGAGTTCGTCGTCGGTGCGCAGAACGCGAGCAGCGCCGGCGCGTGCGCGAGCAGCCCGCCGACGTACGCACGTGCGAGCTGCGAGAGCCCCGCCGGGCCGGACTTGTCCGCGAACAGCGGAGTGCCTTCCTTCCACAGCGACTGGTGGCAATGCATGCCCGACCCGTTGTCGCCGTAGATCGGCTTCGGCATGAACGTCACCGACTTGCCCGCGAGACGCGCGGTGTTCTTGACGACGTACTTGTACGTCATCACCTGGTCCGCCATCCGTGTCAGCGACTGGAAGCGGAGGTCGATCTCGCACTGGCCGCCGGACGCGACCTCGTGATGGTGGAACTCGCACGGGATTCCGAGCCGCTCGAGCGTCAGCACCATGCGCGAGCGCAGGTCGTGCAGCGTGTCGTGCGGCGCAGGCGGGAAGTAGCCCTGCTTCTCGCGGATCGTGTAGCCGAGGCCGGGCTCACCGGAGTTCCAGTGGCCCTCGGAGGAGTTGACGAGATAGCGCGCCTCGTTCGGGCCGCTCGTGTACGAGACCTCGTCGAAGACGAAGAACTCGCACTCGGGACCGACGAAGCACGTGTCGGCGATGTTGCTCGCGCGGAGGTAGTCCTCGGCGCGCTTCGCGACACGACGGGGATCCTTGAGGTACGGCTGCCTCGTCACCGGGTCGGCGATCTCGCACACGAGCGAGAGCGTCGGCGCCTCGGTGAACGGATCGAGGATGGCGGTGGACGCGTCCGGCATCAGGAGCATGTCGCTCTCCGAGATGCTCTGCCAGCCGCGAATCGACGAGCCGTCGAAGCCGAGCCCCTCCTCGAACGCGGACTCGTCGAGACCCGCGACGGGAAGCGTGACGTGCTGCCACGTCCCGAGCAGGTCGCAGAACTTCAGGTCGACCATCGCCGCGCTGGTCTCGCGCGACCATTCGAGCGCCTCGCGAGGCTCGACTTCGCCCTCGAGGTAGTGCCGCAGCTCCTTCTCGATGTCGGACATTGCTCTCCTCCTCCGGACCATGAAAAAAGCCCCACGACTCGTATGAGTCGTGAGGCCCCGTTGCCTCGCACGCCTGCCCACTGTGGCAGGCGATACACCGGAAGGCTAGCCGATCGCGCGGACGGACGGCAAGCGCATTGTTGAGCGATGCGGCGTCCAGACGGCCGCGGCGATCCCGAGGCCTATGAGGATGCTGCCGCCGAACCAGCGCTGGAAGCGGGCGATGCCACGCGAGCCGCGCAGGCGGTCGGCCACCGTGCCGGCGGCGAAGGCGTACAGGCTGTCGCTCGCAAAGCCGAGGCAGGCGAAGCTGAGGCCGAGCACGAGCACCTGCAGCCACACGTGGCGGGCGTTCGGATCGACGAACTGCGGGATGAACGCGAAGATGAAGACGATCGTCTTCGGGTTCGTCAAGTTGACGACGATGCCCTGCGTATAGGCGCGGCGCAGCGTGCGCGGCGCCCGTTCCTCTTCAAGCTCATCAGCGCCGCGCGTCAGCAGGCGGCGAACCCCGAGGACGATGAGA
>DATGEH010000158.1:0-13377 GCA_035310325.1 Gaiellaceae bacterium
CCTCTGGCATCGCCGTCCGGAACGCACCGCCATAGAGGAAGTCCATGTGCACGGTGCGGATCGTCATCCCCTGCCCCGGCACCTTCGCGCCGATCGCCAGCGACACGCCCTCGTCCGGCTGCACGTGCACCAGCAGAACGTTCGGGCGCAGGCCCTCGGCCGACGTCTCTTCGAACGGCGGATGCGGCGCGCGCTTGAACTGGATTGCGATCGTCGTCTCCCGGCGCGCGAGCCGCTTGCCCATCCGCACGTAGAACGGCGTGTCCGCCCAGCGCCAGTTGTCGACGAAGAGCTTGGCAGCGACGTACGTCTCCGTCATCGAGTCCGGAGCGACCCCTTGCTCCTCGCGGTACGCCGGCACCTCTTCGCCTTCGATGAAGCCGCGGCCGTACTGCCCGCGCACGACCGACCTCGGCCCCGGCGTGTGCAGAGCGCGCAGCACCTTCACCTTCTCGTTGCGCACCGACTCGGCGGTGAAGTCGATCGGCGGCTCCATCGCGGTCAGTGCGAGGAGCTGCAGCAGATGGTTCTGGAAGATGTCGCGGATCGCGCCCGCGGCCTCGTAGTAGCCGGCGCGCCCCTCGATGCCGATCGACTCGGAGACGGTTATCTGCACGTGGTCGATGAACTGGCGGTTCCAGATCGGCTCGAAGATGCCGTTCGCAAAGCGCAGCGCGAGCATGTTCTGAACGGTTTCCTTGCCGAGGTAGTGATCGATGCGGAAGATCTCGTTCTCGGTGAAGTGCTCCAGCAGCAGCGCGTTGAGCTGCTTCGCCGACTCGAGGTCGTGGCCGAACGGCTTCTCGACGATGAGCCGCGTCCAGCCGGTCGCGCTGCGGTTCGTGCCGAGCGCCTCGACGATGGTCGGGAATGCCGGCGGCGGGACCGCCAGGTAGTAGACGCGGTTGCCGCCGAGCGAGCGCTCGTCATCGAGATGGCCGAGGAGCTTTGCGACCTTCTTCTCGCCGCCCGCGTCCGCGAAGTCCGTCGCGACGTAGTGCATGTTCTCGGCGAGGCCGTCCCAGATGTCCTGCCGGAACTCGTCGCGTGCGTGCTGCTGAACCGCCTGCTTCATGTCCTCGCGGAATCCGTCGTCGTCCTCTTCCGTACGCGCGACGCCGACGATCGCGAACCGTGCCGGGAGCAGCCGGCGCAGCGCGAGCGCGTACAGCGCCGGCATGAGCTTCTTGTGCGTCAGATCGCCCGACGCACCGAAGATCACGAGTGCGCACGGGTCCGGCGTTCGGCGCAACAGGAGACCCTCGACGAGCGGATTCTCTTGTGCGCTCTCGGTCGCTGTCGCCATCACGCCTTCTTGACGGCGTGCCCGCCGAACTCGTTGCGCAGGGCTGCTGCGACGCGCGCAGCGAAGTTGACTTCGTCGCGCGACGCGAACCGCGCGTAGAGCGACGCGGTGATCACCGGCGCCGGCACGTTCTCGGCGATCGCCTCGGCGATCGTCCAGCGGCCTTCGCCGCTGTCTTCGACGTACGGCGCGACGTCGGCGAGCTGCGAGCCGTGCTGCTCGAACGCGGAGTGGAGCAGCTCGAGCAGCCACGAGCGGACGACGGAGCCGTAGCGCCAGATGCCGGAGATCTGCTCGAGGTCGAGGCCGAACTCGGAGTGATCCATGATCTCGAAGCCCTCGGCATACGACTGCATCAGGCCGTACTCGATGCCGTTGTGGACCATCTTCACGAAGTGCCCTGCGCCGGACGGGCCGACGTGGGCGTACCCGTCGGCGGGCGCGAGCGCCGTGAAGACGGGCTCGAGCCGCCGCACGGGCGCGTCGTCGCCGCCCACCATGAGACAGAAGCCGACTTCGAGGCCCCAGATGCCGCCGGAGACGCCGGCGTCGACGAAGTGGATGCCCTTCTTGTTCGCCGCCGCGTACCGGCGCTGCGAGTCGCGGAAGTTCGAGTTGCCGCCGTCGACGATCGTGTCGCCCTCGTCGGCGAGCGTCAGCAGCTGCTCGAAGGTGTCCTCGGTGATCTTGCCGGCGGGAATCATCATCCAGAACGCGCGCGGCGCGTCGAGCTGCGACTTCAGCTCCTCGAGCGACGCGGCGGTGCGCGACTCGACCGCGGGATCGAACGTCTGCACGTCGTGCCCGTTCTTGCGCAGGCGCTCGGTCATCCCGTTGCCCATGCGGCCCAGCCCGATCATCCCGAGTTGCATGTCGTCCTCTCAGCTCAGCTGTCGTCGATGTGGATTCTCGCAACCCGGCGGCCGCGAGACTGGAGCGAGGAGTAGTCGCCCGCCGCCTGCGCGCGGATCAAGCGTCGAAAGCCGAACGGCCGGCCGGGGATGGCGAGCTCTTCCCCCGGATCGTCGACGACCTGCAGGAACAGCCCCGTGTTCGGGCCGCCCTTGTGCAGCTGGCCGGTCGAGTGGAGGTACCGCGGCCCGTAGCCGTGTGTGACGACGAGCCCGCTGCGCCGGCGAAGCTTCCGCACGAGATCGTCGATCCGCCGGTCGTTGTCGGCGCCCGGCTCGACGAACGCCTGCACACAGACGTAGTCGCCCGGCTGCGCCTGCGCGAGCAGCTCGTCGACCGAGCCCTCCGGCTCGACCTCCGGCTCCTTGTCGGTCGCGAGCACCTCGTTGGTCTTGTCCTTCGCCGCCTGCACGTCGGGCTGGTCGAACGGGTTGATCTCGAGATACGTGCCTGCGACAGCGACCGCAAACTCCCAGCGAAAGAACTCGCCGCCGAGCGCGTATGCGTCGGCGACCTGCGGCACCGCGGCCTGGCGGTCGGCTCCCTCGGGCGACTCTCCGGGAGCGGGGACGAGCCCCTTGCCGTGCTTCCCGGTCGACTCGGCGATCAGCTGCTCGGCCCAGAGCCCGAAGCCGCCCTCGGTGTCCGCGATGCAGATCTTGTCGCGCCCGTTCGTCCAGCCTTCGCCGAACTGGCGGCCGAGCTCGTAGCCGGGGTTCCCGCTGTCCTTGCGGCAGATGTCGACCATCCGCTCGGCGTTCGCCAGCAGCCGGTCGACGTCGACGCCCATGAGCGCGGCCGGCACGACACCGAACGGCGAGAGAGCGGAATAGCGGCCGCCGATCGTCGGCTCGCCTGCGAAGACCTGCCGAAACCCGCGCTCCTCGGCGAGCCGCTGGAGCTCGGAGCCGGGATCGGTGATCGCGACGAATGCATCGCCGCGCTTGCCGGTCTTCTCCCAGAAGTAATCGGTGTGCGAGCGCGTCTCGAGAGTCGAGCCGGACTTCGACGCCGAGACGAACAGCGTGCGCTCGACGTCGATCGACTCCTCGAGCGCGCGGATCGCGCGCGGATGCGTCGTGTCGAGCACGTGGAACGCCGAGACGCGGAACGTGCGGCGGATCACCTCGGGCGCGAGGCTCGAGCCGCCCATGCCGAGCAACACGACTGCATCGACACCGTTGTCCATCACCGAGTCGGCGAAGGACGCGAGCTCGCCGACGCGCTCCCGCATCCGGCGCGGCTCGTCGAGCCACCCGAGCCACTTCGCCTCGTCGGCGCCGGTCCAGATCGTGGGATCGCGCTCCCAGATCCGATCGATCAGCTCTGCTCGATTCACGCGCGTGCAAGCACGCCGCGCTTCATGAGCACGCCGTCGAGCAACTCGGCAAACGAGTCGGCGAACTTCTGCACGCCTTCGAGTTCGAGCGTCTCGGTGACGTCGTCGTAGTCGACGCCGACCTTCGCCAGCTTCTTGAGCAGCTTGTGCGCCGCCTCGACGTCGTCCTCGACGGTGTCGCCGCGCACCTTGCCGTGGTCTTGGAACGCGTCGATCGTCTCCTCCGGCATCGTGTTCACCGTGTCCGGCCCGATGAGCTCTTCGACGTAGAGCACATCGCGGTACTCGGGGTTCTTCGTCGACGTCGACGCCCACAGGCACCGCTGCGGATTTGCGCCCTTACCCGCGAGGAACTCCCACCGCGGTCCCGAGAACGACGCCTGGTAATGCTCGTACGCGAGCTTTGCGTTCGCGACTGCGAGCTTGCCGCGGAGAGCGAGCGCGTCCTTCGATCCGATCTTCTCGAGCCGCTTGTCTGCCTCCGTGTCGACGCGCGACACGAAGAAGCTCGCGACCGAATAGATGTTCTTCGGGCGGCCGCCGCCGGCAACGAGCCGCTCGAGCCCGCGCAGATATGCCTCGACGACCTCGGCGTAGCGCTGCAGGGAGAAGATCAGCGTCACGTTGATGTTCTTGCCGTGCGCGACGGAGTCCTCGATCGCGCCGAGGCCCGGCCTAGTCGCCGGGATCTTCACGTAGAGATTCGGCTTGTCGATCCACGCATGCAGTCGCATCGCCTCGGCGAAGGTCGCCTCTCGGTCGTATGCCAGCGTGGGATCGACCTCCCACGAGACGAAGCCGTCGTAGCCCGTGCGCTCGTGCACCGGAGCGAGCAGATCGATTGCCGAAGCGACGTCGCGCGCCGAGAGCTCGAGGAAGATCTCCTTCGCGTCGTCCTGGCGCTCGAGCAGCTCCTTCAGCTGGTCGTCGTACGCATCGCCGTGCGCGATCGCCTTCTGGAAGATCGTCGGGTTCGAGGTGACGCCGACGACGGCGTCCTCGCCCATCATCCGCTTCAGCTCGCCTTGCTCGATCAGGTCGCGCGACAGGTAGTCGATCCAGACCGATTGCCCGCGGGCGCTCAGCTCGTGCAGATTCGACTTTTCAGCCATTCGACATCTTCCTTTCCATCGCTTCGACTTTCTTCAACCTCTCGACGTACCGCTCGTCTCCGGCGAAGCGCGCCGCCAGGAACGTGCGCACGAGGTCAGCCGCGAGGCTCGGCCCGATCACTTCCGAGCCGAGACAGAGGACGTTCATGTCGTCGTGCTCGACGCCCTGGTGGGCGCTGTACACGTCGTGGCAGATCGCCGCGCGAATGCCGGCCATCTTGCACGCGGCGACCGCCGCTCCGACGCCGGAACCGCACACGAGGACGCCGCGCTCCGCGCGCCCGTCGAGGATCGCCTCACCCGTCTCGCGGGCCTTGTCGGGGTAGTCGATCCGCACCTTGTCGGTATCGGTGCCGAGGTCGACGATCGTGTGGCCGTCCGCGCCCAGCACATCGAGCAGCGCCTCGCGGAGATGGACGCCGCGGTGATCGAACGCGACGGCTACCTGCATCAGGAGGAGACGCGCTCGCGCAGCGCCGCGGCGCGCGCGACGACGTTGTCGACCGTGAAGCCGAGCTTCTCGAGCACCGTCGCGCCCGGCGCGGACGCACCGAAGCGCTCGATCGAGATCGAGTCGCCTTCGTCCCCGACCCATTCCTTCCATCCGAGCTTCACGCCCGCCTCGATCGAGATACGAGCCTTCACGTCGGGCGGAAGCACGTCGTCTCGGTAGTCCTGCGTCTGCAGCTCGAACAGCTCCCAGCACGGCATCGAGACCACGCGCGTCGGCAGGTCGAGTTGCCTGGCCGCCTCGACCGCCAGCGCCACCTCGGAACCGGTCGCGATCAGGATCAGCTCCGGCGCGTCGTCGCTGTCGTAAACGACGTACGCGCCGCGTGCGACACCGTCGACCCTCGTTCCGTCGAGCGTCGGCACCTTCTGCCGGGTCAGCGCCAGACCCACTGGGCCGTCCTCGCGCTCGAGCGCGACCTTCCACGCACCTACGGTTTCGGTCGCGTCCGCCGGGCGAACGAACCAGAAGTTCGGAATCGCGCGCAACGACGCGTAGTGCTCGACCGGCTGATGCGTGGGCCCGTCCTCGCCGAGCCCGACGGAGTCGTGCGTCCACAGGAAGAGCGACTGCAGGTGGGACAACGCCGCCAGACGCACGGCGTTGCGCTGGTAGTCGCTGAAGATGAGGAACGTCGAGCTGTACGGCTTGAACATCCCGTCGTGCAGCGAGATGCCGTTGACGATCGCGCCGCTGGCAAACTCGCGGATGCCGAAGGCGATGTTGCGTCCGGCGTGCGTCGCGGAGAAGAGCCCGCCGCCCTTGAACTCGGTCTTCGTCGACTCGACCAGGTCGGCCGCGCCGCCGACCATCGTCGGGGTGTGGTGCTTGATCGCGTCCATCACCTGGGCGCCGACGTCACGCGTCGCGACGCTCTCGCCGGGCTCGAAGCTCGGCAACGCCTCCACCCAGCCGGGCAGCGGCTTCCGCGTCAGCGCCTGGTCCCAGCGTTCGCGCATGCCGGGGTACTTCGCCGACCACGCGGCGAGCTTCCGCTGCCACGCGTCCTCCAATGCGATGCCGCGCTCGACGCCGTTCATGTGCGCGGCGACCTCTTCGGGAACGAAGAACTTCTTGTCGGGGTCCCAGCCGAGCGCGACCTTCGCCGCGCGCACCTCCTCCTCGCCGAGCGGGCTGCCGTGCGCCTTCGCCGTGTCGACGGCGTGAGGCGCGCCGTAGGCGATGTGCGAGTGGACGATGACGAGCGACGGCTTGGACGTTTCCGCCTGCGCCTTCTCGATCGCCTTGCGCAGGGCATCGAGATCGTTCGCGTCGTCCACATGCTGCACGTGCCAGCCCTGCGCCTCGAACCGCGCACCGCGGTCTTCGGTGAACGAGATCGACGTCGTCCCGTCGATCGTGATGTGGTTGTCGTCGTAGAAGTAGATGAGCTTCCCGAGACCGAGCGTGCCCGCGATCGACGCCGCCTCGTTCGAGACGCCCTCCATGAGATCGCCGTCCGAGCAGATGGCGTATGTGCGGTGGTCGACGATCTCGTCGTACGGCCGGTTGAAGAGCTCGGCGAGGAAGCGCTCGGCGATGCCGAAGCCGACGCCGTTCGCGAATCCCTGACCGAGCGGGCCTGTCGTCGCTTCGATGCCGGGCGTGTGGTGCACCTCCGGGTGGCCAGGCGTGAGCGACTCCCACTGCCGGAACCGTTTCAGCTCCTCGAGCGAGAGGTTGTAGCCCGCAAGGTGGAGCGCCGCGTACTGGAGGATGCACGCGTGCCCTGCCGAGAGGACGAAGCGGTCGCGGTCGGGCCAGTGCGGATTGGCCGGGTTGTGCTCCATCACCTCGGTGTAGAGGAGGTATGCGAGCGGCGCGAGCGCCATCGCCGTGCCCGGATGACCCGCGTTCGCCTGCTGGACGGAGTCCATCGCCAGCGTGCGAATGGTGTTGATCGAAAGCTGCTCGACGTCCTGCTTCGGCACGAGCGGAACGATATGCGCCGCACTACCCTTGGTGCGCCATGGCCGTCGTCATCGCCTCGAATCTGCGCAAAGAGCTGGCCGGGGACCTCCTGTTCGACGGGGTCTCCTTCAGCGTCGAGCGTCGCGACCGCGTCGCGCTCTCCGGCCCGAACGGCGCCGGCAAGACGACGCTGCTGCGGATCCTCTCGGGCGAGACCGAGAAGCACGGCGGCGAGCTCGCCTTCGAGAAGGGGACGCGCGTCGCGCTGCACGACCAGCGGCCGCCGCTCGACCAGGAGCTGACGCTTCGCGAGTACGTGCTCTCGGGCGCGCGCGACCTCGTCGCGCTCGAGCAAGAGCTCAGCCGCCTCGAACTGGCGATGGCGGGCGGCGAGCACGACCAGGCGACGCTCAACCGCTACGAGGAGGCCCAGGCGCGGCTCGAGCACGCCGGCGGATACGGCTGGCGCGACCACGCGACTTCTGTGCTGCGCGGTCTGGGCTTCTCAGACGACGACCTCGACAGGCAGCTGCGGACGTTCTCGGGCGGCGAGCTGACGCGCGCGTCGCTCGCGCGCGCCCTCGGCGGCGACCCCGACCTGCTCCTCCTCGACGAGCCGACGAACCACCTCGACGTCGAGAGCCTCGAGTGGCTCGAGCGCGAGCTGCAGTCGATCGACGCCGCGGTGATCCTCGTCGCGCACGACAGGTGGTTCCTCGAAGCTGTGACGACGGCGACGATGGAGCTCGTCGCCGGCCGCGCGACGTTCTTCCCCGGACCTTGGCATGCATGGCGGCTCGAGAAAGCCGCTCGTGCGCTGCACGCGCAGAAGGAGGTCGTGCGCGTGCAAGCTGACATCGCGCGCCTCGAGCGCTTCGTCGAGCGCTTCCGTTACAAGAAGGAGAAGGCGAAGCAGGCGCAGGCCAAGCTCACGCAGATCGAGCGGCTCGAGCAGGAACGCTCGGCCGCCGCAAGCGAGGTCGCGCTGCTGTCGCGTCGCACGCGCTCGCTCGGCTTCGAGTTCCTCAAGCCCGCGCGCAGCGGACGCACCGTGATCGAGACGGAGAACCTCGATGTCGCGATCGGCAAGCGTCAGCTGCTGCGCGACGCGACGTTCGCGCTCGAGCGCGGCGAGCACGTCGCCCTGGTCGGCCCGAACGGCTCCGGCAAGACGACGCTCCTCCAGCGAATCGTCGCCGGCGAAAAGGTGCGCATCGGGCACGGCGTGCAGATCGGGTATTTCTCGCAGCAGGAGCTCGAGCTCGACACGCGCGGCTCGGTTCTCCAGTGCGTCCAGTCGATGACGAATCTCTCCCGGCCGGACGCGCAGTCGCTCCTCGGGCGCTTCCTCTTCTCCGGCTGGACCGAGCACGAGAAGCCCGTGGCTGTCCTCTCCGGCGGCGAGCGCCGCCGGCTCGCGCTCGCGGTCACGGTTGCCTCCGGTGCGAACTTCCTCGTCCTCGACGAGCCGACGAACCATCTCGACCTCGAGAGCCGCGAAGCCCTCGAAGGCGCGCTCGAGGCGTTTCCCGGCACCCTCCTACTCGTGTCGCACGACCGTGCGCTGCTCGACGCGATCGCCGAGCGCACGCTCGCGATCGAGGACGGTGAGCTGCACTCATACGACGGCGGCTGGGCGGAGATGCTGCGCCGGCGCGAAGAGCGTGCCGCGCGTGCCGAGGCAGCCGACAAGGCCGCCGCTCCGAAACCAAGGCGCGTGGCGCAGAAGCGACCGGCGAACCCGCGGCCGAGCGAGCTGCAGCGAATCGAAGCCGAGATCGCCGCGCAGGAGCTGGTGGTCGGGGAGCTCGAGGCCAAGCTCGCGACGGACTGGTCGGACGTCGAGACGCTCGCCGCGCACAAGCGCGGGCGCGACGCGCTCGCGGCGCTACTCGCCCGCTGGGAGGAGCTTTTCGAAGCACAGACTGAGCGCGCGTGAGTCGTACGGCGGGTAGCACGGGATGCGCTCGTATCCGGCGGAGCGGTAGAGGCCGAGCGCCTCGGGCTGGCGGTCGCCCGTCTCGAGCACGAGCGCGACGTAGCCGAGCCGACTGGCCTCGTTCTCGAGCGCGACGAGGATCGCGCGGCCGAGGCCGAGGCCGCGCGACTCGGGCACGACGTACATCCGCTTCAGCTCGCCACGGGTCTCGTCGAAGCGGCAGATGCCGCCGCATGCCACCGCGCGTCCGTCGAGGCGCGTGACGAGGAAGACGCCGTCGGGCGGCTCGAACATCGCCGCCTCGCGGGTCGGCCCGATGTCGGCTTCGCCCTCGTACAACCCGCGCATCTCCTCCTGCTGCGCGCGGGCGAGCGCCGTCACCTCGGGCGCGTCGAACGGCGTCGGTTCAGGCCCAGAAACGCTCAAACGCGGAGTCGAGTGGAACGGCGGTGACTTCCTTCCAGAGACCGTCTTCGCACCGGATGACGAACGCCTGGTCGACGTCGAGATCGATTCCGTTACGTGTTCCGACGGCGCGATAGATCGCGACCGCCCAGTCGTCGTTCGCGAACACGGTGTGCAGCGAGCTGCGATAGGTCCCGTCGGTCTCGAGACCCGTGCGGCGCAGGAACTCGACCACGGCGCGACGCCCGCGATACTCCCCGCTCATCACGGTGTGGCCGGGAACGCGCCAGACGATGTCGCGCGACAGAGCGGCGGAGATGGCCATCGCGTCCTTCCCGAATGCGGCGAACACGCGGCGCGTGAGCGCCGCGTTCGGATGCTCCTCGCTCACAGCTCCTCCATGAGCCAGGTGCGAATGTCCGTGAGGTTGCGCGCAGGATCGGGATCGAGCGCTGCGCGCTCCGGCGACGCGTAGTACGCGGCTTCGGCCGCCTCGAGCTCCTCGTGGGCGACGAGCCAGACGAACTGTCCGTCGTCGGTGAGCCACGGGCCGACAACATCGAAGCCGAGCGAGCGGCGCAGCGGGGCGATGTGATCGCGCCATTCACGCACGAACGTGTCGAGCTCGCCGTCCTTCACGCGGTACATGCGCAACTGCCACTGCATCAGGAGTCGCCGCCGAGCGTTGCGACGACGGCTTCGGCGATCACCTTCAGCGGCCGGCCGGAGACCTGGCTCGCCTTCCGCAGGCGTGAGAACGCGTCTTCTTCGGAAAGCTTCTCCTTCTCCATCAGGAGCCCCTTGGCGCGCTCGATCACCTTGCGCGCGGCGAGCGCATCGGCAAGCGACTCGGCCTCTTCGCGCAACTCCTGCAGCTCCGAGTGCCGCGCGCGCGCCGCCTGGATCGCCGGCAGCAGGTCCTGCTCACGGAACGGCTTCACGAGATATCCGAACACACCCGCTTCGACCGCGCGCGAAACGAGCTCGTCCTGCCCGTACGCGGTGAGCATCACGATCGGGATCGGCCGCTCGTCGAGGATCCGCCGTGCTGCTTCGATCCCGTCGACCCGCGGCATCTTCACGTCCATGATCGCGAGGTCGGGTTGCTCGGAGCGTGCGAGCTCGACGGCCTCTTCGCCGTCGCGCGCTTCGGCGCAGACTTCGAAGCCCGCGCGCTCGAGCAGGTCTCGGAGGTCGAGCCTGATGATGGTTTCGTCCTCGGCGACGAGAATCCTCATCGCGCCAGTGTCGCGTTTCGGAGACGGATGCCGCTGAAGTCGAGCGACGATGCGACGACGCGCTCCCACAGCCCGAGCAGATCGTCGGCCGAGGTCAGCTCGATGCCCGCGTGCGCGTGCAGCTCGACGAGGTCTCCGAGCTCGACCTGCTCGAGCGGCTCGACCGCGACGCGCGAGATCCGGAAGCGGTCCCACTGTTCGAACGTCTCGCCGGGGAGGCGGTACGCGAGCACGTGCGCCGTCCGCATCGGCGCGAGCCAGCCCGGCTCGACCACATGCACGCGACGGCTGCGGTCGCCGCCGAGGAACGTCTCGACGTCGTCGTCGGTCGTCGTCGACACTGCCCAGAACGTGGCGCGCGGGCACTCGCGCGGGAACCAGTAGAGCGGCAGGTGGCGCGTGTCGATCGCCCAGACGAGCTGCTCGTCGAGCGTATGGCCGGGGCGATGATGTGGCTCGAAGCGCGCGATCGTCGGGTCCTCGCTCACGTGCCAGAGCGCATGCGGCCCTTCGCCGCGATATGGGGGTGCGGGCTCGATCACCGTGCCGCCGCCGTATCGGTGAGAAACCTGGACGGACTCGTGACGCCCACCGTCGTAGCCTGACGGCTGGTGGGGTGGGTTTGGGAATCCCCGTGGACGCGTGTACCTGGCAAGCGGGTTATTGTGCGACCTCGAGCAGGACCTGCGCCGGCTCGGGCCAGTAGAGGAGCTCCGCCGCGACGCTCGCCGAGCACCAGCGGTACTCGTCGTGCTCGTGGTCGAGCACCGGCTCCCAGCCTGCTGGCGCCTCGGTCGCGAATGCGCGCACGAGCACGTGCATCCCGGGGTACGACTCCCATTCCTCCCGCTGGTACTCGAACGCGCCCGCCTCGCGCAGCTCGACGCCGGTGAGGCCGGTCTCTTCCTCGAGCTCGCGGGCCGCGGCGTCGCGCCAATCCTCGCCCTCCTCGACGCCGCCGGCGATCGTGTGCCAGTACCCGCCCTGCTGCGGCACCCGGTGAGCGACGAGGAACTCGTCGCCGCGGCGCACGACGATCATCACCTCGCGGGTCACGCGGGGAACACGACCTCGGCGCGCGTGCCGCCCTCACCGGACAGGGCGAACGTGCCCTGGAGCTCGTCGCGGACGAGCGCATGCACGATCGAAAGCCCCGTGCCCGCGGGCGCGCCGTCCGGGCCGACGCCGTCGTCGGCGATCGCGAGCACCACATCGCCGTCCCGCCGCGACAGCTCGATGCGCACGCTGCCCGCGCCGTGCTCGAGGGCGTTCTGCAAGAGCTCGCTGAAGACGAGCGCGAGCGCCGTCGCACGATTGCCCGCGAGCGAGACCGGTTCGAGCTTCGCCTCGACGGCGCGACCCACGGCCAGCCCCTGGACCAGCATCGCGCGCAGGCGGTCGATCAGCTCCGCGAGCTCGACGTCGTCGTCGCGGCGCTCGGTGAGCACCTCGTGCACAGCGGCGATGGCCAGGATCCGGTTGACCGAGTGCTCGAGCACCTCGCGCTGGTCGACATCGTCGGCGCGTGACTGCAGCCGCAAGAGCGAGGCAACCGTCTGCAGGTTGTTCTTGACGCGATGGTGGATCTCTTGGGCGAGCACGCCGCGCAATACCGCACGGCCGTGTTCGAGGGCGACGGCAGCGTGATGTGCGATCGCCTCGAGCAACGCACGGTCGTCGTCGGAGAACGGCGCGTCGCGATCTGCGACGAGCTCGCCGATCTGCCGCCCGCGCCAACGCAGCGGCGTGCGCACGGCGTACGCGCCGGCGCGGCCTTCCGGCCACGCGATCCTGCCGTCTTCGAGGACGAGCGCCGCACCGCTCGCCTGCACGGCATCCATCGTCGTCTTGACGATCGCCTCGAGCGACTCCTCGAGGTAGAGCGACTCGGATACCGCCTCTGAGATCTTCGCCAGCGCTTCGAGCTCGACCACACGCCTCTGTGCCTGCGCGTACAGCTCGGCATGCTCGATCGACTGCGCCACCTGGTCGGCGATCGCCTGCAAGAGCTCGATCTCGGCGACGTCGTACGAGCGGGGCTCACGGGTGCGGACGTTCAGCGCGCCGACGAGCCGTGACCCGCGCGCGAGGATCGGGACCGCAAGGATCGACTCGTATTCGTCCTCGGGCAGGTTCGGGAACTCCTTGAAGCGCAAGTCGAGGTGCGCCTGCGACGGGATCATGACCGGCTGGCGGTCGGCTGCCGCCGCCCCGGTGATGCCCTCGCCAGGCCGCAGGCGCGGGCGCTTGGTCATCTCCTCGACGCTCGTTCCGTGCGTCGCCCGGAGCACGAGCTCGCCGCTGCGCTCGTCGTAGAGGTAGACGAAGCAGGCGTCGGCCCTGAGGGCCCCGGCGACCTTCGACGCAACGAGCGCGAGCACCTCTTCGAGGTCGAGCGTCGAGTTGACCGCGGCGGTCGTTTCGGTCAGCAGACGCAGATGGCGCTCGGTCGCGCTCACGCCGACATCGTAGGAGGGGTAGTGGGTCAGTTTGCGGAATAGGAGACGCGCTTTGACTAGCAGGCGCCGCGTCGTAGGCTGGCCCAGATGCGGCGATCGGATGCAACGCATGTTGCGGTTGGGGCTGCGCTACTCGGCGCAGGCGGTGTGATGCTTGCGATCCTGATTCCGCTTGCAGCAGCCGCCCAGAAGCCGTTTAGGCCGAGTCCATGGATGGCCAGCTGGTTCCTCGCCCCAGCGATTCC
>DATGEH010000159.1:0-2795 GCA_035310325.1 Gaiellaceae bacterium
CTTCAGGCGTTCGCTTCCCCACTTCAACGCTCCTCGAGAATCGCGACGATTTCGTCGAGCTTGTGATCGATCTCCATGAGGATGGTAGCGCTGCCCACGAGCAGCTCGATCACTTCTTCGAGCTGCGAGAGAGTCAGGGGACCCTCTCGCTTACGCCGTCCCAACACAGTGTGATCGTGGCGAGTCTCGGCCGCTTCGACAAGATGGCCGAAGCGGCCGAGTCGTCGCCGACCCTCCTTAGCCCGCCGCCAGCTGGCCGCGAATCTCGCCGTTCGGGTTCTTCGCGGTATGGATGTTGACGTAGAGCAGGTGCTTCTTGAACGCCGACTGAACTGCGGCGCTGATCGTCGCCGTTCCCGTCTTGCCGCTCTTGCACGTCGACGCGCAGAGTACGACGACGACGTTGCCGGCCTTGCCCATGCCGCCCATGTGGATGTGCGCGGCCATCGCAGGCCCGCTGAGCTTCGCGAACGTCAGCGTCCACTTGAGCTTCGAGCCGCTGAGCGTGCCCTTGAACTGGCCGTGCGCCGCCGTCACCTTGACGGCCTGCTTCGGGACTTCCTGGCCCGCCGTCAGCGCGGCGGTCCAGGTGGTCGTCCGCGTCGACGCGAGCGAGAGCGCGGTCAGCGAGAGCGCGACGACTGCGGCCGCCGCCAGTGCAACAACGAGTCTCCTCATCTCTTGCCTCCTCGAGTAGGGGTTCGAAGGGAGATTCGCGGCAGTGGCGTGAACGGTTTCTTAAGCCACGGTTACGGCTTCTACACCGACCCGTCGGAAGGCGACCTCGCCGTCCCCGGCGTCGACCCGAATCGTGTCCCCGTCGGCGAAATCGCCCTCGAGCAGCCGCAGCGCGAGCGGGTTCTCGATGAGCCGCTGGATCGCGCGTTTGAGCGGGCGCGCGCCGTACGCGGGATCCCAGCCGGCGTCGGCGAGGACATCTTTCGCCTCGTCGGTCAGCTCCAGCGAGATGCGGCGCTCAGCGAGGCGCCCACGCAACCGCTCGAGCTGGAGCGTGACGATCTCGCCGAGCTGCTCGCGCGTCAGGGCCTTGAACTCGACGATCTCGTCGATGCGGTTGAGAAACTCCGGTCGGAACACGGCGCGCATCTCGTCTGCCGAGCGGAGGTTCGACGTCATGATCAGCACCGTGTTGCGGAAGTCGACCGTGCGGCCCTGGCCGTCGGTCAGCCGCCCGTCGTCGAGCACCTGCAGGAGCACGTCGAAGACCTCCATGTGCGCCTTCTCGATCTCGTCGAGCAGCACGACCGTGTACGGCCGCCGGCGCACAGCCTCGGTGAGCTGGCCGCCTTCGTCGTAGCCGATGTAGCCGGGGGGCGCGCCGATGAGACGCGCGACCGTGTGCCTCTCCTGGTACTCCGACATGTCGAGACGCACCATCGCGCGCTCGTCGTCGAACATGAACTCCGCGAGCGCGCGCGCGAGCTCGGTCTTGCCGACGCCGGTCGGGCCGAGGAAGACGAACGAGCCGATCGGCCGGTTCGGATCCTGCAGGCCGGTGCGCGCGCGGCGCAGCGCGTTCGCGACCGCCTCGACCGCTTCTTCCTGTCCGACGACCCGCTTGTGCAGCCGTTCCTCCATGAGCACGAGCTTCTCGGTCTCGCCCTCGAGCAGCCGGTCGACCGGAATACCGGTCCAGCGCGCGACGACGGCGGCAACGTCGTCTTCGTCGACCTCTTCCTTCACCATCGTGTCGGCCGTGAGCGCGTCGCGCTTCTCGAGCTCCTTCTCGAGCGCGGGCAGCTCGCCGTAGCGAATCTCGGCGACGCGCTGGAGATCGCCCGTGCGTTCCGCGCGCTCTGCCTCCATGCGCAGATCGTCGATCTTCTTCGTGATCTCCTTCACGCGCTCGAGCGCGGACTTCTCTTCGGCCCAGCGCGCGGCCAGCGCGTCGCGCGCTTCCTTCGCCTCGCTCAGCTCGCGTTCGAGCGGCGCGCGCACGTCCTTCGACTCCTTCTTCATCGCCGCGAGCTCGATCTCGAGCTGGCGTACACGCCGCTCCGCCTCGTCGAGCTCGAGCGGCGACGAGTCGATCTCCATCCGTAACCGGGACGCCGCTTCGTCGACGAGGTCGATCGCCTTGTCGGGCAGGAAGCGGTCGGCGATGTAGCGCTGCGAGAGCACGGCGGCCGCGACGAGCGCAGCGTCGCGGATGCGCACCCCGTGGTGCAGCTCGTAGCGCTCCTTGAGGCCGCGCAGGATCGCGACCGTGTCCTCGAGGCTCGGCTCGCCGACGTAGACGGGCTGGAAGCGGCGCTCGAGCGCGGCGTCCTTCTCGATGCCCTTCTTGTACTCGTCGAGCGTGGTGGCGCCGACGCAGCGCAGCTCGCCGCGTGCGAGCATGGGCTTCAAGAGGTTGGCCGCGTCCATCGCGCCTTCGGCCGCGCCCGCGCCGACGAGCGTATGGAGCTCGTCGATGAAGAGGATGACGCGACCTTCCTGGGCGGCGACCTCCTTCAAGACCGCCTTGAGCCTCTCCTCGAACTCGCCGCGGAACTTCGCGCCGGCCACGAGCGCGCCCAGGTCGAGCGCGATCACGGACTTGTCCTTGATGCCCTCGGGAACGTCGCCGGCCACGATGCGCTGGGCCAGGCCCTCGACGATGGCGGTCTTGCCCACGCCGGGCGCGCCGATCAGGACAGGGTTGTTCTTGGTTCGGCGCGCTAGGACCTGGATGACGCGGCGGATCTCGGCGTCGCGGCCGATCACCGGGTCGAGTTTGGACCGCCGCGCGGCCGCGGTGAGGTCGCGCCCGTACTTCTCGAGGGCTTGGTAGG
>DATGEH010000160.1:0-5334 GCA_035310325.1 Gaiellaceae bacterium
GCGCGGCAGCTCGGCGGCCGAGCGCTTCGACTACCTCTACAGCGAGGCCGAGCTCGCGGAATGGGTGCCGACGCTGCGCGAGCTCGCCGGCCAGGCGCAGCAGGCTTTCGCGGTGTTCAACAACAACGCGACGGCCGAGGACCCGCACAATCCGCTCGGCCGCGTGTCGCAGGCCGCCACGAACGCCCTCCAACTGCGTACCCTGCTCGCATGAAGGTCCTCTCCGTCGTGCATGGGCCTGAGGCGCGCGCCGAGACGTTCGCGCCGGTCATCGAGGGCGCGGGCCACCGGCTCGACGAGTGGAGCTTCGCGTTGGGGACGCCGCCGCCCGAGCCGCTCGACTCCTACGACGCGTACGTCATCTTCGGCGGCGCGATGCATCCCGACCAGGATGCGCTGCACGAGTGGATCCCGGAGGAGGCGCGCTGGCTCGAGTCGCTCATCGCCGAGCGCCGTCCCGTGCTCGGCGTCTGCCTCGGCGTGCAGCTGCTCGCGCGCGCGGCGGGCGCGCGCGTGCGGCGGCTGGACGAGGCGGAGATCGGCTGGATCGACGTCGAGCTGACCGACGCAGGGGTTGCGGATCCGGTGCTCGGCTCGCTGCCGCCGCGCTTCCCCGCGCTCGTGTGGCACCAGTACACGTACGACGTTCCCGCCGACGCGGTCGAGCTCGCGCGCACGTCGCGCACGACGCAGGCGTTCCGTCTCGGCGACGCGTGCTGGGGCGTGCAGTTCCATCCCGAGGTGACGGCGCCGCAGCTCGACGGCTGGATCGCGAGCTTCGAGGATCCGCCGCCGGACCCCGACGGCCTGCGGCGCGAGACGCCCGCGCAGATCGGTCCGTGGCAGGAACTCGGCCGCACGCTGTGCGAGGCGTTCCTCGCGGCCGCCTCCGTCGCGCGCGTCTAGCGAGCTTTTCGCAGTCAGCGCTCGAGCGGAAGCTCGGGATAGCGCGACCACTCGTGCCACGAGCCGGCGTAGTTGCGGGCGTCGTAGCCGGCGCTGCGCAGCGCGAGCGTCGCGAGCGCCGAGCGCGAGCCCGAATGGCAGTACGCGACAACCTCCGCTCCCTCGGGCAAGCCGACGAGCTCGCGAATCCGCTCCGGCGACTGCGGCTGACCGGGACCGGCGAAGAGCGTGCTCACCTCGACGTGCTTCGCGCCGGGGATGTGCCCCTGCCGCGGGTCGCACGCGCTGCCGTGCTTGCCCGTGTACTCCTCGTCGCGCCGCACGTCGAGCACCGTCAACGCCGAGTCGTCGAGCCGCGACGCGATCTCCTGCCGCGTCGGGAACGCGCGCAGCGCCGGCGCGAGCGACGACGAGCGCACTGGCTCGAGCACGACCGCGCCTTCCGCGATCTCGCCCTCCCACCCCGCCATGCCGCCGAGGAGGATCGAAACGCGCGTATGACCGGCGAGCTCGGCAAGCTGCGCGGCCGGCATCGCGCCCATACCGTCGCCGCGGTCGACGAGCACGAGCTGCTCGCCGCCGGTGATGCCGTGGCGACGCAGCCGCAGCTCGACCTCTTTCGCAAGCTCCTGCACCGTCGCCTCGTCGGCGCCGGGCGGCGGCGAGCCGAGCACGAGCGGGCGCGAACCGGGAATGTGCCCGCGAATGTGCGCGTTCGGCCCGCGCACGTCGCCGACGACGACGTCGTCGTCGTGCAAGTGCTCGGCGAGCCAGGCGGAATCGACGACGCGTCTCACAGCGCGGCGACGATACCTGCCTCGGCGGCGACGGCGGGCCGCTCGAGCATCCTCGCGACCCACGCATCGACGTTCGCCGGGAGCTCGACATCGAGCAGCTGCTGCATGCGCAGGATCCACGGGACGTACGCGATGTCGGCGAGGCCGTAGTCGGCGCCTCCGAGCCAGGGCCGCAACGCAAGCGCGTCGGCGAGCTTCGCGAGCTGAGCATCGAGCCGGGGGCGCGCATCCTCCTCGCCGCGGCGCAGCGCGTAGTACGGCTTCGTCAGGTCGTCGTGCCGGAAGATCCACAGCCGCGCGAGCGCACGGTCGGCGGGATCCGCGGCGAGCAGCGGCGGCTCGGGATGCCGCTCTTCGAGGTACTCCATGATCACCGCCGACTCGGGGAGGATCCAGCCGTCCTCCTCGACGACGGGCACGCGCCCGGTCGAGTTCTTCTCGTAGATCCATGCAGGACGGTCCTGGAGGTCGATCTCGATCGCCTCGAACTCGACGTCCTTCTCGGCGAGCGTGATGCGCACGCGGGCGCAGTACGGGCAGCGCGCGGCGTCGTACAGGGTGAGCATCAGACGCTCACCCCCATCGCGTCGGCGATCTGCTCGTACAAGTCTTGTGCGGACGGAAGGTCCGCGGGCGATTTCGCAGTCCGCGCCGTCTCGCGCACGCGCTGCGGGTCGGCGCCGGTCAGACGCGCGACGACGGTCGGATTCGCACCGAGCGCGATCACGTCGCCGGGCGGCAGCGCGCCGTAGTACTCCGGAACGGAGAGATATTCGTCGACGTCGGACCCGCGGTCATAGAGGTTGTAACGAACGACCGCCCCCTCTTCTATTCCGAGCGCGAGCACGACGGCGGCGAGCGAGTAGGACAGCTCTTTTGCCAGCGCCTTCAGATGCCTCGGCTCGCGGGAGCAGAGCTCGTCCTCGATGGCGACCCAGCCGTTCTGCGGCTCGCCGACCTTGGTGGCCGCCGACTTGCCGAGCCGAGGCAGCGTCTTCGTCACGACTTTCTCGATCGCGCCGCGGTCGTCGGTCTGCACGTGAATCGTGCCGAGCGTCGGCCCGGTCGAGCGTTCGCCGAGCCGCCGCTCGAGCGCGTCGATCGGCGCGGCGAGCGTCAACTCGATGGACTCGAAGCCCCAGCGGTCGTAGACGTCGCGCGCATGCGCATTCGACGCGAGCACTTCGAGCTCGATCACCTCTGCGCCACGCGCACGCAGCTGCGCTGCCGCTTCGCGTGTGAGGTCGCGCGAGATCCCGGCGCCGCGCGCCGCCGGCCGCACGTACAGCATCTCGAGGAAGCCGAGACGCGTGCCCTTCATCAGCGCGACGGCGAGGCCGACGTCGTCGGCGAGCAGCACGGTCTCGTTCTCGACGACGCCGGCGAGCCACTCGAGATCCTGCTCGAGCTCGTCGTCGTGCCACGACGGTTCCGGAATCTCCTCCTCGAACGCGCGCCACAGCTCGCGCACGAGGGGCAGGTCGGCTGTGGTGGCTTGGCGGATCACGGGACGCGCTTCGAGAGCAAGAGGTAGTGCGCGGACAGGTTCTCGAACGGATGAAAGCGTACGCGCGCCTCGTGAACGTCCAGCGGGGCGACCGCCTTGCGAAGCGCGAGGTCGCCGGCAGGCCACGCATTCGGCCGCGCGAGATGGCGCGCGAGGAACCACTCCGCCGTCCAGTCGCCGATCCCGCGCAGCTCGGTGAGACGCGCCTTCACGTCCTCATCTGGCAGCTGCGCGAGCGCGTCGAGATCGATGGCGTCACGCGCGAGGCCGACGACGTACTCGGCCTTGCGCCGCGAGAAGCCGAGCGCGAGCAGCTCCTCCTCGGAGGTCGCCGCCAGCCGCGCGCGCGTGGGGAACGACCACGCCTCCCCCGCACGCTCGCCGAAGTGCTCGATCAGCCGGTTGCGGATCGCGAACGCCGAGAAGAGCGACACCTGCTGCGCGACGATCGCGCCGACGAGCATCTCGAACGGATCCGGCGTGAGCGACGGCCGAAACCCGGCGAGCCGTGGAACCGTCGCTGCGAGCAGCTCGTCGTCGGCAGCCCAGGCGTAGAACGAATCGAGCTCGAAGCGGAGGCCGAGCACCATGCGCACGACCGGCTCGGTCTCCGCGTCGAGCGGCTCGACGTCGACGCCGCCTTCGGCCGCCTCGATGCGCACTTCGCGGCCGCCGACGACGCGATGGAGGCCGCCTTCGTGCCAGAGATTGGCGCGGTCGATCCCGAAGACGCGAAAGCGCTCGGTCGTGAGCGCGAAGTCGAACGGCCCGGGCACGGCGAGGAACGCCATGCCCGGACCGTAGTCACATGACTAGGACCCCAACCAGTCGTGCAACTTCTGGGCGAGCGTCTGCACCGCCGTGTCGAGCTTCGTCAGCGGATCGACGTTCTTGCCGGCCTGCTGCCGCTTGGCGATGAGTGCCTGCAACTTCGTGTCGATCGTGCCGAGGCGGCCGGCCGCCTTGGTCGCGAAGTCGACGCACTGCTGAGGAGCCTTGCTGCTGTCGGTGCCGCAGCGCTTCGCGAACCGGCGCTCGATCATGACGACGCGTGCCCGGATGAGCTGCAGCCGCGCGCCCGCGTGCTGGCCCTGCGTCTGTGCCTGGCCGGACGGCGTCGTCTGGATCATCGAGGGCGGTGAGATGTCGTCGCCGAGCGCGACCGGCACGGCCGCGAGGGCGAGGGCGACCACTGTGAGTGTGAGGAGGGTCTTCATGCACCGACCATCTTCCGCCGGCGTAAGGCCAACCGCTGGCGAACGTAACGCCTGCGTAAATCCACCAAGAGGGCTTGGCGAAATGGAGGCTGTGTCGCAGATGGTGCCCTGCGACGAGCGCCATCCCGCCAAGCCCTCCTAGAAGTGCGAGGTCAGCCCGGCACCCGACGCGTCCTCGGCGTCGCTCTGGGCGTTCTCGTACCACGAGTGCCAGTATGTGCCGTCGTCGAGCTCCTTCGCGAACTGCGTGAGCCGCAGCGGATGGAACGTGTCGCACATGACGGCGAGCTCGTGCGTCTCGTGCATCCCGATCGCCTTCTCGGCGAGGCCCGGCTGCGGACCGTGCGGCAACCCCGACGGGTGCAGGGTGATCGACCCGACCTCGACGCCCTTCCGCGACCCGAAGTTGCCGGAGACGTAATAGATCATCTCCTCCGATTGCAGGTTCGAATGGTGATACGGGATCGGCACTGCGAGCGGGTCGAAGTCGAGCTTGCGCGGACAGAACGAGCAGATGACGAAGTTCTGTCCCTGGAACGTCTGGTGCGACGGCGGCGGCTGGTGGATCCGGCCGGTGATCGGCTCGAAGTCGTGGATCGAGAACGTCCACGGATACAGGTAGCCGTCCCAGCCGACGACGTCGAACGGGTGATAGTCGACGACGTACGTCTGGTAGCCGCCACGCACGCGCACCTTCACCTCGAACTCGCCCTTCTCGCGCACCGTCTTCAGCTCGGTGGGCGGATGGATATCGCGGTGGTAGTACGGCGCGCCTTCCTTCAGCATCCCGTACTCGTTGCGATAGCGGTGCGGGATCTCGATCAGTCCCGGCGTCTCGAACACGAGGTGACGCTGCTCGCCCTCGGGCATGAAGCGGTACGTCGTCCCGCGCGGGATGACGATGTAG
>DATGEH010000161.1:0-35029 GCA_035310325.1 Gaiellaceae bacterium
GCCGGTGGACGCCGCCCGCGTCGGCGAGAACCGCGCCGAGCGCGAGCACGAGGGGCAGAACGCGAGAGCCCATCGGAAACATAGCTTCGCCTCCGCATCGGATGGTCCTCCCACGTTAGATTCGAACCTATGACAACGACACTCACCTGGCTGGGTCACGGGACGTTCCGCCTCGACACCGAGAGCGGAAAGCGCGTCTACATCGACCCCTTCCTGCACGGCAATCCGAAGTGCCCCGAGAACGAGCTGGAACCCGAGCGCGCGGACATCATCGCGCTCACGCACGCGCACGGCGACCATCTCGGCGACACCGTCGAGATCGCGCAGAAGCACGGCTCGACCGTCATCGCACCGGTCGAGTTCGCCGACTGGCTGCAGATCAAGCACAAGCTGACGAACGTGCTCGATCCGAACAAGGGCGGCACCGTCGACGTGGACGGGATCACGTTCACACTCACGCACGCGCAGCACTCGAGCTCGAACAACGACCTCGAGTACATGGGCGAGCCGGTCGGCATCGTCGTCGGCGCCGACGGCAAGCGGGTCTACTTCGCCGGCGACACGAACGTGTTCGGCGACATGCAGCTCATCGCGCGGCTGTACGACCCGCAGGTGGTGGTGCTTCCCATCGGCGGCCACTACACGATGGATCCGAAGGAGGCCGCGCTCGCGCTCGAGCTGCTGGGCGTGAAACGGTGCGTCCCATGTCACTTCGGCACGTTCCCGCCGCTCAAGGGAACGCCTGACGAGCTCGCGAAGCTCGCGCCGGACGTGACCATCGAGCGGATCGAGCCGGGGGAGTCGATCGCCCTGTGAGGGAGCGCTGGTTCGGCGCAACCGGCAGGCGCGTGCCGGAGCTCGCCGCTGACGGAGAAGTCGATGTCGAGGGCGCGCTCCTCGTCGACGACGTCGGCGACGTCGATTCGCTCCGGGCGGCCTTCGCCGAGGGGCGGCCCGTGGTCGTCCGCGCCGGCAGCGCCGAGGCGGTGAAGGCGGCGCTCGCGCGTCCCGAGGTGTCCTGCGTCGTCGTGCCGGCGGATCGGAACGATCTGCTGACGCTCGACCTCACCAAGCTGACGTACGGATGACGTACTCGATCGCCGCACACGACCCGGACGCGCAGCAGTGGGGCGTGGCGGTGCAGTCGAAGTTCCTCTCCGTCGGCTCGGTCGTGCCGTGGGCGGAACCCCACGTCGGCGCGATCGCGACGCAGGCGTATGCGAACCCGCGCTACGGGCCGGACGGGCTCGCGCTCATGCGCGACGGCCTCAGCGCAAAGGAGGTCGTGGAACGGCTCACGGCCGCGGACGACGGCCGGAACCAGCGGCAGCTCGGGGTCGTCGACGCGCACGGCGGCTCGGCGAGCTGGACCGGGCCGGAGTGCAACGAATGGGCGGGTCATCGCACCGGGCCGGGCTACGCGGCACAGGGGAACATCCTCGTCAGCGGCGAGACGGTCGACGCGCTCGCCGAGACGTTCGAGAGCTCGAAGGGGAGCCTCGCCGAGCGCCTGCTCGACTGCCTCATCGCGGCACAGGCGGCGGGCGGCGACCGGCGCGGCCAGCAGTCCGCGTCGCTCCTCGTCGTCGAGCGCGACGGCGGCTACGGAAAGCTGTCGGACACGCTCGTCGACCTCCGGGTCGAGGACCACATACGACCGATCGACGAGCTGAAGCGCCTGTACACGCTCCACGACCGCCTGTTCGGGCGCACGCCGCGCGAGCGGTGGCTCCCGCTCGAGGGCGATCTGCTCGCCGAGGTGCGCACACGGCTCGATCGTCTCGGCTTCGCAGACCTCGACGCCTGGGCGGGCGTCGCGAATCTCGAGGAGCGCGTCGACGGTGACGATGCGATCGACCCCGTCGTCTTGGAGGCGCTTCGTGAAGACAGTTCGGATTGACGACATCGAGGGCCTGCCGGTGCTCGGCACGCTCTCCTGGCAGCCGGTGCGCCGGCCACTCGGGATCACGGCGTTCGGCATCAATGCGTATACGGCGGGCAAGGCGGGCGACGAGGTCGTCGAGGAGCACACCGAGCAGACCGAGGAAGAGGCATACGTCGTCATCCGCGGTCACGCGACGTTCACGGTGGACGGCGAGGAGATCGACGCGCCGTGGGGCACGATCGTCTTCCTCGACGACCCGAAGCAGAAGCGCCACGCGATCGCGAAGGAAGCAGGGACGACGGTGCTCGCGATCGGCGGCCAGCCGGGTACGCACGCGGTGTCGTCGTGGGAGTACATCTTCCCGTCGCTGCCCGCGCGCAACGCCGGCGACTGGGACACCGCGCGCACGATCCTCGAGGAGGCGCTCGCCGAGCGCGACATCCCGGCGATCCGCTATCACCTCGCGTGCGTCGAGGCGCGCGCCGGGAACGCCAATCGTGCGCTGGAGCTCCTTCGCGTCGCCTGCGAGGCGCGGCCGGACTACGCCGCGCTCGCGGCGAAGGAAGACGACCTCGCGTCGATCAAGGACGATCCGCGCTTCCCGGCAGGCGAATCCCCGTAGCGCGTAGCGCCGCGACCGGATCCGACTCGGGGTGCGCGACGAGCAGCACGGCGCCGAACCCCTGCTCGCGATGGAGTGCGTCGACGACGAGCTGCAACCCGAGCGCGAGCGCGAACGCCTTGTGCCACTGCTCGCCGCCGAAGGGCACGAGCTCCTCGGGCTGCGCGAGGCCGGCGATCACGTCGCCGTAGGTCACCGCGCCCATCGACACGTCGACGACGACCGGCGGATCGCCGGGGATTCCGATCGCAAGAGGGTTCGTGCCGGCGACCTTCGGTCCGCCGGGCGGCCCGAGCCGCGCCGGCGACGTCGCCGTCAGCAGCGCCACGAGCCCGCCCTCGGCGAGGCGGCGTACCCAGTGGCCGAGCATCCCCGTCGGAAAGGTCTGCTCGCACACGACGACGCGCGCGTGCTCGGGCGGATCGGCAAGCTGCGCGCGAACGACCGCGTCGAGCACGAGGTAGCCGAGCGCGCCGCGCCCATGCCAGCGCTCGAACGAGTCGAACGCCTCGACCGTCTCCGGCTGCGCGCCGGGATCGACTTCGAGCGTCTCGAGCCACTCGACGCGCGAGTAACCATGACCCTTCTTCCCGCGCGCCTCCGCGTCGGAGAAGTGCGTATGGAGCCGCGCCGCGTCGTCTTCGGAGAAGCCACGCGCGCGCAGGCGCGCGAGCGCCTCTTCAGGCTGCACGGCGCTGGAACTCGAGGACGGGCCAGTCGCGCTCGCCGGCGATGCGGCGCAGCGCGCGGTCGGGATTGACGGCGACCGGATGGCCGACCGCCTCGAGCAAGGGCAGATCGGTATGGCTGTCGGAGTAGGCGGTGCACAGGTCGAGCTCGAACCCGAGCTCGCGGACGGCGACCACCTTGTTCTCGGCGTGGAGCGCGCGCACCGCGCGCCCGGTGTACATGCCGTCCTTCACCTCGCAGATCGTGCCGAGTGCGCCGTCGAAGCCGAGATCGGCCGCGATCGCCTCGACGATCTCCTGCAGCGTCGCCGACACGATGTAGACCGGCTCGCCACGCGCCCGATGCTGCTCGACGAGGTGGAGCGGCTCGGCGTAGACGAGTGGGCGCAGCACGGGCTCCAACGCTTCGGCGACGAGCGTGCGCAGCTCCTCCGGCGTCGACCCGCGCAGGACGAGCAGCCCGTCCTCCGCTGCGCGACGGACCGTCTCGTGACTCGCGCCGCGCATGACGAACAGAAGCTGCCATGCCGCCGCCTTCGCAAGCTGCATGCGCGAGATGAGCCCGCGCTCGCGGAACGACCCGGCGAGCGCGAGGGCAGAGGATCTCCGCAGCAACGTGCGGTCGAGGTCGAAGAATGCGGCCGAATTCACAGCTTGACGCCGGCGGCCTCGAGGGCCTCCGTGCGCTTCGCGTAGTCCTTGATGCTCACGACTTTCCCTTCCCGGATCGCGATGACCTGGAACAGCTTGGGGACGAAGCCCTTGGCGCCGATGCGCTCGAGCCGCTTGCCGCGCAGCTGGACGAAGACGAGCCCGCCGAGCTCGAGCATCTCGCCGGGGCGCAGGCGATTCGCCGACGACCGCCACAGGAGCGTCTGCACGACCTCGTCCGCGCCCGTACATGCCTTCCACGCGTCCTCGCGCGCGGGATGCCAGGTCACGTCGTCGTGCAGGTGCGTGCGCAGCTCGCGGTGATTCGCGCGCCGCGCAAGCTCGTAGATCTCCTTGACGAGCTCCGCGTTAGCCAACGAGCGGCAGCGACTTGAGGATGGTGCCGCCCTCGCGGCGCGCATCGATCGCCTCGGCGATCGCCATGATCGCCTGCGCACTCTCTGCGTCGGGATGCGCCGCGACGATCGGCTCGCCCAGGTCGCCCTGCTCGCGCAACAGCGAGTCGAGCGGCACGGTGCCGAGCAGCGGCACGTCGAGCTCGTCCGCAAGCAGGGCGCCGCCGCCGGTGCCGAACACGTCGCCGCTCATGTTCTCGATCACGCCCACCAGGCGCATGTTGATCTTCTGCGCCATCGTCGCCGCGCGCGACGCAACATCCTGCGCGAGCTTCTGCGGCGTCGTCACGACGACGACCTCAGCGCGCGGTAGCAGCTGGCCGAGCGAGATCGCGACGTCACCGGTGCCAGGTGGCATGTCGACGACGAGCACGTCGAGATCGCCCCAGTGCACGTCGGTGAGGAACTGCTCGAGCGCCTTGTGCAGCATCGGGCCGCGCCACATCACCGGTTCGTTGCTCGTCTCGAGGAAGAACCCGATCGACATGAGCTTCAGGCCGTCCTTCACCGGCGGCACGATCATCTGGTCGACAGCGACCGGCTTCTGGTGGATGCCGAGGATGTGCGGGATCGAGTGTCCGTAGATGTCGGCGTCGAGAACGCCGACGCGCTGCCCGAGCTGCGAGAACGCGACCGCGAGGTTCGCGGTGAGCGACGACTTGCCGACGCCGCCTTTGCCGCTCGCGATCGCGAGCACGCGCGTGCCGGGGCTCAACCTGATGGGCGAGTCCTGCCGTTGCGCGCCGCCGCGCAGCTTCGTCGTCAGCGCCTGGCGCTCCTCGGGAGTCATGACGTCGAAGGCCAGCTCGAACCCGCGCACACCGGGAACGGTCGACAGTGCGCGATCGACCTGCTCCTGGAACGAATCGCGGAGGGGGCAGCCGGCGACGGTGAGCACGATCGTCAGGGAGACGATCCCGTCGTCGATCTCGACCCCGCGCACCATGTCGAGCTCGGTGACGGGACGCTGCAGCTCGGGGTCGATGACCTGTTCGAGCGCTTTCAGGACGGCTTCGCGCATGTAGTCCAAGATACCCGTGGATGACCTGGCAGGGCCTCGTCTGGAAGAACCTGCTGCGGCGCCCCGTGCGCACCTTGCTGACCGCAGCGGGCGTCGCGATCGGCGTCGGGCTCATCGTCGCGCTGCTCTCGATCTCGGCAGGGACCACGCGCACGGCGTCCGATCTCATTCACCTCGGCCGCGCCGACTTCGGGCTCTTCCAGAGCGGTGTCAACGACGCGACCCGCTCGCTCTTGCCGGACCGGCTCGAACGGGACGTTGCGCGCGATCCCGGCGTCGCGGAAACCGCGCGCATCTTCCTGCTCGTCACGACGGTGAACAAGAAGGCGTCGTCGCTCGTCTTCGGGCTTGTGCCCGGTCAGTTCCCCGCGCAACGGTTGACGCTCGTCGCAGGCAACCGCAGCGGCGCGCTCGCCGGGGATCGGTTCGGCGCGCGCGTCGGCGACAGCGTGCGCATCGCCGGACGCACATTCCGCGTGTCCGGCGTGTTCCACAGCGGCAACCGTTTCGAGGACCAGGGCGTTGTTCTGCCCCTGCCAACGGTGCAGACGCTCGCGAAGCACCCGGGCGAGGTTACGACGATCGCCGTGACGGTGAAGCTCGGCCAGCGGCCGCCGGTCGTCGCGCGGCGCCTCGAGACCCGGTACGGGATCGTGGCAATCGTCGAGCCGGGCCAAGCGGTGAAGGTCGACACGTCGTCGCGCTTGATCATCAACGTGGGCTGGGTCATCTCCGTGCTCGCGCTCATCGTCGGAGGCGTCGGCGTCACGAACACGATGGCGATGTCGGTGTTCGAACGCGTGCGGGAGATCGGCATCCTGCGCGCGGTCGGGTGGCCCGGACGGCGCATCGCCGCGCTCATCGTCAGCGAGGCGCTCGGCATCTCGCTCGTCGCGCTCGCGCTCGGGCTCGGGCTCGGCGTGCTCGCGGCGCGCGTGTTCACCACGCAGACCGGGCTGTCGAACCTCGTGACGCCGGACTTCACGGCCGGCGTGTTCGGCTGGGGACTGGCATTCGCGCTCGGCGTCGGGCTGATCGGCGCGATCTACCCGACGTGGCGCGCGCTGCGGCTCAGCCCGATCGAAGCGCTTCGCCGGGAGTAGCGTCCGCCAGTCGCCCGTCACGCATGCGCAGCACGCCGTCGGCCTGAGCGGCGACACCGTCGTCGTTCGTCACGAGCAGGATCGTCGTGCCGTGCTCCTCGCGCACGCCGCGCAGGAGCTCGAGGATCTGCGCGCCCGTGTCCGAGTCGAGCGCGCCCGTCGGCTCGTCCGCGAGCAGCAAGCGCGGACCGTTCGCGAGCGCGCGCGCGATCGCAACACGCTGGCGTTCGCCGCCCGAGAGCGTCGCCGGATAGCTTCGTACGCGCTCTGTGAGGCCGACCTCGGCGAGCAGCTCGCGCGCGCGTCGCTCGCGCACCGTGCGCTTCGCCTCGCCGAGCATCGGCACTTGCACGTTCTCGAGCGCCGACAAGGTGGCGATGAGGTTGTGGAACTGGAAGACGAAGCCGACCGTCCGCGCGCGATAGCGCGCCGGATTCGCGAGTCGCGCCACATCCTCGCCGGCGACGACGATCTCGCCTGCATCGGGCCGGTCGAGTGCACCGATGAGGTTGAGGAGCGTGCTCTTGCCGCAACCCGAAGGCCCGGTCAGCGCGATGAGGTCGCCCGGCGCAAGCTCGAGCGAGACGTCCTCGAGCGCGCGGATCGTGCCGTTCTCGAAGCTCTTGCGAACGTGGCGGACCTCGACCGAGGCGCCGTTCACCGGACGACGATCGGCCAGCCGGCCTTCACGACCGGGTGGCCCTTGACGGTCACGGTGGCGCGCAGCACGAGCGGCTGCCCGCGCGCTGCGGCCGGGAATGCCCCTTTCCCACTGAAGGTCTCCTGCCAGAACCCGTTCTTCACGGTGTGCTTGCCGACCTCGCCGACCGGCACGCCGTTGAAGAGGAACTGCAGGTGGATGAACGCGGCCACGGGCTTCCCGGCGAGGGTCACGCGCACCTCGTAGTGCCAGTTCTTGCCGACGAGGGGATGGTGGTCCTGGCCGACGATCGTCACCTTCGGCTTCGCCGCGGCGGCGGTCGTCGTCGTCCGTCCCTGCGACGAGCCGCAGGCGGCGAGCGCGAACGTCGCTACGAGGATCAGGATCGTTTGCCGCACGCGTGAATCGTACGTCCGCCGGGAACAGAGCATGAGATGACCCGCGACCGGGACGAGATGCCGCTCTGGCAGATCGTCGCGCTCTCGTTCTGCGCACTCGGAGCGCTCATCGCCTTCGAGATCGGGCTCATGTTCCTCGTCGCGAAGCTCGTCACCGGGCACGCGTACTAGCAAGACTCGAGAATGCCGACTACGAGACGGTCAGCGCGCCCGACATCCCGGCGTCCTCATGACCCGGCACGGAGCAGTAGAAGTGATAGACGCCGCGCTTCAGCCGGCCGGCCTTGGCATGAAGGGCCCTTCGGCGTGTGGCTCAGGCCGACAGCGCCGCGCCGATCTGCGCGCAGAGCTCGGGCGTGCCGGCGGCGGCGACGCGCGAGCGCCCGGTGAGGTCGAGCTCGGCCTCGCCGAACGAACGCGAGTCGTCGAACAGCTCGATCGCAAGACCCACCTCGCGCACGAGCAGCTGTGCGGCGGCGATGTCGACCGAGCGCGCCGCCTTGAGCGAGCAGACGCCGTCGACACGGCCGGCGGCGAGGTGGCACAACGAGAGCGCGAGCGAGCCCATCATCCGCAGCCGGTCCGCGAGCTCGGCGACCTTCGGCGCGTCGCGTGCGATGAGCTGCGTCCTCGTCGCCTCGAAGCTGAGGATCTCGATGCGATCCTTCGGCCGCTCGGCGCCGAGCGGCTCGCCGTTCAGCCACGCGCCTTCGCCGCGCCGTGCCGTCCACTCCTCGCCGGTGCCGAAGTCGTAGACGTACGCGAAGAAGACGTCGCCCATCGTCTCGCCCGCGGCGATGGCGATCGAGACGCTGAAGAACGGGATGCCGCGCTTTGCGTTCACGGAGCCGTCGATCGGATCGACGACGACGATCGTCTTTCCGTCACCGACGCGGCCGACCTCTTCGGAGACGATCGTGACGTCGATGTCGGCGAAGTGCGCGAGGATCGCGTTCTCGGCCGCCTGGTCGATCGCGGTCGTGTCGTCGCCACCGAGCCCTTGGCCGAGAACGGACTCGCGCGCCGCGCGCGACGGCATGCCGACGAGGACACCGCGCACGTCCTCCGTCGCGGCGCGGCAGACGGCGAGCCAGTCAATCAATGGGATAGAGGAGCAGGCCGCTCGTCAGCTTCGGATAGAAGAACGTGCTCTTCTGCGGCAGCACCTCGCCGCGGCGGGCGACCTCCCAGACGTCCTCGATGCGCGTCGGGCGGAGCAGGAACGCAGCCTCCGCATCGCCGCGGTCGACGGCTGCGACCGCCTCGCGCAGGTCGGGCGTGTAGGTGACGCCTTCGGGATGGAGCGCGTCCACGACGACCGGGTCGGGGCCCTCGCCGCGGACCAGCTCGTACCGGCCGTCGCGGTAGAGCACGACGCCGGGCAGCTCGTCGCCGGGCGGTTCGATCGGCTCGCCGCGCGCGCCGTCGACCGACTGCGCGAGCCGGTGCGTGGGGAAGATCGTGAGCCCCTCCTGCCCGGTGGGAACGATGACGGCGAGGAGCCACGGATCGTCGCTGAACGCGAGCGTCGTCTCGTAGCGGTGATGACCGTCCGCGATGAGCAGTTGCGCATCGCGTAGCTCGTCCTCGAGTGCTGTCCCGAACTCCGGGTCCAAGCGCCAGAGCTTATCGCCGTCGACCTGCAGGTCGGGCTCGCCGAGACCGTCGATGTCGATCGAGCCGTCCCAGAGGAAGAACAGCGGCTCGAGCTGCGTTCGCGTTGCGCGCAGCAGGCGCAGCCGGCCCTCCTTCGGCCCTGCGTGCGTGCGCTCGTGCGGCAGGACGACGCGCTTCTCGTACGGCTCGGCGTGGAGCGTCGCGACGAAACCCTCGCGCCGGCGTGCGACGCCGTCGGGCCCGACGTAGTCCTGCGATAGCCACCAGTACCCCAGCTCGTCCTCCCGTGCGAGTACGCCGCGGGTGCGCCAGTCGGCAAGGTCGCGCGCCGCCTGCTCGTCCGAGTCGGGAAGCGTCAGGTGGACGACGTTGTACGGGCTGCGCGCGAGGTACGCCGTGCGCTGCTCGGGCGAGATGACGTCGTACGGTGGTGCCACGAGATCTGCAAGCGGTCCGGCGACACCCTCGTCATAACGAAGCGCACGGAAAGGACGGATCTCGGCCACCGCACTGACCGTAGCAGCGGCCTGCGGCGCCGTCGTCGCTGCGTCTTCTCGACGAGCAGGACCTGCCGGTTCGGGAGCACCGCGACGACGCTCGCGGCGTCGATCGTTCGGCGCCGCCGCCCTCGCTCGACAACGAGCGCGGCCGGCTCGTAGGGATCCCCGTTGCGGACGAGCCGGGCGACGACTCCCTTCGCACCTCCGCTCACGGTGAACCCCTCGCTGTGGGCGAGCCAGTAGCGGAGCACGGGGCTTGTGCGGCCGAAGCGCGTGTCCGGGGCCATCGGCACTCCGGTCTCCGCTCGCCCCACCGTCGAAACGCAACCTTAGACTTCATGCGGTGACCGCGATCTCGCAGCTCGAGGAGAACCGGACCGTCGAAGGCGTCTATGCGGTCGCGAAGAAGGAGCGGCTACGGACGCGCAACGGCGCCTCGTACCTCGCGCTCGAGCTCGTCGACCCGAGCGGCCGCATCGCCGCGCGCGTGTGGAACGACGTCGAGCTCCTCGACGGTCGCTTCGCCGAAGGCGATGCCGTGCACGTGCTCGGGCGCGTCGAGAAGTTTCGCGACAAGCTCCAGCTCGAAGTGCGCACGCTCGAGCCGGCGGAAGGCGTCGATCCTGCGGCGATGGCGCCCGCACTGCGCCGCGATGCGGACGAGCTGGAAGGCTTCGTTGAGTTCCTCGTGGCCGATCTGCATGACGACGGGCTGCGGGCGCTCGTCTCACGCGTGCTCGGCGCGGCGCCGTTGCGTCAGTACCCCGCGACGCCCGACGGCCACCACTCGTATGCCGGCGGCCTGCTTGAGCACACGGTCGGCGTCGCCACGATCTGCCGCGAGCTGATCCAGCTGCATCCGCGCCTGCGCGCAGACCTCTTGCTTGCCGCCGCCCTCGTGCACGACGTCGGGCGAACGCGCGAGCTCGGGCCGCCGCCGCTGTTCCAGCCGACCGACGAAGGGAGACTGCTCGGCCACGTGCATCTCGGGCTGCGCATGCTCGAGGACGCCCACGCACCCGTCGAGGTGCTCCACGCAGTCTCCTGCCACCACGACGTGCGGCTTGCGCGGACGGCGGAGGCGGCCGTGCTCTACCACGCGAACCAGCTCGACGCGGTAGCGGCAACGAGGCCTGTCGACTAGTTGCTGGCGCCCGGCCTCGCGCTCGTCTCGAGCATCTCCTGGGGCGTCGGCGACTTTCTCGGCGGCGTCAAGAGCCGCGCGCTGCCGGCGCTCGTCGTCATGGCGGCGTCCCAGCCGTTCGGGCTCGCCACGCTCGTGATCATGGCCGTGGTGCGCGGCAGCGGCCCGCCGGGCTGGGAGGTCGCCTGGGCGCCGCTTGCGGCACTGCTCGGCACCGCCGGGATCTTCGCGTTCTATCGCGGCATGGCGGCTGGAGCGATCAGCGTCATCGTTCCCATCGCCGCCCTCGGGTCGGCGATCCCCGTCGTCTGGGGCGTCGTCCAGGGCGACCCGGTCAGCTTCCTCCAGGAGATCGGGTTCATCGCCGCGATCGGCGGCAGCGTCATGACGACCGTCGAGCGCGGAGAGCGGCCGCGGCTCGCCGCCGGCACCGGCTGGGGAGTGCTGGCGATGCTCGCGTTCGGCGCGTACTTCATTCCCTTTCACGCGGCAGCGCACACCGACTGGCTCTGGCCGTCGCTCCTCTTTCGCGTGACGTCGGTGACGCTCGTGTGGACGGCGCTGCTCGCGAGCGGGCAACGGGTGCAAGGAATCCGTCCGCATCTCGTGGCCCTCGTCGCGATCGGGCTGCTCGACACCGGCGGCAACGTGTTCTTCGCCGCCGCCGCGTCGGAGCACGGATTGCTCAGCGTCGTCTCGGTGCTCGCGTCGCTCTACCCGGTCGTGACGGTGCTGCTCGCACGCACGGTGCTCGGTGAGCGCGTGCAGTTCGGGCAGAACGTCGGCGTTGCGGCGACGCTCGCCGGCGTCGTGTTGATCTCAGCCGGCTGAGAGGGCGCCGCGCAGCGCGTCGACCGCCTCGGGCACGAGCCGGTAGTACGCCCACGTCCCGCGGCGGCTCGCTTCGACGAGGCCGGCGTCACGCAGCACCTTGAGGTGATGCGAGATCGTCGGCTGCGCGAGGTCGAGCGCGGCGACGAAGTCGCAGACGCACACCTCGTCGGCGGCGGCAAGTCGGTTCACGATCGCGACGCGGGTCGGATCGGCCAGCGCCTTGAAGCGCGAGGCGAGCACGTCGCGCTCGTCCTCGTCGAGGGCGGGCGTATCCGGGCCACAGCAGAGAGCGGGGAGTACCGGTAAGGTCTTCATCGATATTCATCAATATATCAAGGAGGTGGACATGCGCGGATGCTGCGAGGGCTGCTGCCCGGAGGGGAGCGGCGAGGACTGCTGCTGACGCTAGACGTTGAACCTGACGTTGAGGACGTCCCCGTCCTCGACGACGTACGTCTTGCTCTCCAACCGTTGCTTGCCGGCTCGCGCGGCCTCTGCGTGCGAGCCGGCGGCGACGAGGTCGTCCCAGCGGATGACCTCGCAGCGAATGAACCCGCGCGCGATGTCGGAGTGGATCGTCTCCGCCGCGTCGAGCGCCGTCTTCCCGCGCCGCAGCGTCCACGCGCGTGTCTCCTTCTCGCCCGCGGTAAAGAACGTGATGAGGTCGAGCGCCTTCGCGAGCTCCCGCACGACTGCGCCGAGCGCCGACTCTCCCGCCCCGCGGAACTCGGCCGCCTCCTCTTCAGGCAGCTCGACGAGCTCTGCCTCGAGCTTCAGGTCGATCCCGCCGGGGCCGTTCTCGATCGCGATCAGCGGCTTCGTCGTCAGCGGCTCGAGCTCGCCGGGCCATTCCGCAACCTTCTGACCCGCGTCGAGTTGCGCGACCAGCGCCTCGAGATCTGCAGCCTCCTTCTTCAACTTCAGCTCGCCCGACTTCGCCTGCTTCACGACGCGCTCGAGCCGGCGCTCGACGTGGTCGCGGTCGGCGACGAGCAGCTCGAGCTCGAGCGTCTCGCGATCGTCCGCGGGAACGCGAGTCCCGGAGAACCCGTCGAGCACGACGAGCACCGCGTCGACCTGGCGCAGCTTGCCGAGCAGCTCAGGTCCGGTCCCGCGCACCTCCACCACGCGGATCGCGGCCGGCGTCACCTTGCGCGCGCCGACGACCTGCGCGAGCTGCTGCAGACGCGGATCGGGAATCCCCGCCATGCCGACCTCGCCGTGCGCCCGCGCGCCCGTGAGCGCCTGGAACAGCATCGACTTGCCGGAGCTGGGCAGCCCGACGATTCCGACCTCGAGCGACATGCGCCCAGGCTAATCGGCGCGCTTCGTGACCTGCTTCTGAAGCGACGCGAGCGCGCGGTGCTGCAACGACTTGACTGCGCCCTCCGTCTTGCCGAGGATCGTCGCCACCTCGGCGTTCGGGAAGTTGAACACGAACTTCAGCGTCAGGACTTGCTGCTGCTCGGGCGAGAGCGTCTCGATCAGGTCGAGCATCGACTGCCGTCCGATCGACTGCATCGCCTCCATCTCGGCGGAAGGCTCCTCCGAGCCCGGAGGCTCCGGCACCTCCTCCTCGGGCTGCCAGCGGCGCCGGGCGCGGAAGTGGTCCATCGCCAGGTTGTGCGCGATACGGAACAGCCACGCGGAGAACGGCGCCTTCTGCCAGCGAAACTTCCCGATCGACTCGAGCATCTTGAGGAACGTCTGCGTCGTCAGGTCCTCGGCGTCGTGCCTGTTGCCGACGCTCACGTGCAGGTAGCCGTAGATCCGATCGAAGTGGATCAGGTACAGCTCTTCGAGCGCCGCGCGGTCGCCCTGCTGGGCGCGGTCGACGAGCTGCCGGACGTGCTCGGCCGAATCGGCGGCAGGCGAAGCTTGAGCCACCCAGGAAGCATCCCCTGGACTAGCCCGAGCCGAAACCGACCCGGCTCGCCCGGGTGAACCTGCGGAAGTACGCGACCGTCGGAACGACCACGTGGTACGGACCGTCCTCGGCATTGAGAACGACGACCCGCGGCCCGTCCGAATGCAACGCCCGCTCGAGCTCGTCGGCGGACGAGACGTCGACGAACCCGCCGACCACCTGACCGCCCTGGAAGCCCACCTCGATGCGTACGCGCTCAGCCGTGCTCACGCGCTCACCTTATCGAGGACCTCGTCGATGAGGCCGTACTCCACCGCTTCGTCGGGCGTCATGAAGCGGTCGCGGTCGATGTCCGCCATCACCTGCTCGACGTCGCGGCCGGAATGGCGGGCGATCACCTCCGCCATCTGCCGCGTCGTCGCCGCGATCTCCTTCGCGGCTATTTGGATGTCGGCGGGCGTCCCGCGATAGCCGGCCGAGCCCTGGTGGATCATCAGCTTCGCGTGCGGCAGCGCGAACCGCTTCCCCGGCGCGCCGCCGGAGGTGATCATCGCCGCCGCCGACATGCCGATCCCGTAACAGATCGTCTTCACCTCGCTCCTCACGTGCTGCATCGCGTCGTAGATCGCCATGCCGGCGTAGGCCGAGCCGCCGGGCGAGTTGATGTAGAGCGAAATGTCCTTGCCGGGCTCTTCGGCATCGAGGAAGAGCAGCTGCGCGACGATGACGTTCGCGATCTCCTCCTCGATCTCGCGCCCGAGAAAGACGATCCGCTCACGCAGCAGCCGGGAGTAGATGTCGAACGAGCGCTCCATCCGCCCATCCGCCTCGACCACCATCGGGATCACCGACACGACCTCCTCCCTTCGTGCAACTATTCGGTTGCAGATACTATACGCAACTCGGAGGTTGCACGATGGAGATCACCCGCGAGATCGAGCTCGACGCCACCCGCGAGGAGGTCTGGGCGGCGCTGACCGAGGCGGAGCGCCTCGAGGAGTGGTTCGCGAACGACGTCGAGCTGGATGCGCGGCCCGGCGGCGACGCGGTGTTCCGCTGGGAGAACGGCGAGGAGCGGCGCGGCGTCGTCGAGGAGGTCGACGAGGAGCGGCGGCTCGCGCTGCGCTGGGACGACGACGGCCTGCTCGAGGTCGAGCTCGCGGATGGGGACGACGGCACGGTGCTCGTCGTCCGCGAGTCGTCGCCCGAGTTCGGGCCGGCGCTCGAGCTGCAGGCGCTCAGAAGCTCTGACGGGCCGACCGCGCGCTGGCTGGGCGCAATGGACGAGTGCGATGCAAGGACGCAGGGAGCGGCAATGGCAGCGCTATTGCCGCGACCGAGGACGCAGCAGCGCGCCGTCCAGTGCGTCCCGACAGCACGCGTTTCGGCGCGTTAGAGCTTCTCCATGGTGTTGTCGTCTGAAGTCTTCTCGGCGCTCGCCGATCCGACGCGCCGCTTCGTCGTCGAGACGCTCGCGGCGCGCGGCGACGCGACAGCGACCGAGCTCGCCGCCGAGCTGCCGGTGACGCGGCAGGCGGTAACGAAGCACCTCGCGGCGCTCGGCGAGGCCGGGCTCGTCGACGCGCACCGCTCGGGGCGCGAGACGCGCTACCGGTTGACGCCGGCCCCGCTGGGCGACGCGGTGAGCTGGCTCGAGGAGGTGAGCGGGAAGTGGGACGAGCGGTTGGCCGCTCTACAGCGTCACTTGGGGGAGACCAGCTCCGAGAGCACCCCGTGAACCGCGGTGGGATGGACGAACGCCGCGAGGCCGAAGATGCCGTCCTTCGGCTCCTCGTCGATGAGCTCGGCGCCCTGCGCTCGTAAGTCCGCGAGCGCAGCGCGAATGTCGTCGACCTCGTAGGCGATGTGATGCATGCCGGGGCCGCGCCGCGCGAGGAACCGGCCGACCGGCGTGTCCTCGCCGAGCGGCGCGAGCAGCTCCACGCGACCGTCGCCGACGTGCAGCGACGCCGCCTCCACGCCCTGGTCCTCGACACGCTCGCGCAGCTCGAGCGTCGCGCCGAACAGCCGCCCATACGTAGCGATCGCCTCGTCGAGATCCACGACGGCCACGCCGACGTGATGAATCCGATGCACTAGTGCCGACTCCAGTGATGGTCTCGCGTTCCTGGCGCGCGAAAAGCGAGCGATGCGAGGACGCAGGGAGCGCCGATAGCCACCGCTATCGGCGCGACCGAGGACAAAGCAGCGCGAAGCTTTGCAGCCGCCAGGGACGCCCTGACCATTGCTGGAGGGGGCACTAAGAGGCCGGGCGGGTGGCGACGGCCTGCGGCACGCCGACCGTCTCGGAGGCGCGCGACTCCGGCTCGACGTCGGCGAACAGCGTCTCGACCTCTTCGCGGACGAGCGTCTCCTTCTCCAGCAGCGCAGCCGCAATCCGGTCGAGCGGCGCGCGGTGCTTCTGCAGCAGGCGCACCGCCTCGTCGTAGGCGGAGTCGGTGAGGAGGCTCTGCTCGCTGTCGCGCATCCGCTTCGTCTCCTCGGAGAGCGCGTAGTTGTCGGCGCGCACCGTGCGCGACGAGACGCTGTCCGACATCCCCCACTCGAAGACCATCGAGCGCGCGATCTCGGTCACCTTCTCGAGGTCGTTCGCGGCGCCGTTCGTGACGCGTCCGAACACGACCTCCTCGGCCGCGCGGCCCGCGAGCGCGATGACCATGAAGTCGACGAGCTCTTCCTTCGTGTGCAGGTAGCGATCCTCTTCCGGAAGATAGAACGCGTAGCCGAGCGCATCGCCGCGGGAGATGATCGTCACCTTCTGCAGCTCCATCGCAGAGCCCATGAGGTGCGCCATGAGCGCGTGGCCGCCCTCGTGGAAGGCGAGGATCCGCCGCTCCTTCTCGGTGAGCACCTTCTTCTGCTGCAGCCCGGCGACGACGCGCTCGATCGCCGCGTCGAAGTCGACCTGCGTCACGTAGTGCGAGCCGCGCCGGCCCGCGAAGATCGCCGCCTCGTTGCAGATGTTCGCGAGCTCGGCGCCCGTGAGACCGCTCGTCTGTCGCGCCACCTGGCCGAGATCGGCATCCGGCGCGAGCGGCTTGCTCCGGGTGTGCACGCCGAGGATCGCCTCGCGGCCCGCGAGGTCGGGCGGCGGGACGAGCATCTGCCGGTCGAACCGGCCGGGGCGGAGCAGCGCGGGGTCGAGATCCTGGATGCGGTTCGAGGCGCCCATGACGACGACCTGCTCGGCGCCTTCGAAGCCGTCGAGCTCGACGAGCAGCTGGTTCAGCGTCTGATCCTGCTCGCGGTTGAACCCGTGACCGGTGCGCTGCGCGCCGACAGCGTCGAGCTCGTCGATGAAGACGATCGACGGCGCGTTCTTGCGCGCCTCGTTGAAGAGCTTGCGGATGCGCGCCGCACCGAGGCCGGCGAACATCTCGACGAACGACGACGCGCTCGCGGAGTAGAACTGCGCACCGGATTCGTGCGCGACCGCGCGCGCGAGCAGCGTCTTGCCCGTGCCGGGCGGGCCGTAGAGCAGGAGCCCCTTCGGCACCTTCGCGCCGAGCTGCTCGAAGCGCTTCGGATCGCGCAGGAAGTCGACGACCTCCATCAGCTCCGAGCGCACCTCCTCGACGCCTGCGACGTCGGCCCACGTCGTCTGCGACTTCGAGCGGGCGTCGAGATGCGTCGGGCGAATGCGCGGCATCATCCCGACCGTCTTCCAGAGCAGGTACGCGGTCAGCCCGAGAATGACGAAGAACCCGAGCGGGAGCCAGGTGGTGGCGAAGTTCGCCGCGTCGTGCATCCAGTGCCCCACCATCTATAGACCTCAATCGGCAGCCGGGAACGGACCCCTTAATTGGCCGCGCCGGCGAAGCCGGCACGGCCGCTTATGGGCGGCGTCGCAAGCGACGCCTTAGCCGAGGGAGGCGCTCACCTCCTCCGCAGTCGAGAACTCCACGCCCTGGGCGCGCCACGCGTCGGTGCAGGCGGCCACCCGCTTCTCGTCGAGCCCGCGCGAGGCGTCCTCGACGAAGCGCACCTTCCGGCCGCGCGCGAGGAACCCGCGGATCGCCGCATCGCTGCAGACATCGGAGGCGACGCCGAAGACGATGATCTCGTCCGGATCGAGCGCCTCGAGCAAGGGGTCGGTATTCGGGTTCGTGAACACGTCGAAGATCTTCTTCAGCAGCAGGATCTCCCGCCGTCCCGCGACAAGCGGGCCGACGAGGCCTGGTGGGAATGGTACGAGCGAAAGGGCCAAAGGGTCACGCTGCCTCGTCTCGAGGATCTTCTCCGCCCCGTGCGTGCCCCGCATGCAGTGCGGCGGGTATGTGTTCTCGAAGTCGGGCGTCTCGGAGATCTCGGGGTCGGTGAGCTCGTGGTCGTCCGCCGAGGCGACATGGATGACGCCCGCCGCGCGGGCGGCGTCGACCAGGCGTTCGACCGCAGGGAGCGTCTCGTTTGCGCCGGGCACGTACAGCTTGCCGCTCGGATCCATGAAGTCCACCTGCGTGTCGACGTCCCAGAGGATGCGCTTCATCGCACGAGCTCGAGCCGCGTGTTCGCGCGGTAGCTGCGCCCGAACTTCCCCGCCGGGCGTCCGTCCGTGAGGACGATGTCGGCGGTGAAGTCGTTCGCGCCACGGATGAGCGACGAGCCGACGCCGTACGCGTCGACCGGAACGTCGTTGTCCTCGAACTCGCGGATCTTCTCGACCGTGAAGCCGCCGGAGACGACGATCTTCACGCGCTCGAAGCCGTCCCGGTCGAGCGCTTCCCGCACCTTGCGCACGAGCCGCTCGTTCACGCCGGTCGGCTTGAAGTCGCCCATCTCGTCGACGAGCGAGATGTCGACAAGGCTCTCCGACGTGTCGAGCCGGACGCCCCACAGCCGGTCGCCGAGCGCGCGGGCGACGGCGAGCGCCGTCTCCACGGAGTTGTTCTCGAAGTCGACGAGCACCGTGACCCGCGTGTCGGGTGACGCCCACTGCGCGAACTTGACCGCGGCGAGCACGGTATTCCCGCCGTACGACGCGATGAGCGAGTGCGGCACCGTGCCGATGCCGCGCCCGCCCCACCAGGACGCCTGCTCGTCCGTCGTGACGCCGATCTCGGCACCCATGATGCGGCCCGCGACATGCGCGGCGTAGCCGTCGCCCGTCTGCACACGATGGTGGTCGTGCCGCGCCGGCATGAAGATGATCGGCTTGCGGTTCGCCGCCTCGACGAGACGGACGACGTTCGTCGTGATCAGCGTGCGCCGCGCGAGCACACCGAGGTACAGCGTCTCGAGATGCGCAAAGAGCGTGTAGTCGCCTTCGATCGTCATCACCGTCTCGAACGGCTCGACGGCGTCGCCGTCATAGAGCGCGTGCACGGTGAGCGCGTCCCAGTCGTCGCTGCAGAGCTTGAGGATCGCGATCGCCTCGTCCATGCCACCGAGGTATGCGTGCCTCTTCTGGAAGACCTGCATGACGACCCGCGGATGGCGGTTGTCCTCGAGCAGCGCGGCGCGCGAGTGGTTGAAGTACGCGTCCGTGTAGTAGCCGGCGCGCATCTTCTCGACCGGGAGGTCGAAGACCTCCGGGTCGAGACGCCTACGCGTCGTGCGAGTCGTCGTCACGTTCGAGCTCCAGACATGCCTGCAACGCGGCTTCCGCCACCTCGAGCTGATCCGGGGTCGGCTCGGCGGTGGACAGCCGGTGCTGCAGCTCGTGACCCGGCTTCGAGAGCGCCTGCGCCACGGCGTTGTCGGGGTGGCGCGTCATCCAGCCGAAGATCTCGGTCGACGCGGCGAGCGCGCCGAGCTGCGCGCCGGCGCGGGCGCGATCGCGCACGCGCTCCGGAGCGAGGCTCGCGAGCACGTTGCCGACCGCGGACGTCGCGATGAGCGGGCCGACGAGATGCCCGCCGCAGCGCTCGTGCTCCTTCGTCGCGCGTTCCCCGTGCTCGTACGTGCCGATTGCGATGTGCTCGGCGCCGTGATACTGCGCGAGCGACGAGCCGCGTAGCGCGAGTGCGGCCGGTGCGAGTGAGAACAGCCCGGAGAGAAGCTCCTGCGCTGCGGGACGCAACCTGCGCGAATCGCGGATGACGCGGACGGCGACGGTTGCGCCGAGCATCGAAAGGACGACACCGCGGCTCTGCATCGGCAGCTTCGCTGCCGGCAGCTTCCGCTTGACGATCGGCAGGATCGCGAGCGACTCCGCAAGACGCGCGGGGCCACGGAGGAAGGGCATGCTCACGTCCGCCGCGCGGAAGCGCTTCAGCGCCGACGCGACCTCCAGCCGCCCGTCCTCCTGCCGGATCGCGCACGCCCAGGAACGCGGCCCGTGGACGAGCACGCCGTTCGGGAGCGCCATGCCGCCGAGGCGGATCTTCTCACTCACCCTCAGAGGGTAGCCGTGGCCCGCCTGCGCAACGCCTGCTGCAGCGCCTGCGCCGCCGGGCCCGGCTTGCCGTCGCCGATCGTGCGGCCGTCGACCGTGACGACCGGCATCACTTCGCGGTTCGATGCGCTGAGAAACACCTCGTCGGCAGCAAGCAGATCCGCGAGCGGGAACACACCCTCGACGACCTCGCCGTCGTAGAGCGCCGCAACGACGGCGCGCGTCACGCCGGCGAGGATCGGGAGCTCGAGCGACGGCGTGAAGAGCAAGTCGCCCTTGCGCCACCAGACGTTCGCGGTCGGACACTCGAGCACGATGTCGTCCTGCGCAACGAGCAGCGCATCGTCGGCGCCGCGCGCAACCGCGTCGTCCTGCGCGCGCATGTTCTCGGCGTAGCTCGTCGACTTCGTGCTCGCGAGCTCTCCCGTCGACCAACGCTCGACGCGCAGTGCGATGCCGCGCTCGCGCATCGCATCGTGGCGAAGATCGAGCGTCGACGTGGTCGCGACGAGCGCAGTCCCCGTCCAGTACAGACGCAGCGCGACGTCGGGCGCCGCAGCGGCGATCGCCTGCTCGGCCAGCCGGCGGCACTCCTCGACGTCCGGCTCGGGCAGGCCGAGCCGTGCCGACGACGCACGCAGACGGTCGAGGTGCGCGTCGAGCATGAACGGGCGGCCGCCGTACACGCGGGTCGTCTCGAACGCGGCACGGCCGCGGAGCAGCGCTTCGTCGTCGGCGTAGAAGACGGGCTCGCCCGGATCGACGAGGCCGCGCCCGGCGACGGCGACCGAGAGAACGGTCATGCCACCGCCGCGAGCAGCGGCCGTGCTTTGACCCACGACTCCTCGACCTCGTCGAGCGGATTCGAGTCCCACACGATCCCGCCGCCCACCCAGAGATGGATTGCGCCGTCCGTGACGGCGAACGTGCGGATGGTGAGCGCGAGGTCGAGATCGCCGTTCGGGTAGATGCGGCCGAGCGCGCCCATGGACGCGCCGCGGCCGACCGGCTCGAGCTCGGCGATGAGCTCGAGCGCGGCGAGCTTCGGGCAGCCCGTCACTGAGCCGCCGGGCAACACCGCGTCGAGCAGCTCGGAGAGCGTGACGCCGTCGCGCAGCTCGCCCTCCACCGTGGCGACGAGATGCGTCACGCCGGCGAGCTGCTGCTCGTCGAGCAGCTCCGGCCAACGGATCGTTCCCGGCTCGCACACGCGCGACAGGTCGTTGCGCTCGAGGTCGACGATCATCACGTGCTCGGCCGCATCTTTCACGGACTCGATCGGCACGCCCGCCGGCCGGGTCCCCTTGATCGGCGAGGTGCGCACGGTGGTGCCTCGCTTCTGCAGCAGCAGCTCCGGCGATGCCGAGACGATCGTCCAGCCGTCACCCTGCAGCGGCTCGGGCTGCAGCGGACGAAGCAACGCGAGCGCGTCGGCGAGTGCGAGCGGGTCGCCGTCGAACTCGGCGGCGAGATGCTGCACGAGGTTGACCTGGTACACGTCGCCCTCGAAGATCGCGGCGCGCACGACCTCGACCGCGCACGCGTACTCCTCTTCCGTCCAGCTCGTCGTCCACTCGCCGATCGAGAACCCACCCGTTGCGGGTCGCGGCTCGTCGAACGTGTACGCCACGCGCGGCAGTGCGCACGGATCGGGCGCAGACGGCGCGGTCGCGCCGTAGCCGATGTAGACGCGCGCGGTCTCTCGCGCACCGGCGAGCGCCTCGTCGAGCTCGGAAATCGCGTCGAGCTCGACCGTCACGCGCAGACGGCGCGCGCGGCGTAGCGAAGCCACTCGAGCCCGAGCTCGAGATCGTCGACCGGGATTCGCTCGTCGGCGGAGTGGATCAGTTGCGACGCGAGCTCGGCCGTCATCGTCCGCATCGGGAAGAACCCGTACGCGACCGTGCCGAACGCCTCGCGCAGCCAGTGGCTGTCGGTGAATCCCGCGCAGCATGTCGGCACTGCCTGCGCCCCGGGCTCGAGCTCGGCGACGAACGACGCGACCGCGTCCCAGAGCGGCGTGTCGAGCGCCGACCGCGTCCCGCCGTGCGCCTCGAGCCATTCCAGGTCGTACTCGACGTCGCCGCCGAGCACGGCGCGAATCATCGGCTCGACGAGCTGCTGATGCTGACCCGGGAGGAGGCGGCAGTCGACGGTGATCTCGCAGAGCGCAGGGATGACGTTGCGCTTCTGCGATGCGGAGATCATCGTCGGCGAGAACGTCGGCGCAAGGAGCGGCTCGACCAGGTCGGCGGCGATGCGATCGAGCTCGCGGGCGCGTTCGACTGCCGAGGCGGGCGACGGCACTTCGCCGAGCAGCGCGCGCAGGAACGCTTCGACCTCCTGCTGCATCTGCGGCTCGGGCTTGTGCGCGGCGATGCGCTCGACGAGCTTCGCGGCTTTCACGAGCGCGTTGTCGGCGATGCCCGGCATCGACGCGTGCCCGGAGCGCCCGCGCACGCTGAGCTTGAACGGCGAGCTCATCTTCTCCGCCGATGCACAGAGGTAATACGCGTTGCCGCCGAGCTCGAGCCGATCGCCGCCGCCCTCGTTGATCGCAAAGTCGCAGCGCACAGCGTCGGGGTGCGCCTCGCACAGCCACTCGAGGCCGAAGCCGATCCCGTTCTCCTCGTCGGCAGTCGCGGCGAAGATGAGGTCGCCGGACGGCTGGAATCCTTCGCGCGCGAGCGAGGCGATCGCGACGGCGTTGGCGGCGACCTCGCACTTCATGTCGAGCGCGCCGCGCCCCCAGACGACCCCGTCGCGGACCTCACCGGAGAAGGGCGGCACCGACCATTCGCCCGGATCGGCGAGCACGACGTCGGTGTGGCCGAACAGTAGGAGAGACGGGCCGTCGCCCGTGCCCTTGATGCGGGTGACGAGGTTGGCGCGCTCGGGGCTACGGGCGTAGAGCTCGCACTCGAGGCCGGCGGCCTCGAGATAGTCGCGCAGGTACTCGGCGGCGATCGTCTCGTTGCCCGGCGGGTTCGTCGTGTCGAGCTGGATGAGCCCGCTGAGCAGCTCGGTCACCTCTGTGCGCAGGCTCGTCACGGCCATGAGCGGAGCATACTTGGGCGCATGAGCGACCTCTTCTCCGACGCGGCGGCGCAGCGCGCCGGCGAGGTCGCTCCGCTCGCGCTGCGGCTGCGCCCGCGCACGCTCGACGAGCTCGTCGGGCAGACGCACGTGCTCGGCGAGGGCTCGGCGCTCCGGCTCGCGATCGCGGAGGACCGGGTGCGTTCGTCGATCTTCTTCGGCCCGCCTGGTTCGGGGAAGACGACGCTCGCACGGATAGTCGCGGCCACAACCGGCGCCGAGTTCGAGGAGCTCTCCGCCGTGTCGGCGACGGTGAAGGACGTGCGCGAGGTCCTCGCGCGCGCGCGTGAACGCTTGGGGACGAGCGGCAGGCGCACGATCCTCTTCCTCGACGAGATCCACCGTTTCAACAAGGCGCAGCAGGATGCACTGCTGCCGGCGGTCGAGGAGGGCCTCGTCACGCTCATCGGCGCGACGACCGAGAACCCGTACTACGAGGTCAACTCGGCGCTGCTCTCGCGCGTGCAGGTGTACGAGCTCCAACCGCTGTCGCACGAGGAGATGGCCGTCGTCGTACGCCGCGGCCTCGTCGAGGTCGACGCGCAGGCGACGGACGAGATCGTCGACCTCATCGCGCAGCGCGCGGGCGGAGACGCACGCAGCGCGCTCAACATCGTCGAGCTCGCGAGCGAGACGGCGCAGGGCGCGATCACCGAGCAGAACGTCGAGGACGCGGCGCGCAAGCGGCCCGTCGTGTACGACAAGGCTTCGGACGCGCACTACGACTTCACGTCCGCATTCATCAAGTCGATGCGCGGCTCCGATCCCGACGCCGCGGTGTACTACCTCGCCGCAATGCTCGAAGGCGGTGAGGACGCACGGTTCATCGCGCGGCGCATGATCGTGCTCGCCTCGGAGGACATCGGCAACGCGGATCCGCGTGCGCTGCTCGTCGCGGTCGCGGCCGCGCAGGCCGTGGAGCACGTCGGCCTGCCGGAGGCGCGGCTCAACCTGTCGCAGGCGGCGATCTACCTCGCACGCGCGCCGAAGTCGAATGCGAGCTACGTGGCGATCAACGAGGCGACCGCGGACGTCCGCGAGCAGGGCACCGTGAGGCCGCCGAAGTCTCTGCGCGACGCGAGCTGGTACGGCAAGCAGCTCGGCCACGGGCAGGGCTACGTGTACCCGCACGACGATCCGGCGGGATTCGAGGTCGACCATTTGCCCGACGAGCTGAAAGGCCGCGAGTACTACCGCCCGTCCGGCAACGGCGAAGAGTCTTGACGCTTACATACCGGTAGCTGCTACCGATACGTCTTCGTAACGCCGCGCGGCGAGCCGCATGCGGCGGGGCTCGCCGTGACACTTTCGTGCGCGGGCCCGGCGCCGTGCTGGTCTTCGTCACGACTTGTTCGCGGCGCGGGCGAGCGTATTCTCGGAGCAATGCGCTTGCACGTATACGAGTGGGGCGACGCGGACGCACCGCCGGTCGTGTGCTTGCACGGCGTCACGGGCTTCGGCGGCCGCTACAAGCAGCTCGCGGAAGAGCGCTGGGCGAAACGCTTCCACGTCGTCGCGCCCGACCTGCGCGGGCACGGTCACTCCGGCTGGGAGCCGCCGTGGACGGTCGCGACACACGTCGCCGACCTGATCGAGACGATCGACGACCTCGGCCTCGAGCAACCGGACTGGGTCGGCCACTCGTTCGGAGGCCGTCTCGTCGTCGAGCTCGCCGCGCGCCATCCCGAGCGGATGCGGCGCGCGGTGCTGCTCGATCCCGCCCTCAACGTTCTCCCGCACGTCGCGGAGCACATTGCGACCCTCGAGCTGGCCGAGCCGGTCTGGGAAAGCGTCGAGGAGTACCTCGCGAGCCGGACCGATGCCGGCGGGATGGACACCGCCCGCGCCCGCGCCGACCTCGCACTCCACGTGGACACGCTGCCCGACGGCCGCATCCGCCGGCGCACGTCGCAGGCCGCGGTCGCCGCGATCTACGGCGAGCTGGCCACCGCTCCGCCGCCGGCGGACGTGCTGACGATGCCGACGCTTCTGCTCTACGCGCCCGCGTACGGGCTCGTACGGGACGAGCACATCGCGGAGTACGGCACGAGGGCCGAGCTCGTCACCGTCGACGGCATGCACATGGTGATGTGGGCCGCCTTCGACGACGTCGCCGACACGGTGGAGCGCTTCCTGAGCTAGAGAATCCGAGCGCCGAGGGCGGACGCAACGAGCTCGACGGCGAGCTTCGCCGTCGCATTCTCGGTGTCGAGGATCGGATTGACCTCGACGACGTCGAGCGAATCGGCGACGGCGGAGTCGGCGACGACCTCCATTGCCAGGTGCGCCTCGCGGTAGGAGAGGCCGCCGCGCACCGGCGTCCCGACGCCCGGGGCGTACTCGGGATCGACGACGTCCATGTCGAGACTCACGTGCAGGAACGCGCCGCCGGTGACGTGCGCGAGCGCGTCGCGCATACACGGCTCGATGCCGATGCGATCGATCTCGCTCATCGTGAAGACCCTCGCGTCGATGTGCTTCAAGAGCTCGCGCTCGCCCTGGTCGAGCGAGCGCACGCCGACGAGCGCAACCCGGTTCGACTCGACCGCCGGGAGCGTCCAGCCCTCGTGTTCGAACGCTGGCCCACCGAGCCCGAGCGCGGCCGCGAGCACCATCCCGTGGACGTTGCCGCTCGGCGACGACTCGGGTGTGTTCAGGTCGCCGTGCGCGTCGATCCAGAGCACGCCGCCGGGCCCGTGCACCGCTGCCATGCCGACGAGCGTCCCGAGCGCGACCGTGTGGTCGCCTCCGAGCACGAGCGGCGTCTCTCCGCCACGGCGCGCGCGTTCGACGAGGTTCGCCACGCGATCGCAGAGCTCGAGGATCTGCGGAAGGAAGCGCGCGCGATCGTCGCCCATAATCGTCGACTCGGCAACCGGTGCTTCGACGTTGCCGAGATCGTCGGTCCTGATGCCGAGCGTGTCTGCGAGGTGCTGCTCGAGGCCGGCGTAGCGGATGGCGGACGGGCCCATGTCGACGCCGCGCCTGCCCGACCCGAGATCGAGTGGCGCGCCTATGAGCGCGACCTTGCGGTCAGCCGGTTGCACGCTCATGGCCGCAAGGCTAACGTCCAGTCCTGGATGGACGAGCCGGATCAAGTGGGAGCAGCACCGGTTCGCGTTCTGCTCGCCGACGACGACACATCGTTTCTCGACTCGCTGCGGCCGCTGATCGAGCACCAGCCGGAGCTGACCGTCGTCGGCGCCGTCGAGAACGGCCTCGATGCGATCCAGGCCGCGGACGAGCTCGATCCCGACGCCGTCGTCATCGACCTGCACATGCCGCTCGTCGACGGGGTCACCGCTGTGGCGCGCCTGCGCCGCGACCATCCGAGCTGCTGCCTCATCGCGCTCACCGGCGATCCCGCACATGAGCTGCACGACGCCGTCACGGAGGCCGGCGCGGACGCCGTCCTGCTGAAGGGCGAGCTCGTCGACACGCTCGTGCAGCGCCTCTCCGCCGTGCGCAAGAGCGCGGGCTAGTTCACTACACTGGCGCGCGCAACCTGGCGAGGTAGCTCAGTTGGTAGAGCACTCGGCTGAAAACCGGGGTGTCGCCGGTTCGAGTCCGGCCCTCGCCATTGTGAGCTGCCCTAGCGGCCGAGCGCCGCGAGCGCCGCTGCCGCGTTGATGCGGCCGAACTGGACGCCGACACGCACGCGCCGGGCCGTCTTCTCGATCGCCGTGATGAGCTGCACCGGAGTGGCGGTCGGGCGCACGGAGAGCAGGTATCCGGCGAGGCCCGCAACGAGAGGAGTCGCCGACGAGGTTCCGCAGAACTCGCCGTAGCCGGCGTGGAGCAGCGGCGCGACGTTGCACCCCGGCGCCGAGACGCGCACCCACGGGCCGTGCTCCGACCATCCGTACAGCCGGTCGGTGGAGTTCGTCCCGCCGACGCTCATGACGCCGGCGTAGTTCGCCGGATAGAACGGCGTCGCGAGGCCGCTGTTGCCGGCCGCCGCGGCGACGAAGACGCCCTTCGAGGCCGCGTAGTCGATTGCCTGCTGCAGCGCCGGCTCGCCCGCCGGGCCGCCCAGGCTGAGGTCGATCACGCGCGCCCCCATGTCGACCGCGCGGGTGATGCCGGCGGCGACGGTCGCAAGATCGCCGTTGCCGTTCGCGCCCATCACCTTGATCGGGAGAATCGTGCACTTCCAGCACACGCCGGCGCCGCCGATGCCGTTGTTGGCGTGCGCTGCGATGACTCCGGCGACGGCCGTGCCGTGACCGTTGTCGTCGCTCGCGTCGGCGTCGCCGTTCACGAGGTCGGCGCCGGGACGGACGAGACCGGCGAGATCGGGCGACGCCGCGTTCACGCCGGTGTCCAGCACCGCGACGAGGATCGTGCTCTTGCCGTGCGTCTTCTGCCACGCGGTCGTGAAGCCGGCGAGCCGGAGCCCCCACTGCCGGTTGAAGAACATGTCGTTCACGGTGGCGCCCGACGTGTGCAGCACCTCGTCGAGTTGCGCGAGCGCGACGAGCCGAGACTCGCGCAGGCGCGCGAGCACATGGTTGCGCCGTGACGCATCGACGATGACGACGCGCGTGCGGATGTGCGGAATGCGCGTTCGCGTGGTCGCACCGAGGCCGGCGAGCAATGCAGACGCGCGCGAGTACGCGACTCCCGGCTTGAAGCGCACGAGGAGGACGTTCGGCAGATACGTCGGCTTCGTCACCGACCGTGCGACCGGCGGCGCGGCCGCCAGCTGCTCGGCGGACGGTGCGGATGCGGGTGCAGCGGGGCTGCTGGAGGAGCTCGCCGTCGGCGCGCTCTGCTGCGGCGCAGCGTGGGCGCAGCCGATCAAGGCATCGACGACGGGGCTCAGCCCGCAGAGGAATCCAGGCGGGCCATCGGCAGCGGCCGGCTGAGCTGCGGCAAAGGCGACGACCGCGGCGAGGAGAGAAGCTGCGCACAGGGCGCGGATGCGGCTCTTTCGCGACATGAGCTGCTGACCGGAGTCTGCCCGCCCCCAGAAACGGAAAACGTCAGCGTTCTTCGCGCACGTACGGCAACCCGAGGCTCGCCGGCGCCCCGAGCCGCCGCCGCGCGCCGCTCGCAGACACGAATACGAGCACGACCACGGTCATGACATAGGGCAGCGAGTTCGTCCAGAGCTCGGTCGGTCCCAGGTGGATCTCACGCGCCTGCAGTTGGGGCGACAGCGCCTGGAGCGCGCCGAAGAAGTACGCACCGACGAGACACAATGCGGGTCGCCAGAACGCGAAGATGACGAGGGCGATCGCGATCCAACCCGCGCCGCCCGTGATGCCGCTCGTCCACTGCGGCGTTATCGAGAGCGTGAAGGTCGCGCCCGCAACGCCGGCGAACGCTCCACCAGCAAGCGTGTGCCCATAGCGATACCTCGTCACGTTGATCCCCATCGCGTCGGCCGACGCGGGCGCCTCGCCGACAGCGCGCACGTTCAGCCCGGGTCGGGTGCGCGACAGGTAGAGCGACACCGCGACGACGCAGATCCACGATGCGTAGACGAGCAGGCTCTGGCCGAACAGGATCGGGCCGACGATCGACCAGTGCTGCATGCTCGACGGGAAGATCGCGTCAAAGTGATGCCGGGCGGGGTTGTCGGCGAGATTGAGGTCGTTGCCGAGGTAGGACGAGAGCCCGGCGGCGCCCGCGAAGATCGTGAGCGCGAGCCCGGAGACGATCTGGCTCGCCCGCAGCGTGATGACGAGGAACGCGTGGATGGCCGCCATCGCGATCCCGGCGATCGCGGCGACGCCGATCGCGAGGGCGAGCGAGACGCCAGTCGCCGCATGTACGCGCTGCACCGCCCAGAAGCCCATCACGGCGCCGACGAGCATCATCCCCTCGACGCCGAGGTTCAGTACGCCCGAGCGCTCTGCCAGCACTTCGCCGAGCGACGCGTAGAGCAGCGGCGTGCCGTACGCGACACCGGATGCGAGCACGACGACGAGCAGCGAGTTGTTCACGCCGCCTCCGGCGTGGGCAGCGCCCGTCCGACGCGCACGCGATAACGGACGAGCAGCTCGCCGCCGAGCGCGGAGAACAGGATGATTCCCTGCATGACGCCGACGAGCCCGGAGGGGAAGTCGGCTCCTTGCAGCGTGTTGCCCGCGTTCTGCAACGCGCCGATGAGGAAGGCGACGACGACGACCGCGAGTGGGTTGTAGCGCGCGAGCGCCGCGACCACGATGCCCGTGTAGCCGTAGTACTGCTTCTGCAGGCCGTTCGGGTCGGCGTCGAGCTGATGGCTGAAGTCGCCCACCTGGCTCGCGCCGCCGACGCCGGCGACGGCGCCTGAGATCGCCATCACCGCGAGGATCTTGCGTCGTGTTCGGATGCCGGCGTAGCGCGCGGCGCGCGGCGAGTCGCCGAGCACCTGCGCCTCGAACCCGAAGCGCGTGCGCGTGTACAGGAACCAGATGAGCACCGCCGCGAGGATCGCGATCCCGCCTCCGAGCGGGAAGATGTTCGCCGCCGGCCACCACGCGGCATTCGGCAGCGTCTTCGACGTCGGGAACACGCTCGCGTTGAAGCCCGTCGTCTGCCGCCAGTACGACTCGGTGTTGAAGATCAAGTACGTCATGACGTACGCGGCGACGTAGTTGAGCATCAGCGACGTGATGATCTCGTTCGTCTTGAAGAACGCCCGCAGCACGCCGGGGATGAGGGCCCATGCGGCTCCGCCCGCGCAGCCGGCGACGACCATCGCCGCGATCACGAGCGCGTGCGGCCAACCGTGACCGCCGAGATAGAGGCCGGCGGCGTCGGCGGTGACCGCACCCATGAAGAGCTGGCCCTCGGCCCCGATGTTGAACAGCCGCATCCGGAACGCCGCCGCCGCGGCGAGCCCGGTGAATGCGAGCGGCGTCGCCTGCGTCAGCGTCTGTCCGAGCGCACCGCTGTTCAGGAACGCCGCATCGAAGATCTGCCGGTAGCTGCGCAGCGCGTCGTGACCGGTCGCGAGCAGGACGAGGCCGGACGCGAAGAACGCAAAGACGAGCGAGCCGGCGGGAACCGCGACGAGCAGCCAGCGAGGCTGCCGCAGGCGACGCTCAATCCGCACGCGGGTCCCGTCCGCCTGCCATGAGCAACCCGATCTCCTCGACGTCGGCGTCGTCGCGCGTCGTCTCGCCTGCGATCGCTCCCTCGTACATGACGACGATGCGGTCGGCCAGCATGAGGATCTCGTCGAGGTCCTCGCTGATGAGGAGGACGCCGACGCCGTCCGCGGCCGCCTCGCGCAGGTACGCGTGCACCGTCTCGATCGCGCCGACGTCGAGACCGCGCGTCGGCGAGGCCGCGACGAGGACGCGCGGCTTGCCGGAGAACTCGCGCGCGAGCACGACCTTCTGCAGGTTGCCGCCGGACAGGAGGCGCGCGGCCGACGAGGGCGCAGCCCCGGCGATGCGGTAGTGCGCGATGAGCTCCGCCGCGCGCTCGCGCATCCGGCGCAGGCGCAGCAATGGCCCGTGCGACGCATGGCGGTCGCGATAGCCCTTCAGCGCGAGGTTCGAGGCGATGCTGAGGCTCGGCGCGACACCGGTGCCGAGCCGGTCCTCGGGGACGTACGCGACACCGGCCGCGATCGCAGACCGCGGGTCGCCGCCGCGTACGGTCTTGCCGGCGATTCGGATCGTGCCGCGCGTCGCCGGACGCATGCCGGCAACCGCCTCGGCAAGCTCGCGCTGCCCGTTGCCGGCGACTCCCGCGACCGCGACGATCTCTCCTCGCCGAACGATGAGCGACGCGCCTCGAATCGCGGCGTCGCCACGGTCGCCGTCGGCCCAGACGTTCGCGAGCTCGAGCACGGGCTCGCCGGCGACGCGGTCGCGTGCGGCGCGGCGGCTTTCGATCTCGCGCCCGACCATGAGTGCGGCAAGGGAGCGCAGCGTCGCGTCGGCCGCATCGACTGTGGCGATCGAACGGCCGCCGCGCAGCACCGTGACGCGGTCGGCGACCGCCTTCACCTCGTGCAGCTTGTGCGAGATGAAGATGACCGTGCGGCCGTCGGCCGCCATCTCGCGCAGCGTCGTGAACAGCACCTCCGCCTCCTGCGGCGTGAGCACCGCGGTCGGCTCGTCGAGGATGAGGATGCGCGCCTCGCGGTAGAGGGCCTTCAGGATCTCGACGCGCTGCTGCTCGCCGAGCGAGAGGTGCCAGACGGGCGCGCGCGGATCGACCGCGAGGCCGAAGCGCTTGGAGAGCTCCGCGACGCGGCGCTCGATCGCGCGCGTCCGCAGGCGAAACGTCCGGCCCTCGCCGCGATGGTCGCCGAGAACGACGTTCTCGGCGACCGTGAACGTCTCCACGAGGCGGAAATGCTGGTGCACCATGAAGATTCCGACGTCGAGTGCGTCGCGCGGGGAGCTGAACTGCACGTGCTCGCCGTCGAGGAGGATCTCGCCGGAGTCGGGCCGGTACAGGCCCGTGAGGATGTTCGAGAGCGTGCTCTTGCCGGCGCCGTTCTCGCCGAGCAGCGCGTGGACTTCGCCCACGGCAGCCTCGAAGTCGACATGGTCGTTCGCGAGCACCCCGGGGAAGTGCTTCACGATCCCCCGCATCTCGACCGCGGGAGGCGGAGGGGCGCCGTCGGCGCCCCTCCTGTCCGTCTCGGTACGCGCTGCCACTAGCCCTTCGGGCTACCGACCACGCCCTTCACGAGCCAGTTCATCCCGTACAGGCTATTCGTCCCGCCCTTCAGGACTTGCATGCGCACGCCCTTCGCGACGCGGACCTTGCCAGCCTGGTCGGAGAGCGGGCCGGTGAACTCGTAGAACGAGCCGTTCTCGATCGCCTTCATCTTCGAGGAGATCGCGGACTTCGTCGCCGCGCTCACCGACGGGCCGTACGGGGCGAGGCCGGTGAACCCGTCCTTGATGCTCCCGTAGTAGAAGCCCGACTTCCACGTGCCGGCCATCGCGGCCTTCACGCGCGAGAGGTAGTACGGGCCCCAGTTGTAGACCGACGCCGTCAGCCAGGACTTCGGCGCGAACTTCTTCGCGTTCGAGTCGTAGCCCACCCACGGGATGCCCTGCGACTCGGCGTACTGCCCGGTCGCGGGCGAGTCGACGTTCTGGCCGAGCACGTCAGCGCCCGCGGCGACGAGCGCCTGCGCCGCCTTCTTCTCCTTCGGCGGGTCGTACCACGAGTTCGTCCAGACGAGGTGCACCTTCGCGCCCGGGTGCACGAGCTGCGCTCCGAGTGCGAACGCGTTCGCGTGCCGGATGACCTCCGGGATCGGGTACGCGACGACGTAGCCGATGTTGCCGCTCTTCGTGGCGGCGCCTGCCGCCATCCCGGACAGGAAGACGGTGTCCTCCGCCGCGCCGAAGTACTCGGAGAGGTTCTTCGCCGTATCGGTTCCCGTCGCCTGCTCGAAGTCGACGTTCGGGTACTTCGCGGCGAGCGCCTTGTCGAAGTAGCCGTACGACGTGCCGAAGATCATCTTGTAGCCCTGGTTCACGAGGCTCGCGACGGTCTGCTGCAGCTGCGCGCCGACCGCGATGTTCTCCTTGTACGTCGTCTGAACCTTGCTGCCGAGCGCCTTCTGCACGTAGAGACGCCCCGCGTCGTGCGCCTGCGACCAGCCGCCGTCGTTGTGCGGGCCGACGTAGATCCACGCCACCTTGAAGGCGGAATCCGACTTAGCCGAGCCCGTGGTCACGCCCACCGCAAGCGCGGTTGCGACCATCGCGACGAGCGCGACGACCGCGTACTTGCCTTTCTTCATGACTCCCCTCTCGATCGCGATCCTCAAGCCGAGATCCGATCATAAGGAGCGCTCCAGGGAAAGTCGATCCACCTGTCGGTCCGCTTCCAGACGTACTCGCAGGCGACCTCCGAGTGGGGCTTCTCGTAGAGGACGGCGCAGCGGACTTCCCCGACCTTGCCCTCCAGGAAGTCCTTCACGAGCAGGAGCGTCCGGCCGGTGTCGGCGACGTCGTCGGCGATGAGGACACGGGCCTCCTCGAGGTCGACGAACTCCGGGATCGGCGGCAGGATCATCGGCATCTCCAGGCGCTCGTCGACGCCGGTGTAGAACTCGACGTTCATCGTGAACGTGTTCTTCACGTCGAGCGCGTAGCCGAGCGCGCCGGCGACGAGCAGGCCGCCGCGGGCGATCGCGAGCACCATGTCGGGCACGTAGCCGTCGTCGCGGATCATCTCCGCGAGGTCGCGCGCGCCCGCGCCCAGGTCTCCCCAGGTCATCACTTCACGCTCGCTCATGCGAGCCCCACGATCTCATCCGGACGCACGGGTACGCGCGTGAGCTCGCGCCCGGTCGCGTCGCGGAGCGCGGCGACGATCGCCGCGGTCGAGACGACCGTCGGCGGCTCGCCGACGCCCTTGACGCCGTAGGGCGCGTGCGGCTCCGGATCCTCGACGAGGTCGGAGTCGATCGGCGGCACGTCGAGGGCGGTCGGGATGAGGTAGTCGGTGAAGCTCGCGTTCGTGATCACGCCGTCTCGCGTCTGGATCTCCTCCATGAGCGCGAGCCCGAGGCCCTGGGCCGTGCCGCCCTCGATCTGGCCCTCGACCGCCTGCGGGTTGATCGCCTTGCCGACGTCCTGCGCCGTGCCGATCCAGACGACCCGTGTGAGCCCGAGGTCGACGTCGACCTCGGCGACGACCTTCATCGCCGCGCACGCGAATGCGACATGCGCGGGCAGGTCGCCGACCTGCCCGGTCTCGGGATCGAGCGGCGCAGTCGGCCGATGCCGGTAGACGCGCTCCACGTCGATCTCGCCGCCACGCTTGTCTCTCTCTTCCAACGCCGCTCGGCATGCGTCGCGCACGGCGCCCGCCGCCATCCACGTCATGCGCGACGCCGACGAGGAGCCGGCAGAGCCGACCGCCGTCGTCGTGCCGGGAGCGAGCGTCACGTGCTCGGTGCCGAGCTCGGTGCGCGCCACCTGGAGGATGACGTTCGTCACGCCCTGGCCCACCTCGGCGGCGGCGCAGTGCACCTCGGCCGAACCGTCCTCGAACAGGCGGACGCGCGCGGCGCAGAAGTCGTCGAAGCCCTCGGAGTATGCAAGGTTCTTGAACCCGACGGCGAAGCCGGAACCGCGGCGCACCCCCTCCCCGCGGGTCGTGTTGCCGGCGCCGCCGGGCAAGCGGATGGGTGCGCGCGGCAGGTCCTCGGGCGCCGGCTCGCGGAGCGCGGCGCAGCGGCGGATGACCTCGGCCACCGGCAGCGCGCCGTCGATTCGCTGCCCCGTCGGCAGCGTGTCGCCGGGCGCGAGCGCGTTCAGCAGTCGCAACTCGACGGGATCGATGTCGAGCGCGTGCGCGAGCTTGTCCATCTGCGCCTCGGAGGCGAAGCAGGTCTGCACGGCTCCGAAACCGCGCATCGCGCCGCACGGCGGATTGTTCGTGAACACGCACGTCGTCTCGATGAGCGCGTTCGGCACCGCATACGGCCCGCACGCAAACGACGTCGCGTTCGCAGTCACCGCCGTCGAGCTCGACGCGTACGCGCCGCCGTCGAGCAGGATCTGCATCCTCACGTTCACGAGTCGGCCGTCGCGCGTCGCGTGATGCTCACACCGGATCCGTGCGGGATGCCGGTGCACGTGGCCGGTGAACGACTCCTGCCGGTTGTAGACCATCTTCACGGGCCGGCTCGTGTGCAGCGCGAGCAGCGCCGCGTGGATCTGGATGGAGAGGTCCTCGCGCCCGCCGAACGCACCGCCGACCCCGGCGAGGTGGACGCGCACCTGCTCCTCCGGCAGCCCGAGGCACGGTGCGATCTGCTCGCGGTCGACGTGTAGCCACTGGGTCGCGACGTGGATGTCGACGCCTCCCTCTCCGTCGGGGATCGCAAGCCCCGACTCCGGCCCGAGGAACGCCTGATCCTGGATGCCGAGCTCGTACGTCCCCTCGACGACGATCTCGCCGCGCACGCCGGGATCGCCGTGCCGGATGCGCATCGAGCGCACGACGTTCGGCCTCGGGTCCCGGAGGTAATGGTCGACCGCGTGCGTCTCGCGGTCGGGGTGCAGCGGCTCGGACTCCGTCGCCCGCTCGGGATCGGCGATGGGCTCGAGCACCTCGTACTCGACGGCGATGCGCTCGGCGGCGCGGCGCGCCTGCTCCGGATGCTCGGCGGCGACGATCGCCACCGGCTCGCCGAAGTAGCGCACCCGGTCGATGGCGAGCACCGGCTGGTCCTGGAACTCGAG
>DATGEH010000162.1:0-2809 GCA_035310325.1 Gaiellaceae bacterium
GGCGCATTGCTACTTGCTGCTCGTCACCGAGTCGAGCGCTGAACTGATCGCCGCCTTGATCTGCGGCTCGAACACACCGAGGATCGCGACCACGAGGATCGCTGACATCGGGGAGGTCGACGGCGAACCACGGCAACGCCCGTGCTGCGGAACACACCGAAATCGGCGCACGCTTCGAACCCCGCAGGTTGTCACCTGAGCCGCGATGGTTCCGCAGTGGAGCGGCGAACCGGACCGAGTCGAGTACGTTGACGTACTTCTGGATCCGGCCGCCAGTCATATGATGTTTTCGACATCATTGCAGCATGCAGCGACGGTGCGGTCAAGCATTTCGGGGAACCTGACCACAAGCTCGGTGCGATAGGTCGTATCAGCTGCGCTACCAGGCGGGCTTACTGGGCAATCTTGTAGTCCCGCAACAACCCGCGGCTGATGATCGTCTTCTGGATCTCGGACGTGCCCTCACCGATGAGCAGGAACGGCGCCTCGCGCATGAGGCGCTCGATCTCGTACTCCTTCGAATAGCCGTAGCCACCGTGGATTCGGAACGCGTCCTGGGTGACCTCGGCGCAGTACTCGGACGCGAGCAGTTTCGCCATGCCCGCCTCGACGTCGTTGCGCGCGCCCGAGTCCTTCAGCCGCGCCGCGTTGACCATCATCAAGTGCGACGCCTCGACCTTCGTCGCCATCTCCGCGAGCTTGAACGCCACGCCCTGGTGGTGCGCGATCGCCTTGCCGAACGCCTTGCGCTGCTGCGCGTAGTCGACCGCGAGCTCGAACGCCCGAATCGAGATGCCGCACGCTCGTGCGGCGACGTTGACGCGACCGACTTCGACGCCGTCCATCATCTGGTAGAAGCCCTTGCCGCGACCCTCGTCGCCGCCGAGCACGGACGACGCGGGAACGTGCACACCGTCGAGCACCATCTCGGTCGTCTCGACGCCCTTGTAACCCATCTTCTCGATCTTGCCGGGAATGGTCAGGCCGGGACGCGTCTCGCCGAAACCGGGCTCCTTCTCGATGAGGAACGTCGTCATGTTCTTGTAAACCGAGCTCGCGCCGAGATCGTCCTTGACGAGCGTGGCGACGATTCCGGCTCGCGCGCCGTTCGTCAGCCACATCTTCTGCCCGTTGAGGACGAACTCCTCGCCCTCCTCAGTAGCGCGAGTCTTGATCGCGGCGACGTCCGAACCGCACTCGGGCTCGCTCATCGAGAACGCGCCGCGGACCTCGCCGGTGGCCATCTTCGGCAGCAGCCGCTGCTTCTGCTCGTCGGTGCCGTGCTGAGTGATCATGTACGCGACGATGAAGTGCGTGTTGATCACGCCGCTGATCGACATCCAGCCGCGCGCGATCTGCTCGACGACCAATGCATAGGTGAGCAGCGACTCGCCGAGCCCGCCGTACTCCTCACCGATGGTCAGGCCGAACAGGCCCATCTCCTTCATCCCGTCGACGATCGCCTCGGGGAACTCGTCCTTGTGCTCGAGTTCGGTGGCGTACGGGAGGATCTCCTTGTCGACGAAGTCCTTGACGGTGCTCAGGATCTCTTGCTGAACGTCGGTCAGACCGGCGGTCTGGGCGAGGCGGGCCATCAGGGGTCCTCCTGGAAGCGCGGTGGTTACAGGCGAGTATCCCCCGGATTTCACTAGGACGACCAAGCAAACGGGCACGGCGTGACCGGACGCACAAACGCCGTCCAGAACGATGTCGAGAACGTCGTCGAGACCTCGTCGGTGACCAGTGCAACGATCGTGCAATGCATCGGATCCTGCTGCGCAGCTTCGTCATCGACGTGCCCAGCGACGTGGACGAGCGCGAACGCGACTTCTGGACGAGCGCCCTCGCCGCGCACCAACGGCCGGCCAAGGTGTACCCGGAGTACCACGTGCTCGAGAACGGCGCCACGCCCAACGCGGTGGCCGTGCAAGACATCGGCAGCTCGCCGGCGCGGGTGCACTTCGACATGGAAAGCGACGACGTCGAAGCCGAGGTGTCCCGCCTTGTCGGCCTGGGTGCCGAACTCGTCGAACGGCACGAGCACTGGGTCGTGCTGCGCGACCCCGCAGGGTTGCTGTTCTGCGTTACCGAGGGCGAGGGTGCCGACTTCGAGGCCGGCGCTCGCGAGGTCGAGTGATCAGCCCTCGGGCGGTGTGAACGTCGACGTCCGCTGCATGCCTGCGGCGCGTCCCTTGCCCGCGACGACGAGCGCCATCTTGCGCGATGCCTCGTCGATCATCTCGTCGCCGAGCATCGCCGAGCCCTTCGCGCCACCGGCCTCGGACGTGTAGTAGGTGTACGCGTCGAGGATGAGTTCGGCGTGGTCGTAGTCGTCCTGCGACGGCGAGTACACCTCGTTCGCGATGCCGACCTGATCGGGGTGCAGCACCCACTTGCCGTCGAAGCCGAGCGCGGCCGAACGCTGCGCGACGCGGCGGAAGCCGTCCGAGTCGCGGATCTGCAGGTACGGGCCGTCGATCGCCTGCTTGTTGTTCGCGCGCGCCGCCATGAGGATCGACATCAGGATGTGGTGGTACGCGTCGCCGACGTCGTAACCGGGCGGCTGCTCACCGACGACGAGCGACTTCATGTTGATGCTCGCCATGAAGTCGGCCGGCCCGAAGATGATCGTCTCGACGCGCGGGCTCGCCTTCGCAATCGCGTCGACCGCGAGCAGACCCTGCGCGTTCTCGATCTGCGCTTCGATGCCGATGCGACCGACTTCGAAACCCATCGTCTTCTCGATCTGCGTGATCAGGATGTCGAGCGCGACGACCTGATCTGCGCTTTGCACCTTCGGGAGCATGAT
>DATGEH010000163.1:0-2411 GCA_035310325.1 Gaiellaceae bacterium
TGGTGGCGAGGAACACGTCCGACATCTCGCCCTGCTTCTCGAACCCCCACGACACCATCACCTGCTTGATCTTCAGCGGGCCATCGGAACCCGAGCCGGCGGGCTTGGCGGCGCCGCACGCCGCCAGCAGTGCGAGGGAGATCACGAGGCGCATCATGCCTCGCAGGCTACACCAGCGGTAAGATGCCGGGGTATGTCGGACCTGATGCCGGGCCTGGGCTTCGACCGACTCGTTTTCGCTGAAAACTTGCGCAGCGAGACCAACGACGCGACGGTTTCTCGTCCGGCGCGGAGGACAGCAGTAGTGATGCCTGGCGGCGTCTCCTGGAGACGACCCCTTACACGCTTTCTCTGCCTCCCGCCGTACGAGTTTCGAGCCCGGTTAAGGAGATGGCTGGCGCGCCGTTCGTGCGTGACCGCGAATGACACACCCTTGTGGGCGGCTCGTACGGTCGTGGAGCACCTCCCTCGTCGGTCATCGACCAGGAGGTACTCATGAGACGAGTCGGGATCGATATCGCGTTACGCGCCGCGCACAAGGCGGCCGTCTACGAGGATGGAGAGCGGCTAGGCAGGCCGTTCTCGGTGGCGCAGACCAAGGAGGGCGTCGACGAGCTCGTGCGGCGCGCGACCGACGGCACGAGCGAGCCGGTCGAGTTCGTAATGGAGCCGACTGGGCTGGCCTGGCTGCCGCTCGCGGCGGAGCTGTCGCGGCGCGGTCATCGCGTCTATTTGCCGAAGCCGGCGAAGACGCACGCGCTGAGGAAGTTCCTCGCGCAGCACACCAAGACCGACGCGATCGACGCGTGCACGGCCGCGCTCGTGCGTCACGTCGACCAGCGCGCGACCGAGCTGCGCGTGCCGAGTGCTGCGCAGACGACGCTTCGGTTGATGGTCAAGCAGCGCTCGCGGCTGGTCGTCGATGCGGCGAAAGAGAAGAGCCGGATCTTCACGTGGGTCCTGCTCGCAAATCCGCACGTGGGCCGGTCCCTGGGTCAGGATCCGACCAGCAAGCTTGCGAACGCGTTCCTCCGCGAGCGGCTCGATCCGCTCGACGTGCTCGCCCACGGCAAGCCAGCGCTGCGGCGCTTCGTCGAGAAGCATGCCCGCGGCGCGGTCAAGGACCAGCAGCTCGAGATGCTGTGGCAGGCGTGCGAGCGAGCTTGTGCCCTGTTCGACGCGCTTCGCCTCGGCGGCAAGCTCCCGTTCGACTACGTCGAGCTGCAGCTGCTCGTCGACCAGGCGCTGGATCACATCGCGTTCCTCGAGACGCAGATCGCCAAGCTCGACACCCGCATCGCGGCGACCTATCGGCAGCTCGACCCGACACGACTGCTGGAGCGCGAGGTACCCGGTTTCGGCGCGACGATCGCGTCGGCGGTCGAGGCGTTCGCCGGCGACGTCGAGCGGTTCGGCTCGGTGAAGCGCTACGCCGCGTTCTTCGGCCTCGTGCCGCGCACCAAGCAAACCGGCATGGCCGGCGAGAAGCCGCGGCAGGCGCTGACCAAGGGTGGCCAGAACCTGCTCAAGAAGTACATGTTCCTCGCTGCAGAGACTGCGAGGCGCCACGACCCCGAGCTCGCAGCGACCTACGAGCGAGCGCTTGCGCGCGGCAAGCACCACTACAGCGCGGTCATCATCGTCGCGCACAAGCTCGTGCGTCGCGTCTATGCGCTGCTCAAGGCCCGCGGTGCCGGAGCTGCCGACGTCCGCTACCAGATGCGCCGTCCCGACGGTACGGCCATCAGCCCCGAGCAAGCGCGCGCGGTGATCGCCGAGCTGTTCCCGACCAAGGCGGCCAAGGACGCGCGCAAGCGAGCACCACAGACCGCGCGGCAGATGGGAACGTTGTCCCAGGATACGGGGTCGTCCGAAGACGCCGCCAAGGCCGTCGTGGCTGTGGTGCCCACACCTTCCCTACCAGACCTCGATCACGCGCGAAAGATCCTCGCGATCTCCCCACCCGCCAACCCTTCCCCGCAGGCCAAAAACCTGCTTGACAGGACTTAGGAGAAATCGTGGAAGAGCGCGCCGCCTGTGCCCACCTGAAGCGCCGGTTCGAAGCGGCCGGGTTCCGGATCAAGGAGAACCAGACCTTCGACGAGGACGGCGTGTGGTTCGAGATCGACGGCTTCGACGCCGCGCGCCGCGTCGGCTACGAGTACGTGACCGAGGAAGCCGGCGACGGCTGGGATGTCGACGGCGATGTGATCGCGAAGCTGGCCGAGCGCCGGCAGCGCGGCGAGCTGCACGTGCTGGTGGTCGACGAGGCCGATGCGCCGGATGCCGCGGCGCTCGACCAGGCGATCGATGCGTTCCTCAAGGAGCTGCCGGCCGCGACGACCGCGGCGGCGCCGGAGGCTGAGCCCGAGGCGATCGAGCCCGAGCCCGAGGCGATCGAGCCGGCGCCC
>DATGEH010000164.1:0-3681 GCA_035310325.1 Gaiellaceae bacterium
TCGCGCACCACGTGCTGTCGTCCCGCATGACGCATGCGCAGCAGCAGGTCCGGATCGCTCAGCAGCTCGGCGGCGACGTTGCCCATGTCTTCGGCGTCGAAGCCTCCCAGGATGCGACCTGCCCCTGAAGCCCGCAACAGCTCCTCTGGTCCGCCCGAGGGCGTCGCCACGACGGGAACGCCGCTCGCCAACGCCTCGGCGACCACGATCCCAAAGCCCTCCTGGCGTGACGGCGAGAGGAGGAGCGACGCTTCTCTGAGCGGCTCCGCGACCGACGCGATGCCGTCGCCGATCACCCGGAGCTCCGCGTGTGGGATGCGCCGGCGAACAACGGCGAGCGCGGCCCGCGCGAGGGCGACGTTCTTGCGGGGGTCGGCCGATCGACCGACGAACGCGATGACGGGCGCTTCGAGTCGCGCCAGCCAAGACTCATCTGGCTCGGGGAAGAACGTCGACGCGTCGACCGGTGGCGTGAGAATCCGGACGGCGCCTTCGTCGAGGCGGCCCGCTCTTGCAATGTCCGTGCGGCTTGCAGGGCTCGTGACGTATACGCGGACCGCATCGCGCAGGACAGCCCGCTCGACGCGGGTGAGCACGGGCTCGTTGAGGTATAGGGCCAAGCGGCGTGAAACTGGCAAGCCGGGTGCGCGGCCCGTGTTCTCGGCGTGAAGCGAGGTCGCGACCCAGCACGCGTACGGTCGGCCCGAGATCGCCGCCGCGAGACCGTGGGTGGCATGGCCTGCCACGACCCATACTTGTCGGGCCTCGCGCAGGCGGGCCGCGAGCAGTCGCGACCCGCGAAGGATCCGTACGGCCTCGATGCGCTCGAGCGACGCCCGCCGGCTCGGGCGAAAGTGCGGATGCGGGAGGTAGACGAGCTCCGGCTCCCGCCCGTTCGCGCGCACCGCGTCGACGAACGCATCTGCGAGCGCGAGCGAACCGCCCCCGAAGCCGGGGTCCTGGGCGACCACGGCGATGTCAGCCATGGCGACCCATCGCTCGCTCGTACAGCTCGATCTGGCGTTCGACGAGCGAGCGCCATGACCACGCGCGGGCCATCCTCGGCCCCGCGTCGGCAAGCTCCTGCCTCAATTGTTCGTCGTCGAGCACGCGTGCGATTGCATCTCGAATCGGCTCGGGTGCGCAGGCGACCACGAGCGCGGCACCGCCCAGCACCTCCGCTACACCGCACCGGTCGGTGACGACGACAGGCACGCCGCAGGCCGCGGCCTCTGCCGCGACGATGCCGAAGCTCTCGTTGCGCGACGGCAGGACGAAGAGGTCGGCATCGCCGTAGACGTCGAGTGGGCGCGAGGTGTCGAGCGGCCCCGTGAAGTGGACACGATCCTCGAGACCGAGGCGCTGCACCTGGAGCTCGAGCGCCTGACGTGTGCCATCGCCGTCGTCGGGGCCGACGAGCGCGACATGCACCCCGTCAAGTTGTGCCACGGCGTCGACCAGCAGATCGAGCCCCTTCTTGAAGCTGAGCCGCCCGACGTTCACGACGAACGGGACGTGCTCGCCGATCCCGAGCCGTTCCCGAAGACCGGGGCCGGACCGTTCGGTCTGCGGCGGCGGAAAGCCGTTCGGGCGTACGGCGATTCGTTCGGCGTCGAGGCCGGCTGCTACGAGCTCTCGCTTCTCGTGCTCGGAGCACGCGACGATGAGCTTTGCGGCTCTTGCGACCGGCTCTCCGATCACTCGGTCGAACGCCTCTTTCATCGGCACGTTTCGAAAGCGAGGCACGAACATGTCGAGTGGCTCGAAGACATACGGAATGTGAAGCGCCCGCGCCCACGCAGCGGTCAGAGTCGTCACGACGTCCCGATAACCGAATAGATGCACGACGTCGGGCCGGTCGCGCCACGGAAGCGCGAGTGGCAACGTCGGCGTGATTCCCATCCAGCGGTAGCGGAGTGGAGTTGCGAGGTACGTGACGACCGGTCCCCCGACCAACGTGCGTTCGGTATGGAAGCGTGAATGCGGGGCCTCGTCGACGGACCGAAGCGACGTCGTCAGGACGTGTACGCTCCATCCCGCCTCGACGAGTCCTTCGCCCAGCTCCTTGGCGGCACGCGTCGGTCCGCCAAACGCCGTTGCGGGCCAGTACGCCGGGGTTGCGAAGAGGACGCGCACGTACAGACGTTAGCCTTGGCCGCGTGCCCCGTCCGCGGCTGCTCGTCCTCAATCAGTACTACTGGCCGGGAATCGAGGCGACAGCCAACCTCCTTGCCGACCTCTGCGAGGCTCTCGCGACGCAATACGACGTCACAGTCGTCGCAGGCGCCTCACCCGGCCAACCTCACCGAACGGAGCGAAACGGAGTGGCGATCGTGCGTGTGCGGTCGACCGCGTTCGACCGCACGATGCTGTCACGTCGCGCGGCCAACTACCTTACGTATGTGGTCGGCGCAGTACGCGCCGCGTTCGTGTCGCAGCGGCCGGACGTGATCATGTGCATGACCGACCCGCCGTTCATCGGCGCGGCCGCTCAGCTCGTGGCGCGCCGGTTTCGCGTCCCACTGGTGGCCGTCGTGCAAGACGTATTTCCGGAGATCGCGGTGAAGCTCGGTCGCATTCGTAATCCGGTTGCGATCGCCGTGCTCGGGAACTTGATCGTGTCTTCACTCAATTTCGCCGATCGGGTCGTTGTCATCGGCGAGACGATGCGGCTGCGAATCGAGGCCAAGGGCGTCGAACCGTCGCGCATCCGTGTCATCCCAAACTGGGGTGACACGGACGGGATCGTCCCCCGGCCGCAGGACAACTCGTGGGCGGGCGAGCACTGTCTTACGGGCCGCTTCGTCGTCATGCATTCAGGAAACGTCGGCCATGCGCAAGCTCTCGACTCGCTCGTGCGCGCGACGACGTTGCTCCGCGATCTCGACGATCTCCGGGTCCCGATCATCGGGACCGGCGCGCGTTATGCGCAGCTCACCGAGCTAGCGTCGACGCTCGAAGCGGACGCGGTCGAGTTCCTGCCGTACCAAGCGAGGGAGCAGCTGTCGCTATCGCTCTCGAGCGCACACGTGCACTACGTCGGTCTCGCGCGGGGGCTTGCGGGCTACATCGTCCCGAGTCGCATGTGGGGGGTGCTTGCGGCCGGGCGGCCGGTGATCGCCGCTGCGGAGGAGGAGTCCGAGACCGCGCAGGTCGTCCGCTCGGCCGGCTGCGGCCTCGTCGTTCGTCCGGGCGACCCTCTCGCGCTCGCTGTCGCGATTCGCGAGTGCCACGAAGGCCGGCACGATCTGGAGGCGATGGGCCGACGTGCGCGCGCGTTCGCCGAGCGGGAGTCCGAGCGCTCGATCGCGGTCGACCGGTATCGCCGCGTGCTCGACGAGGTGCGGGCGATCCGCCACTAGACTCGCCCGCGTGATCGTCGTCGCGGCCGTCTTCTGGATCACGCTCGGCCTGCTCGTTTGGACCCATGCGGGTTACCCGGCAACTGCGTTCGTACTGGCACGCATGCGGAGACGGACGGTGCGGCCGGACGGCTACCAGCCGACGGTCAGCGTCGTCGTGCCCGCGCACGACGAGGAGACCGTGATCGAGCGGCGGCTCGAGAACCTCCGCGGCTTGCACTATCCAGCAGAGAAGCTCGAGCTCATCGTGACCTCCGACTGATCGACCGATCGGACCGAGGAGCTCGCGGAGCGTGCTGGAGCAATGGTCATCAACAAT
>DATGEH010000165.1:0-3762 GCA_035310325.1 Gaiellaceae bacterium
CTTGCTCCGTGAGCTTCAGCCAGCCCGGCGGCTCGCTCGGAGGCTGCGCGAGGATCGCCGCGTAGGTCGGCCCTCCGCCGCGGCCGGCGCTCCCACCGCGACCGTGGAAGATCGTCAGCTCTGTCCCCCGTCGCCGTGCAACATCTGCGAGCGCGACCAGCGCCTTGCGGATCTCCCATTGAGCGGCGAGATAGCCGGCGTCCTTCGCCGAATCGGAATAGCCGACCATCACCTCACGGCAGCCGATCGTGTCGAGCAGGTCCTCGTAGATCAACGGTGCCGCGCGCAACGCTTCGATCGATTCGAAGAGCGGGACAACTGCGGCAGTCGGCGCGAAGTCGCGTACGCGCACCGCATCGGCGGCCGCCGCCGTGCCGGAGACGATGACCGTGCCGGGGGCAGCACCGAGCAGAGCCCGAATGCGCTCGTCGGGGTTAACGACATCGTGCGCGTGCACACGGACGTCGAGCTCGGCGAGATGGAAGCCGAAGAGTTCGACCCGACGTCGCAGTGCGGCGAGCGCGCCGTCGGCGATGCGCGCGCCGCGATTCGCTCGCAGGCTGCGGTCGAGGACGTAGAGGTCGGCGCCGAATGCCTCGGCCGACGAGTACGCATCGGTAACGAGTCGGTGCCAAACGAACGAGAGCTTGCGGCGGTACGGCTCGTCCGCGTTCTGATCGCTGATTGCGGCTGCGTACTCCTGCAGCTCGCGCTCGTCACTCGCGATCGACTCGAGCAGCTCCTTGCTAACCGGTGTCAGCCTCGACGAGACCCCGAGCTCGGCTGCAAGCGCGCGGACTTCATCGCGGTACCGCGAGAGCAGGAGCTTGCGGGCGCGGTCGAGCGCGTCATGCACAGTCTCCGCGCTCGTGTGTGGATTGCCGTCGGCGTCGCCACCGATCCAGGTGCCGAAGCGAAGAGGGACGGGAGCGTCGGGCCGGTGGGCCCGGTAGGCGGCGAGCAATCGCTCGGCCCCGTCGATCAGGCTCTGTTCGAAGAACCAGTGGCCGTTGCGGATCTCGTCGACGACGTGCGGCCGCTGCGACCGCACCTCGTCGGCTTGCCAGAGCGCGGTGATCTCGGCCGCAAGCGAGCTCGTAACGTCGTCGCCGCCATCGAGCCGCTCGAGCAGCAAGGCGATCCGTAGGTGGGCTTCGAGCACGGTGCGCCTCGTCGCCTCCGTCGGGTGAGCTGTGAGCACGAGCTCGAGCGACACATCCGGCTGTTGCTCTCCTATCCGGGCGAACGCCTCCTCGAGGGACTCGCGCGGCACGTGCGCTTCGCGTGCGTACTCGCGGTGCCTGCGCACGCGGTGGTGCTGCTCGGCGACGTTGGCGAGCTGAAAGTAGAGCGCGAAGGCGCGGAGCACATTCGCCTGGCGTTCGAGCGGAAGCGCCGCGACTGCGGCGTAGAGGTCCTCGTGCGGCTCGCCGGAGCGTGCCGCCCGTGCCAGCGCGCGAACACGCTCGACGTCGGCCAGGAGCGACTCATCCTCCTGCTCGACGAGCACTCGGCCGAGCAGGTCGCCGAGCAGCCGAACGTCGCGTCGGAGGGGCGTATCGGCTGCGGTCTCGTCGTGGACGAGCATGACCCAAGCCTAGGCTGAAACCGCTGCAAACCGCACAATCCGTTGTGTCTTTTCACCGTAGCGCGCTAGCGTCGAACCGTGGGCCGCACACTGTTCGACAAGGTCTGGGAGAGCCGCCTCGTCCGTCGCGCCGAGGGCGTACCCGACCTGCTCTACGTCGACCTCCATCTCGTGCACGAGGTGACTTCGCCGCAGGCCTTCGAGGGGCTGCGCCTGGCCGGGAGGCAGGTCCGCAGGCCGGACCTCACCCTTGCGACGATGGATCACAACGTTTCCACGGGCGACGACACGCCGATCGACCCGCTCTCCGAGCAGCAACTCGCCGCGCTGCAGCGCAACTGCGACGAGTTCGGGGTCCCTCTCTACGCGACCGGCAGCGGCCGCGAAGGGATCGTGCACGTGATCGGCCCCGAGCTCGGCCTCACGCAGCCAGGTCTCATTGTCGTCTGTGGCGACTCGCACACCTCTACCCACGGCGCCTTCGGAGCGCTTGCGTTCGGCATCGGCACTTCCGAGGTCGAGCACGTCCTCGCGACCCAGACGCTTCCGCAGCGCAAGCCGCGCTCGCTGCGGATCCGGTTCGTGGGCGAACCTGCGCCCGGCGTGGCGGCGAAGGACTACGCACTTGCAGCGATCGGACGGCTCGGCGTCGACGGGGGCGTCGGCCATGTGATCGAGTACGCCGGCCCTGCGATCGAGGCGCTCTTGATGGAGGGTCGGCTCACGCTCTGCAACATGTCGATTGAAGCCGGGGCGCGAGCGGGAATGATCGCGCCCGACGAGGTCACCTTCGCGTATCTCGAAGGACGCCCGGGCGCGCCGCGAGGCGCCGACTGGGAGCGCGCGCTCGAACGGTGGCGCACATTGCCGAGCGATGCGGAGGCGGTCTTCGATCGTGAGATCGAGGTCGACGTGTCGAAGCTCGTGCCGCAGGTGACCTGGGGGACGAATCCCGGAATGGTCGTCCCAATCGATGGTGTTGTTCCGAATCCTCTTTCGTTCGCCGATCCGGACGCACGCGCCGCTGCCGAGCGCGCTCTCGCTTATATGGCGCTCAAGCCGGGCACGCCGATCCGCGACATTTCGGTCGACCGCGTCTTCATCGGCTCGTGCACCAACTCACGGATCGAAGACCTGCGCGCCGCCGCTGCGATCGTGCGCGGCCGCCGCGTGCACGCTGGGGTCCGCGCAATGGTGGTTCCGGGATCGGCGCAGGTGAAGCGCGCGGCGGAGGCGGAAGGGCTAGACCGCATCTTCCTGGACGCGGGCTTCGAGTGGCGGCGCGCCGGCTGTTCGATGTGCCTCGGCATGAATCCCGACGTGCTCGCGCCCGGAGAGCGTTGCGCCTCAACCTCGAATCGCAACTTCGAGGGCCGCCAAGGCGCCGGCGGGCGGACGCATCTCGTCAGTCCTCAAGTCGCAGCCGCGACGGCTCTCGAGGGACATTTCGCGGTGCCGACATGAGGCCGTTCCGCTCTGTCACCTCGCGCGCCGTCGTGCTCGACCGGCCTGACGTCGACACCGATCAGATCATTCCGAAGCAGTTCCTGCGCCGCATCGAGCGCACCGGATTCGGCGAATTCTTGTTCTTCGACTGGCGCAAGGACCCCGACTTCGAGCTCAACCAGCTTGGCGCAGACCGCGCGCGGATTCTGCTCGCCGGCCGCAACTTCGGGTGCGGCTCCTCGCGCGAACACGCACCGTGGGCCTTGCAAGACTGGGGCTTCGAGGCGATCGTCGCGCCGTCGTTCGGCGACATCTTCCGACAGAACTCGCTGAAGATCGGCCTGCTCCCCGTCGAGCTGCCAGTCGAACAGGTGAAGGCCTCGATGAGGCGGGCGAGCTCCGGCGAGGAGCTCGTGGTCGATCTCGAAGCGCGCACCGCGGGCGGGTTCCCGTTTGAGCTTGACGACTTCTCGCGAGACTGCCTGCTGCAGGGCCTCGACGACATCGGGTTGACGATGCGCGACGAGGCGGCGATCACCGCGTATGAGGCGGCGTATGCCGCGCCCATCTCGACCCTAGCGCTGTAGCACCTCGTCCTTCATCAGCGCGAGGAGCTCGTGGTACAGGCGCGCGAGCCCGCCGGCGGAGAGCGGACCGCGGTTCGCGCGATGCAGGTATTGCAGCATCCACTCCTCGCGGGCGAGATCGACGAAGCCGATCCCGTGCTC
>DATGEH010000166.1:0-3376 GCA_035310325.1 Gaiellaceae bacterium
CGCCACTCTAACCGTCGGCTGAAAACGGCTCGCTGGTACCATGTCGTCGTGCGACCGTTTCTGAGGAGCCGGTTCGTGCGCTCGGCGAATCTCGGGGTCATCCTGGTCGCGGCGAGTGTGGGCACTGCACCGGCGGCGTTCGGTGGCGCGCCGCCGCTGCCACCCGACCGAGCGGCCGTCGCGCAATACATCGAGCAGATTCCGACGTCGCGCGGGAACACTCAAAGCGGCACCACGGCGCCGCCCGCGCCTGGTGCGAAGCTGACGGCGAAGAATGCCCTGAAGGTGGTCGCGACGTCGCCTGCCCTCGGGGCCCCGCGTCATAGGCTCCTGCCCGCCGCGAAGAAGCAGACCCCGCCAAGCGTGTTGTCGGCATCGGTAACGTCGCTCGGCGCAGGCGGCACGACCCGAATGATCGGCCTCTTGACGGCGATTGTGCTTGCCTCAGCGGGCTGCTTCGGCGCTGCCGCGCGCCGGCGAAGGCGCGCTCCGGATCACCCGCGAGCCTGAGCCCTGCGCGGGACCGCGATCGCGCTGACGAGCATCCCCAGCATGAGCATTGGCAGGGGGTTCGCAAACCAGCTGGTGGCGGCCGTGCTGCCTTCCACTAGGCCCGTCATCACCATGAGCGAGTAGAGAACGATCCTCGGCTCGTGATCGCTCACCCACCGCTCTCCCGCGCGAAAGAGGACGACGAGCAGCGCGAGCAGGAACGCCGCAAGCCACAGAAGGCCCAACACTCCCCATTTCAGGAGAAATTCGTATTCGAGCAGGTGCACGTCGTTGACGTGATGTATGTCGCGGCCGCTTTGCTCGAGCGTGATGACGTTGGCCCGCGGCGTGCCGCTCAGATCGACGGTCGCTCCGAGGCCGGCGCCGAGGGCAAGTGCGAGAGTCGAGCGATCGACTGCCCGTCGCACCTGCCGCGCCTCAGTCGTTCGCGACGCCAGCGAGGGATCGGGACCGGCGTACGTACCGATCAACGCCGACCCTGCCGACGTCGTCGCGGCAACGAGCGCAACGGCGGCGGCTCCAGCAACGAGCGATGCGCGTCCGACCCACCTGTTGAGCGTGCGCAAGAGCAGGTAGCCGAGGGCGGCGACCGCAGTCACGACCTGGAAGTGGAGACTCGAGGCGCCCGCGGTCTGCACCGCGCGCACAAGCAGAAAGGCGGCCGGAAGCAAGAGCCAGAGATCTCGCCTGCGGCGGAGCGCATAGAACGGGGCGGCGGCTGCAGCGGCAACGTAGTAGCTGTAGAGCACAGAAAGCGTGGTGAGGCCATAGAGCTGTGTGCCGACACCGAGGGCAAGCAGCGAGAGGAGTGCGACGCGGTCGACCGACCGCTCAGCCGGCGCGAGTGCTGCGCGTCCCGCCCCGTAGGCCGCGGTCGCGAAGACGATGAGTCCAAGATCTTGACCGACCGGTGAGAGCTCGTTGTGGTTCGCGAGGCCGAGCGCAAGCGCCGGAAGGGTGACGATCGTCGCAAGCGCCATAAATGCGACATCCGTCGTGCAAAGGCGCAAGCGTGGAAGAGATCGGTCGAGGAGCAAGGCCGCGAAGAGCACGAACATCAAGGGAATCGCCACTCGCTTGGCCTGCGCATCGTGCAGGAAGGGCTGTGTGCCCGACCTCGCCACCCGCATGCCGACGTCGGCTGCGACCGGGGTGATGATCGCGACGGCGAATGCACTCAACTCGAGCCCCCGCCGGTCGTTGCGTCCGTAGACCCGACGAATGACACCGAGCGCCAACAGCGTGACCGCCGCACACGCGACGCCGACGAGACGCTTGTCCGCTGCGGTCTGCGCTCCGGCGACAAGCGCCGCGCCAAGAACGGCCGTCGCGACGGCGGCGAGCGGATGCGGCCTCGAGAAGGCACTCGACAGCCCCTCGAACGCGTGCCTCGCGCCGGCGATCACTGCGGCGCGGTGCCGCTGGAGCCTCGCGCACACACGAGCACCACACACGCGTCCACGTCGATGATCCGGCTCAAAGATGCGCTGCCGCCGGGAAGAAAGGCGAGCGGCGCACGCCGCCAAGAGACGAGCGCCCCCCAGCCGTCGAGCGCCCCTCGCCAGCCGCCGCGACCGACGGCGGCAGAGCGCAGCAAACGGCCGAGAAGGCGCCGACGCCACACGAAACCGTATGCCCTGTCCGCTATTCGGCGGAGCACAAACATCGATCCATCGGTCCGGACGTGACGGGCGCGCACCGCTCTCAGCTCGCGTTCGACGCGCGGGAGCTCGTACGCCGCCTTGGCCCCGGGATGGAACCGCTCGATAGCGAGCACCTCGTCCAGCCGACGCGCAAGGCGAGCCTCTTCGAACCGCATCCAGAAGTCACAGTCCCCGACATTGTTCAACGACGGGTCGAACCCACCCAAACGGAGGAATGCCCGCCGGCGCCAGAACGCCGTCGGCTGGCAGAGAAACCCGGTGCGTCTCAGGTACCCGGGCCGAACGGGTGGGTAAAGCAGCAGCGCCGTCTCTCTAGTCCCCTCTCGAACGACCATCGCGTCTCCGTAGACGAGCTCAACCTCTGGATGCTCCTCGAATGCGCGCACGACCAGCTCGACGGTCCACGGGAAATAGAGGTCATCGCTGTTGAGGTACGCGAGAATCTCACCGGACGCGCGCAGCATGCCCTTGTTCACTGCGTCATACATGCCGCTGTCCGGCTCCGAGAGCCAGCTCATTCGATACGTTCCCTCATATCGTTTCAGCACCGCGAGGGTGCCGTCGCTGGAGCCGCCGTCGACGATGACGTGCTCGAGGTTCGAATACGACTGCGCACGAATCGACCTGAGCGTGTCCTCGATCAGAGCACCCTGGTTGAGGGTCGGTGTCACGATCGACACCAGGGGAGCCGAGACCATCTACCCGCAGGCCCTACGCCCGAACGGCCCCGGTACGGCGAGCGAGACAGTGGAGCTTGTACCCGAGCTGAAGCTCGTCTAGCAGTTCCTCGAGCCGTTCGCGATGCCCGGCTTCGCCGAGCCAGCGGACGAGGGGATCGGGCTCGACTTCGACGTCGCTGTATGGCTCGTTGTAGGTCAGCCACTCGAGAACGGGAGCCAGCGAGCTGACACGGGTTCGCGTGAACTCGGTCTCGAATCCTTCGGCGGTGAGGATTCTCGTGAGCGTCTCCGGGGAGAAGTACACGAGATGGTTGCGGCCGTCGAAGGTCGCTGCGCGCTCGTGCAGAACGCGGCAGGCGAGACTTGCGACGTTCGGGACGATGACGAAGAGAGCTCCACTCGGACGAAGGACGCGGCGAACATCGGCGAGCATCGCGCGCGGGTCGTTTACATGTTCGAGCACCGAGAGCAGCACGACTGCGTCGAAGGACTCCGGCTCGAAGCCCGCCTCGGCCAGCG
>DATGEH010000167.1:0-10567 GCA_035310325.1 Gaiellaceae bacterium
GCTGAGATACGTGCCCGCGCCGAGCAGCAGTGCAACGAGCACGGTCGCCATCCGCGAGAAGCGCAGGATCACGATGCGCCGCAGCTCCGGTGCCGTCGGCCAGACGACGGCGACGAGCTGCACGAGCCCGCCGACCCACAGCATCGCCGCCGTGAGATGCACCCAGTCGGCGAGCTCCGCGAGCCACGCGCGGTGGGTCTCGGTCGCGTCGTGCCCCGAGAGCGAGAGCCCGGACGCGAACACGACGCCGAGGACGAATGCCGCCCACAGCAGCGCGCGCCGTTCGGTCAGCCAGGCTAGATAGACGAGCGCGAGGATGAGCGCGAAGGCGAGCTCCATGGCGATGAACGCCTGGCCGAAGCGGGTGCCGCCCGCGAGCGGCGAGAGATCGCCGTAGAGGAAGCGGCCGAAGGAGAGCTGGAGCGCGTCCTCGCCGCGGAGGAGGAACGAGACGATGCCGACCTCGAGAACGCCGACTGCGCCGAGGCCGGCGATCCAGTAGAAGCGGCGCTGCGCACGCGCGGGCAGCTCACCCGGAACGGCGATCAGCGCGAAGCCGAGCCCGCCCACACACAGGGCGAGGCCGACGAAGTAGAGCCAGCGCACGACGTCCTCCGTGCGCGTCGGCCCCTGCGCGCCGACCGCGGACGTCACCGGCGGCGCATTCACGCGAACGCCGAACGTGTAGACGCCGGAGACGATGTGCCCGTCGTTCGACACCGCCTGCCACCGGATGGTGTACGGCCCCTTTGGCAGCCGCGGCAGCGCTGCGACGAGCTCGCGCTGCGAGGGAATCGCGCGCGCAGGCAGCGCGATGTTCTTGCCGGCGAGGGTGAGCACGCGAATCGCGTTCGGCAGCGCGACGACCGGCTGGTCGAACTGCAGCACGACCTGACGCGGCGAGACGTTCAGCCGCTGCTTGAACGACGGTGACTCGTGGCGCAGCGACGCGTGGCCGAACGCGATCGCCGGGAAGGCGAGCGCGGCGAGCGTGGTGACGAGAAGCGCCCGTTTCATCGATGCGGCACTCCTGCGTACTGGGAGAAGTGCCCGAAGATCGCTGCGCTGTCGCGGTCGCAGAAGAGCATCACCGCAGTCGTCACGAAGACGGTCGCGAAGCCGGTCGCCGCGGTGAGGGAGCGCGGGCGGATCGCCTGCGCGATCGGGAAGATCGAGCCGACGATCATCGTCCAACCGAGCGTGTGATGGAGGAAGGGGGCGCGCGCGAAGAGCCAGTGCTGCTGTTCGTGTACGAGTAGCGCCGTCCCAGAGACGAGCATCGCGGCCGCAGAGCAGAGCCGCCAGTACTGCGAGTGCAGCTTCCCGCGCGCGACGCCGAGCTCCGCCCCGCCCGCGAGCATGAGGAACTGCGCCCACGTGCCGTGCGCGACCATGTGGATGGTCGAGTTGGTGAAGAACGTCATCACGGGCCACATGAACACGCCCATCCCGAAGAGGAAGCTCGGCCACAGGTACTTCCGCCACGGGCGCCGCGTCCAGACCTCGGTGCCGACGATCGCCTCGGCGAAGAGGAGGAGCCCGATGATCAAGAAGCCGGTGGCGAACCACCAGTGCACCATCTCGGCGGGAGGCGTCATCGTTCCGCCTCCAGGTCCGCGACGATCCCCGGTGCGATGACGAAGCGGAAGAGCAGGCCGACGAGCACGACGTAGAGCGGCGGCTCCGAGAACAGCCACCAGAAGCCCTGCCCACTGGGGTGCAAGAGCGTCAGCCGCCACGGCTGCGCGACCGCCCACACGATTCCAGCGAGCGAGGTGAGCGGACCGAGCGCGAGCACGACGCGAACGCGCATCCCCACGCGTTCCTTCGTCTCGGTCTCTCTCTGTAGCTCGTGCGCGACGTCCGCGCTCACGTGAACCTCCCCGGCGTCGAAGTGCCCTGCGTGCGGTACTTACGCGGGCAGCGGCGGCGGGCGGGACTCGAAGGCGGCCCCGAACAGGGACCGCAACGTGCAGATCACCAGGGTCTGAACCGATGTCGCCCGCTCGACGAGCAGCCGGCGCACGAATGCGACCGCGTGTGCGGCGAGCCGCTCGTACTCGTGCAGCCAGAGCTCGACGCTACGATAGAGCGCGGCGACGATGACGGAGAGAACGGCGAACACCGGCAGTGCCGAGCTATGCAGCACGGCGTACGCCCCCATGTCTGCGAGGTAGAGCGTCGACGTCACGGCGAACGACGCGAGCCAGAGCTTCCACGAGAGCTGGACGCGGACCCGCGGCGAGCGGTCGATGAGCGATGCGACACGGCGTGCCTTGACGAAGCGCCACGCGACGCGCGCGGCCATGAGCGCGATGCCGATCTTCACCCCCGCGAGCAGGAACGGGTAGTACGCCGCGTGCTCGTACGACACCCGCCCGACGTGGCGTCCGATGTCGATGCGATGCGTCAGGCTTCGGCCCGCAAGCTCTGCGGCAAGCGCGAGAAGCGCGAGCGCGAGGCGTGCGAGCAGCCGCTTCATCCCAGGAGCGTCAGCGACCACTCGCTGCGGTGCTCGACGTCGAGGGAGAAGAGCATGATCCGCTGGAACCGGCCGAGGCAGAGGCAGCCCTCGCTGAACGGCACCTGCTCGCTGCGCGGCGCGAGCAGTGCGGAGACAAGGCGCTCCCGCGCGGGATGCGCGCTCGGGACCAGGCGGTCGATCAGGTTCTCGAGATCCTCGAAGAAGCCGGTCTCGCGCTCCTGGATGCGCACGATCGACAGTGGGTGCGACGCATGCACGTAGGCGATCCCGTCGGTGCGGCCCGACGCGCCGACGGTCTGCGACACGTCGTTCGTGATGTCCATCACCGAGAGGGTAGGAAGGGCGGCGGCGATCGAGTACGGGATCTCTACCGTGGTCATGTCCGCGCCACCTCCTTCGGCAGGCGGAAGTGGACGTCCTCGCGGGCGACGGTGATCTCCTCCGGCAGGTCGTAGCCGCGCTCGGCGAGCCGTTCGGCGGTCGCGCGCACGAGCTCCTCGGGCGTCGAGGCACCGGCGGTGAGACCGACGACCTCGTGCCCGTTGAGCTGCCCGTGGTCGAGCTCGCTCTCGCCGTCGATGAGCCGCGCCTCGGCGCCAGCCGCCTGGGCGACCTCGACGAGCCGCTTCGCGTTCGAGCTGTTCTCCGAGCCGATGACGAGGACGAGCGACGCGCCCTGCTGCACCATCGCCTTCACGGCATCCTGGCGGTTCTGCGTCGCGTAACAGATGTCGTCCGCGTGCGGCCGGCGCAGCTCGCCGAGATGCTCCTCGAGCGCGTCGACGATCGGCGCGACGTCGTCGAGCGAGAGCGTCGTCTGCGTGATGACGGCGACCGGCTTGTCGGTCGCGAGGGCGCGCGCCTGCTCCGGCGACTCGATCACGATCGTGTTCTCCGGACGCTCTCCGAGCGTACCGATCACCTCGACATGGTTCGCGTGGCCGACGAGCGCGACGAGATGACCGCTGTCGGCATAGGTACGCGCCTCGGCGTGCACCTTGTTCACGAGCGGGCACGTCGCGTCGACCACCTTCAGTCCGCGCTCGCGCGCATTCTCCTTCACCGACGGCGCGACGCCGTGCGCCGAGAGAACGCAGATCTCGCCCTCGGGAATCTCCGACTCGTCCTCGACGAAGACTGCACCGAGCCCTTCGAGCCGGCGGACGACGTGCTCGTTGTGGACGATCTGGTGGCGGACGTACACCGGTGCGCCGTGCTGCTCGAGCAGGCGCTCGACGATCTCGATCGCGCGGTCGACGCCGGCGCAAAACGAGCGCGGAGCAGCGAGGAGGACACGGCCGGTCACGCGACCGCCCCCAACGCCTTCAGTGCCGCGCGCGCGTCGCGCGCGGCGCGGAACGACTCACCCGGGGACTGGACGAACGCGCGCGCGAGGCCGACGGCGTCGATGCGCCCGTCCGGCTTCAGCGCCTGCGCGAGCGGGCCGAGCGTGCGGGTCGGCGTGTCGCTGATCGAGCGGATGCAGCCCGCGAGCTTTCCGGCGCGCGCGTAGACGCCCGATTCCATGTCCACCGCGTCCGCGCCCGTCTCCGCATGCAGCCGTGCGCGCTCGACGGGATCGTCGACAATCCGGCTCGCGCCGAGGATCGTCCCGCCTCGCGCACCGGCGACGCCGAGCGGCTCGCCCTCCCAGAGGACTGCACCCGATTCGTCGACGACGCGCGACGCGTCGATCACGGTGCCGACCGGCAGGTCGTCGCGCAGCGAGCCGGCGACGCCGAACGACACGACGGGCTCGTCCGGAACGCCGTGCGCGCACGCCATGCCGACGAGCCGCGTCTTGCCGAGATGCTTCGCCGCGCGCTGCTCCGCGGGCAGCGCACACGCAAAGGTCAACCGGTGAGTGTCCATGCCACGCTCCGAACTGTCTCCTTCACGCTGCTCGACGCCGCGAATGCGGCCGAAGGCTCGAAGCCGGAATGAATGCCGCAGTGCTCGCAGCGCGGGTCGTTACCGGGGCCGTACGCCTCCCACTCCATTCCCTCGAGCAGGGCCTCGTACGTCGGGAAGATGCCGTCGGTCAGCAGGTAGCACGGGCCCTTCCAGCCGTACGGGTTGCGCGTGATCGAGCCCCACGGTGCGCAGGAGAGCTTGCGCTCGCCCGTGAGGAAGTCCTGGTAGATCGGCGACGCAAGCCAGCGATACCCGTGCTCGCGCACCGCCGAGCGGATTGCGCGGAACTTCTCCTCGTGCTCGGACCGGGTCATCGTCAGCGCCGGATCGATCTGCGAGTACTGGTAGCCGGGCGCGACGAGCATGCCGTCGATGCCGACCTCGTCGGTGAGGTAGCGCATCATCTCGATGACGTCGTCGACCTCGGTCTCCTTGAAGATCGTCGTGTTCGTCGTCACGCGGAAGCCGCGCGCGCGCGCCGTCTTGATCGCGTCGACGGCGACGTCCCACAGCCCGGGGTAGTCGCAGACGTAGTCGTGGATCTCACGCATCCCGTCCAGGTGGACGACGAATGTCATGCGCGCCGACGGCTCGAACCAGTCGAGGCACTGTTCGAGGCGCAATGCGTTCGTGCAGAGCTCGACCGTCTTGCCGAGCTCGAGCATCCCGGCCGCGACCTCTTCGATGCCCTTGTACACGAGCGGCTCGCCGCCGCAGATCGAGACCACCGGGGCCGGGCACTGCACGCCCGCGTCGAGGCACTCCTCCACCGACAGCCGCGCGCGATTCGACTCGTACTCGCGGATCTTCCCGCAGCCGATGCACGCGATGTTGCACGCGAGCGTGGGCTCGAGCATCAAGACGAGCGGATAGCGCTCGCCCTTGCGCTGCTGGGAGGCCACGTACTTGCCGATCGAGACGGTCGACTGCAGCGGGAACTTCATCCGGAAAGCCTCTCTCTCATTCGTCCCAGTGCCAACAACGGAAAGCTGATGCGATACAGGTGGTAACGGATCATGAAATCGAGCGGGAATCCCGTCCCGGTGAAATGCTCTTCGTCCCAGTCGCCGTCTGCGCGCTGGACCTCGCAAAGATAATCGGCTGCACGGCGCGCACCGGCACTCTCAGCGTTTCCTGCGCCCATATAGCCGAGCAATGCCCACGCCGTCTGCGACGGCGTCGCGAACTCCGCGCGGCCGCGCCAAGCGGGATCCGCGTACGAGCGGATGTCCTCGCCAAAGCCGCCGTTCGCCTGTTGCACGGAGTCGAGCCAGGCGACCGCGCGGCGCATCGCCGGATGCTCCGCCGAGATGCCGCACGCCTCGAGCGCGGGCGTCGCGGCTCCCGTGCCGTATAGATGGTTGACGCCCCAGCGGCCGAACCACGAGCCGTCGTCCTCCTGCTCGTCGAGCAGCCAGCGCAGGCCGCGCTCGACGGCGGCGTCGTAGCGGCCCTCCGGCGCGAGGATCTCGAGCGCGTGCGCGGTGACGTCGGCGCTCGGCTCGTCGGTCACCTTGCCGAAGTCGCAGAACGGAATCTTGTAGAGCCACATCGCGCTGTTGTCGACGTCGAACGCGCCCCAGCCGCCGCCTTTCGACTGCATGCCGGCGAGCCAGTCGAGCCCGCGCCGCACGGCGTCGTCGCCCGTCCCGAGCTGCCGAAGCGCGAGCGCGATCACCGCCGCGTCGTCGGTGTCGGGATAGTTGTCGTTCTCGTACTCGAACGCCCAGCCACCGGGAGCGAGATCGGGACGGCGCACCGACCAGTCGCCCTTCACCGTCACCTCCTCGCGCAGGAGGTACTCGCCCGCCTTCACGAGCTGCGGGTGGTCGGCGGCGACGCCGCACGCGCGCAACGCAAGGACAGCAAGGCCCGTATCCCACACGGGCGACTGGCACGCCTCGGGACGCAGGCGGTCGCCGTCTTCGACCATGAATCCCTGCCAGCCCTCGACCGCCTTGCGCAGCGTGTCGTCCTCGAAGCCGTGGCCGAGCGCGCTGAGCGCGACGATCCCCCACACCCACGGCGGCTGGATGCCGCCCCACGAACCGTCCGCTTCCTGGCGGTCGCGGATCCACTGCTCTGCGCGCTGCAGCGCGCGACGGCGCAGCGGATTCGGCCGGTGCGGCGCCCGCGTGCGGCCGGGCCGGGCTCCGATGTCGCGCACGTCGACGTCGATCGGACGCACCGGCCGCAACGACTGCGCGACGGACAAGGCGACAAATGTCTGTCGCGCCCAGCAGGAGAAGTCGTAGATCGAGAACGGCGACTTCGGAGGCAGCAGGACGAGCTCGGGCGGAATCGGGACCATGCGCTGCCACGGCCACTGGCCGAGCAGCGCGAGGAAGCACTTCGTGAACAGGCGCGCCTTGGGGATGCCGCCTTCCCTCTGTATGTACTCGCGCGTGCGCGAACCGGGGTCGACGCCGCACATGCGCAGCGCGACGTACGCCTCGATCGACGTGGACAGATCCGCGGGCCCTTCGAACCAGATCGACCAGGTGCCGTCGTCGCGCATGCGTGCGAGCAGCTCGTTCGCGATCCGGCGATCCATGTCCGGCGTGCGCAGCCCGAGCGCGTGGTTCCAGAAGAGATGCTGCGCAGTCATCGTCACGTTCGACTCGAGCTCGCCGACCCAGATGCCGTCGGGCCGCTGCAGCTCGAGCAGCCGGCGCGTGCCGCGTTCGATCGCCGCGTCGAGCGACGTCATGCGAGCACCCGCGCCGCAGCTGCGCGTCCACTGCGCACGGCGCTCTCCATCGTCGCCGGCCAGCCGGTGTCGGTCCACGCCCCGGCGCGCACGACGCGGGGATCGCCGGTCCCGGCGCCGACGCGCTCGACGCCAGGGCGCAACGCGACCGTCGCGTACGGCTCGCGGCTCACGCGCGACCACAGCAGCTCGGCGGCGCCGAGGCGCTCGCTGAGCTGGCCGGCGATCCGGTCGACGAGCGCCTGACCGCGGATCTCGAGCAGGCCCGGCACGCCGCTCGAGACGACGGTGAGGTACTGGCCGCGCTCCGGCGGGTGGCCGGTGAGCGCCCCCCGGTCGAACACCCAGTGCGCGTCGCTTCCGAGCAGCGCTGCGAGCGGTGACTCGAGCAGTCTCCTGTCGAACCAGAGATGGACGCTGACGATCGGCGAGTCCTCCAACGCAGGCTCGGGCTCGCCGAGCAGGCGTGCGCTCTCGCGCGGCGGCACTGCGACGACGACGGCGTCCGCGTCGAGCTCGCCGAGCGACTCGACACGCTCGTTGAGGCGCACGCGGTCACCCAGGACGCGACCCGCCGCGTCGCCGTGCATCGCGCCGAGCGGCTGCGCCGGCAGGATCAGATCGGACTGGGCCCGCCGCCCGAGCAGGGCGGTGCGCACCGTGAAGAGGCCCGCCTCAGCGTCGGCTTCGTCGGCGGGCAGGTTGAGCGCCGGGCGCACGAAGACGTCCCAGAAGCGGGTAATGGAGCTGTCGTTCTCTCCCAATCGCCTCAGCAGCTCTCCAAAGCTTTCTCTGGGTCGCGACTGCGCGGCGCGCAGTCGCGTGAGCGTCAACGGCAGCCGAGCTCGGTCTCGAACCGGCAGATGCGCGTACGTCAGCAGTCCGGCCACAGACGGCCGTATCGACGCGGACATCCCGGCTTCGTCGATCACCGGAAGCGCGAGGCGGCGCCGCACGTACGACTCGCGCTCCCCGACGCGGTCGAGGAAGCGGAGGTACTCGGTGAAGCAGCCGAGTGCGATGTGCTGGCCGTTGTCGGGCGGCGGCTCAGGGTCGCCATCGCGCGCGGGCAGCGTCTGCACGGCGCCGCCCAGCGTCGGCCGCGCCTCGTGCACGGTCACGTCGGCTCCGGCGTCGACGAGGTCGAGCGCGGCGGCGAGTCCCGCGAGACCCCCGCCGACGACCGCGACTCTCATCGGACGAGCCCCCGCGCGACGACGGCGAGCTTCGCCGGCGTCGAGAGCCGGCACGACGCGTCGAAGACGTCGAAGCCGTTCGCCTCCATCCGATCGAGCTGTCCGCGGTAGAGGCCGGCGAACGTCGCGACACAGAGCGCACTGCGGCGGTCGAGCGAGTCGAGCAGACGCAGCCCCTCGTCGAGATGCACGCGGGCGCGCGCGGCCTGGAACGCCATCAGCTCGCGCCACTCGGGACTCACGACGAGCTCGGTGACGCCGAAACGATCGAGCTCGTCCTGCGGAAGGTACACGCGGCCGAGTGCGCGATCCTCGTCGACGTCCCGCATGATGTTGATGAGCTGCAGCGCGACACCAAGTGTCCGCGCGCGCTCGACGTCGACGGAGCCGTAGACCGCGACGCACGCCACGCCGACCGCGCCCGCGACCTTCTCGCAGTAGGCGCGCAGCTCGTCGAAGTTCGCGTAGCGCGTCTTCTCCGTGTCCTGCAGGCCGCCGTCGACGAGCGCGTGCAAGGCATCGCGCGGGATGCCGAAGCGCGTGCGCGCATCGGTCAGCGCGATTTGCATCGCGGTCGCCGGCGGGGCGTCGAGCGCCGTGCGCAGCGCTTCAAGACGCGTGCGCTTCTCCTCGAGCGGCGCCTCGCCGTCGGCGATGTCGTCGACCTCGCGTGCGAACGCGTAGATCGCGGCAACCGCGCGCCGTTTCGCGCGCGGCAGAACCATGATCCCGTACGCGAAGTTCTTCGCGCGCGCGCGCGTGACTCGTTGAACTTCCGCGTACGCCTGCTCGGTGTTCATCGAACGAGTGTGAGCGCCGCCTCGCGCGCCAGCCGTGCGCGCGAAGGCTTGGGCCGCTGCGTGAACACGTCCCACCTCGCGTCCTCGAGCGCTTCCAGCGCCGCAAGCCCGCCGCGCGCGAACAGCCCGACCGCGCGGCCCAGCCGGCCACCGATCCGCGCGCGCAGCGTCTCGCCGGCGCGCAGAAGCTCGTCGGCACGCTCTGCCTCGAAGCGCAAGAGGGCGCGGAGCTCGTCGCTCGGGCGGTCGAGCGCGGGCTCGCCGAAGCGGCGGCGATCCTCCGCCGGCACGTAGACGCGCCCGAGCTCGAGGTCGCGCGGAACGTACTGGAGGAAGTTCACGAGCTGGAGGCCGGTGCACACCGAATCGCTCGCGGCGACGAGCTCCTCGTCGTCGAGCCTGCGCAGGACCCCGAGCACGAGCCGCCCGCACGGGTCGGCTGAGTGCGCGCAGTAGTGCTTGAGATCGTCCCAGGTCTCGTAGCTCACGACGCTCTGGTCCAGCCGGTTCGCCTCGATGAGGCGGAGGAACGGCTCGCGCGACAGATCGAACTCACGCACGGTCGGCTGCACGTTTCGCAGCACCGGCCAGTCGGGCTCACCCGCGAACGTCGCCTCCACCTGCTCTTCGAGCTCGTCGAGGGCGGCGAGGCGATCGCCCTCGTACGCGTCTCCGAGCTCGTCGACCAGCCGGGCGTAGCAATAGAGCGCCCGGATGTGCGGGCGCAGCGACCGGGGAAAGAGGATGGAGCCGACCGGGAAGTTCTCCCCGGCGGCCCGTGCCGCGACCTCGGCGACCTCCATTCCCCAAGCATACGAGCCCAATGTGGTTGAATCCGTGCGGTTTGACCGAGGGCAATGGCACGTCTGGTCTGCGCAAAGACCCGGTGACGGGCGTCCGCCGCGAGAGCGGCGCGGTCGTCGTCGCCCTCGCGGGCGAGCTCGACCTCTACAACGCGAACGAAGTCCGCGAGGCGCTCGTCGGCGTGTGCGCCGAGGAACCGGCCCGACTCGTCGTCGATCTCGCGGAGGTGACGTTCATCGACTCGACGGCGCTCGGGGTGCTCATCGAGGCCCGGTCGCGCATGGCGAACCGGCGTGCATTCTTACTCGCCGCTCCGGGTATGGAGACGCAGCGTGCGCTCGAGATCTCCGGGCTCGACAAGCACTTCTCCGTCCATGACTCAGTCGACCAGGCGATAGCAGCAGAGCTTTGAGCGAAGGGCTCCTGAAGCCCGCCGAGCTCCGTCGGTATGCGGACGCGATCGTCAAGGCGTCGCTCGGCGTCGGCAAGGGCGAGACGCTCGTCGTGCGCGGCACCCCGGCGCATCGTGAGCTCGTCGTCGCGGTCACGGAGGCGGGCTACCGCGCCGGAGCCCATCTCGTCGACGTCCAGTACACGGATCCGCTCGTCATGCGCGCGCGGCTCGAGCACGGGAAAGACGACGCGCTCGGTGTCCTCT
>DATGEH010000168.1:0-14037 GCA_035310325.1 Gaiellaceae bacterium
CGATCGCGGCGCCGCTCGCGCCCGTCCCCGCGATCTCGGCGGCGGCGGTGAACGACAGTCCGTTCCACGAGAGGCCGAAACCGCCCGCGACGACGAGCGTCGGCACGAGCAGCCACACCGGCGCGTGCGCCAGCAGCGCGACGGCCGCGAGGGTCACCGAGATGCCGAGCGCGAGCCGGCGCATCGGGACGACTCGCTCGCCCAGACGGTCAGACCAGTGGCCCGTTCCGATCCTGAAGAAGCCGCCGAGCACCTGTGAGCCGGCGAGCACGCCCGCGGCCGCGCTCGTGGAGAGCCCACGCGCTGAGTGCAGGAAGAGCACCGTGAAGCTCATCGTCGCCATCTGGCCGACGACGAGCAAGCCGCCGGCCCAGGAGATCCGCCACGCCGCCGGGTCGCGAAGCGGGCGCGAGAGCGTGCCCTCCTCGGGCTCTGCGGGGTCGCGGAGCAGGAGCGCGCCGGACAGCGCGCCCGCGGCACAGCCGAGCGCGAGCGCGAAGATCGCCCAGCCGAGGCCCGCAGCGACGGCGAGCGGCGGCAGCGCAAGCGCCGCCAGCAGCCCGCCGAGCGGGACGTTGGCCTGGCGGATGCCGAGCGCGAGTCCACGCTCCGAGCGCGGGAACCACTGCATGACGGCCCGGCCGCTGGCGGCGTTCACGCTCGCGGCGAACGCGCCGGAGACCGCGAGCAGCAGCACGAGCGCGGCGAACGAGTGGACGAGCGCCGCACCGGCGAGCGCCACGGCGGATGCCCCCAGTCCGCTCGCCAGCACGAGCCGCTCGCCCACCCGATCGGCGGCGAGGCCCCAGGGGAGCAGCGTGGGGGTCGAGCCGATCGCGAGTGCCGCGAGCACCACGCCCGTCTCTCCCAGCGTGAGGTGGAAGCGGGTGCGCAACGCGGGCGCCAGCACGGCGACTCCGAGCATCACGGCGGAGGTGCTCGCCTGTGCGGCCGTACCGACCGCGAGCACGACCCAGCGGTAGCCGCTCCTGCTAGTAGCGGTGGCGGCCGTTGCGGGAGCGGGCTCTGTTGGAGCGGTGGATCGCCTCGAACTCCTCGAGGCTGCGGCCCGAGCCGACGGCGACGCACGTCAGCGGGCTCTCGGCCAGGTGAACCGGCATCTGGGTCTCGTGGCGCAGACGCTCATCGAGGCCGGTGAGGAGCGCCCCGCCGCCGGCGAGGACGATGCCGCGATCCATGATGTCCGCGGCGAGCTCGGGGGGCGTCTTGTCGAGCGTGGACTTGATCGCGTCGATGATCTGGCTGACTGGCTCCTCGAGCGCCCGCCGGACCTCCTCCGAGGAGAGGATCACCGTCTTCGGCAGCCCGGTGAGCATGTCGCGGCCGCGGACCTCGGCCTGAACCTCCTCGCGCATGTCCCACGCCGAGCCGACCTCGAGCTTGATCTCCTCCGCGGTCTGCTGGCCGACGAGGAGCTTGTACTCGCGTTTGATGTGATTGATGATCGCCTCGTCCATCTCGTCGCCGCCGACGCGCAGCGACTGGCTGACGACGATGCCGCCGAGCGAGATCACCGCGACCTCCGTCGTGCCGCCGCCGATGTCGACGATCATGTTCCCCGTCGGCTCGGCCACCGGGAGCCCGGCGCCGATCGCCGCGGCCATCGGCTCTTCGATCAAGTACGCCTGACGCGCGCCGGCGGAGAGCGTCGCCTCTTCGACTGCGCGCTTCTCGACGCCGGTGACGCCGGACGGAACGCACACGACCACGCGCGGATGCGCGAAGCGATTCTGGTGCACCTTCTGGATGAAGTGACGCAGCATCTGCTCGGTCACCTCGAAGTCGGCGATGACGCCGTCCTTCAGCGGGCGGATGGCCTGGATCGTCCCCGGCGTGCGGCCGAGCATGCGCTTCGCCTCGACGCCGACGGCGTGCACCTCGCCCGTCCGCGAGTCGATCGCGACGACCGAGGGCTCGGAGAGGACGATGCCGCGCCCGCGCACGTACACGAGCGTGTTGGCCGTGCCGAGGTCGACCGCCATGTCGCGACCGCCGAATCCCGTAAGCGCGCTGAAGATGCCCATGACCGGTCCCGAGTCTAGCTGTGACCTGAAAAGAAGCTTTGACTCTTTCGTGACACGTCGCGGTCTACCTTCGACGTATGAACAACGTGAGCTTGATCGGCAACCTCGCGACCGACGTGGAGCTGCGAGAGGTCGGCGAGGAGAAGAAGGTGGCGAGCTTCCTGCTCGCCGTCGGACGGGGCGGCCGCGACGCGGGAGCCGACTTCGTCGGCGTCTCGGTTTGGGACCGCCAGGGCGAGCTCTGCGCCGAGTACCTGAGCAAGGGACAGCGCGTCGGCGTCGGCGGCTACCTCCGCAGCCGCTCGTGGGAAGAGGAAGGCAAGCGCCGCACGAGAATCGAGGTTGTCGCGCAACGCGTCGACTTCCTCTCCGGCCCGCGACGCGACGACGACGGAGAGGGAGCGGAGGTGATTCCGTTCGAGACGGCGGCGGCGGCGACGAGTTGACGTCGAGGGCCGGCGCTCTTACTGAGCGTCGGCTTCCCAGCCGTCGTACTGGCCGCCGTGTTGGGAGGCGAGCGCAGTGAGGTGCTCGCGCGTCTCCCGCACGAGCGGACCGGTGAGCACGCGCAGACACGACGCGGTGACGAGCGCAATCTCGTCGTCTTCCTGAATCGAGGTCTCCCACCCTTGGCGCTCGAGAACGCCCGCGATCGCGTCGGCGCGCTCGCGCGACGGCGCGTAGATGAAGTGGCGCGTGCCGCGCGGACGTGACGAGTCACATCCGAGCTCACGGAGACGCTCGAGCACCCGCACATCCGCATCGACCCCGTTCGCGAAGCGGTCGGCCTGCTCCATGCGCGCGCTGTTCCCGACCCCGGCCGTAGCTAACCCAATCCCGCGAGAAATTCTCGGATCGCCCGGAGCACCGCGTCGGGGCGCTCGCCGATCAGCAGGTGGCCGCAGTCGGCGATCGTCCGGAGAGGCGCGCGCAACCGGCGCGCGTACTCGAAACCGTCGGCGAGCGGCACCCAGTTGTCGCGCACCCCCCAAAGGCACAGGCAGGGGCACTGGACGCGGTCGAGCTCGAGCCGGGAATCGGTTGCGACGAGCGCCCGGCTCGCGACGCTCGTGTTGGTGTGCCGCGACGGTCCCTCGAGGAACGCCTCCGCCATCTCCGGCTCGAGTGCCACCGGATCGGCGACGCCCCAATATCCGAACGCGAGCGTGCGGCCGAGCGGCGAGCGCGCGAGCCGCCGCCGCTGCAGGGTCACGACCTTTCCCGCGCGCACGAAACCGTGCATCGTCGCGGTCGCTATGCGTGTGTTCGTCGTCGAGGTGATCCCCGCCGCGGCCACAAGGACGACGCCGCGCACAGCGTCGGGACGGCGCAGCGCCGCGCGCAGCGCGACGCTGCCGCCGAGCGAATGCCCGACCCAGGCCGCCGGCACCGCCCCTTCGGCGTCGAGCACTGCGAGCACGGCGTCGGCGAACGGATCGAGCGTTGCCGCATGCAACGCGTCCGAGCCGCCGTGGCCCGGCAGCTCGGGGATGAGGACGCGGTGATCGCGGGCCAGGTCGGGAGCGATCAGCCGCCAGTTCGGTGCGGCGCCGCCGAGGCCGTGGACGAGGACGACCGGCGGCCCGGATCCGGCCGCGAGGTAGCGGACGGAGGCCGCCCCGAACGGCGTTTGCCGCTCAACGAAGCCCTCGACGCCTGGAGTGGCGGTCGTCCTCATCAGGGCATATTCTTGACGTAATGGATCTGCTGGCAGGACGGGCCGAGTGAAGCCCGTCGTAACGACAAGAGAGGGTCTGGTCTAGCCCGTCTGAGCGCTCGGCGCCGGCGGGCTTTTTCGTACCCGAAGGAAGGAGCACACTCGGCATGGCGAATCACCTCACGCCCGAAGAACTGTCGAAGGAGCTCGGAATCGATCGGCAGGAGGTGATCAGGGTCTGCATGCAGGAAGGGGTGCCGATCTATCAGGGCAAGATCGACAAGTTCCTCTTCCAGGCGCAGCTGAGCGCGATCGGCGCGACGCCGAGCAGCACGAGCTAGAAGAGCTCAGGCGCTCTTGCGCGCCGGCGCCTTGCGACGAGGGCCGCCCGACGAGGCGGCTTTCGTCTTCTTCGGCCCAGGCTTGGCCGCGCCGCGCTTCTCCTGGACGTCGGCGACGCTGCGGCGCAGCGCCTCCATGAGATCGATGACCGGCGTCTCGGCCACCGGCTCCGGCCGCGTGATCTCCTCGCCCTTCAGCTTCGCGTCGAGCATCGCGCGCACGTCGTTGCGGTAGTCGTTCTCGAAGTCTTCGGCGTTCCACTCGCCGATCAAGCTCTGGATCACCTGGCCGGCGAGCGCGAGCTCCGGTTTCTTGATCTCGGTGGCGCCGACGGCGTCGACGATCTCCTCCTTCGAGCGGACGTCCTCGGCGAAGAACAGCGTCTCGAGCGCGAGTGCGTCGCCCTGCGGGCGGATGAGGCAGAGGTTCTCCTTGTTCCAGAGCACGACCTTGCCGACCGCGGCGGTTCCCGACTCCTGCATCGCGCGCAGCAGCAGGACGTACGGGCGGCGCTGCGCCTCGGCGTTCGCCGGAGCGAGGTAGTACGTGCGGTCGAAGAAGACCGGATCGACGTCCTCGAGCTTGACGAAGCGGAGGATGTCGATCGACTGCGAGCGCGTGAGTGCGACGGCCTCGAGGTCGGCCTCCTCGACGAGGACGAACTCGCCCTTCGCGACCTCCCAGCCCTTGACGAGCTCTTCCGGCTCCACCTCGCGCTCGTGGAACGGGCACCAGCGCTTCTGCTTGATCGGCGTGCCGCATTCCCGGTGCAGCGTGCGAAAGGCCACGTCGTTCCGCTGGGTCGCGAGAGCGAGCCCGATCGGGATGTTCACGAGACCGAAGCTGATGGAACCGTTCCAGATGGTTCTCATGGGACAGACGAGATTCTAGTCGGGGACTGGCTTTCCTCTGCCCTCGTTTCCCTAAAATGCACAGGTGGCAACCACCTCCGTCGAAACGTCGCGCACGGCCTTCTCGCTCTGGCGGAGCGTGGTGGCGAAGGGAGGCTTGGAGCCCGCGTATCTCGAGGAGGGCGCGGAGGGCTGGACGCCCGTCTCTTGGCCGGAGGCGGCGGCGCGGGTCGAGGCGCTCGCGCAAGGCCTGCTCGCGCGCGGTGTCGGCCCGGGAGATGCCGTCGCTGTCCTTTCGCGCACGCGCCTCGAATGGGTGTTGCTCGACTGGGCGATCATGTCGATCGGCGCCGTCGTCGTCGGGCTCTACCCGACGAACTCGGCGAAGGAGTGCCAGTACATCCTCGATCACTCCGAGACTGTGCTCGTCTTCGTGGAGAACGACGAGCAGCGTGCGAAGCTTGCCTCCGTCCACAGCGGCCCGGTGGTCGGCTTCGAGGAGCTCGATGCATTCGCGCAGCCCGACCGCTCGGAGCCGTACGACGAGCCGGCCGAGGACGACCTCGCGACGCTCATCTACACGTCGGGCACGACCGGCCCGCCGAAGGGCTGCATGCTCACGCACAAGAACCTCGTCACCGCAGCGATCCGCGTGCAGAACACGCTGCAGGACGAGACCGACACCGTCTTGCTCTTCCTGCCGATGGCGCACAGCTTCGCGCGCATCGTGCATCAGGGCGCCGCGTTCCACGGCTCGACGCTCGCGCTCGTCAGCGACGCGACGCGCGTGCCTGAGGCGCTCGCGCGCGTGAAGCCGACGATCCTGCCGGCGGTCCCGCGCGTGTACGAGAAGATCCACGCTAACGTGCTCGGCGAGATCGAGCGCTCGAGCCCGGTGAAGCGCGCGATCGGACGCTGGGCGCTGCGCGTCGGCGCGAAGAACAAGATCGCGGATGCGCTCGTCTTCAAGAAGGTGCGCAAGCGTCTCGGCGGTCGGTTGCGTCTCGGCATCTCCGGCGCGGCGCCGCTCGGCGTCGACGTCATGGAGTTCTTCACTTCGCTCGGCATGCTCGTCGTCGAGGGCTACGGCCTGACGGAGACGGCAAGCTCGCTGAGCGTGAACGACCCCGAGAACTACCGCTTCGGTACCGTCGGCCATGTCGTCGAAGGCTGCGAGCTGCGTATCGATGAGGACGGCGAGATCGTCGTCCGCAGCGACACGATCTTCGCCGGCTACTTCAAGGATCCCGAGGGGACCGCGGCCGCGTTCACCGAGGACGGCTGGTTCCGCACGGGCGACGTCGGCGAGCTCGACGAGGACGGCTTCCTGAAGATCACGGACCGGAAGAAGGATCTGATCATCACGGCCGGCGGCAAGAACATCTCCCCCCAGAACCTCGAGAACGCACTGAAAGCCTCCCGCTTCGTCTCGCAGGCGCTCATCGTGGGCGACCGGCGGCCGTACGTCACGGCGCTGATCACGCTCGACCCCGCCGAGGTGGAAGCCTCCGGGCGCGACCCGCAGGAGCTCGTGCAAGCCCTCGTCGACGAGGTCAACCGCGACCGCGTGCGCGTCGAGCAGATCAAGCGCTTCACGATCCTCCCGCGCGACTTCACGCAGGAGGAGGGCGAGCTGACGCCGACGCTGAAGCTCCGCCGGCGTGTCGTCCACGAGCACTTCGCCGACCAGATCGACCAGCTGTACGCATGACCGCCGGCTTTCTCTTCGCCTCGGCGTTCATCGCCTCCGCTGTGGAGATGGTCGAGGCGCTGACGATCGTGCTCGCCTCGGGCATCACGCGCGGCTGGCGTTCATCGCTCGCCGGCCTCGGAGCCGCGACGGTCGCGCTCGCAGCGATCGTCGGCGCGCTCGGGCCCACGCTCACGCTCATCCCGCTCTCGGCGCTGCGCCTGCTCGTCGGCGCGCTGCTGCTCGCGTTCGGGCTCCAGTGGCTGCGGAAGGCAATCCTGCGCGCGAGCGGCTACAAGCCGCTCCACGACGAGGCCGCGATCTTCGCGCGCGAGCTGGCAGAGGCGAAAACGGCCGCCCACGAGGAGCGCGCCGGGCTCGACTGGTACGGCTTCACGCTCTCGTTCAAGGGCGTCCTCCTCGAAGGCCTCGAGGTCGCGTTCATCGTCATCACGTTCGGCAGCAGCGGTAAGAACGTCGGCCTCGCCGCCGGGGCCGCCGGAGCGGCGCTCGTCCTCGTGGCGACCGTCGGCGTCCTCGTGCGCGCGCCGCTCGCGCGCGTGCCCGAGAACACGATGAAGTTCGCCGTCGGGGCGATGCTCACGACGTTCGGAATCTTCTGGGCGACCGAGGGCGCCGGAGGGAGCTGGCCCGGCGAGGATGCAGCGCTGCCCGTCGTGCTCGCGTTCGTCGTCGCACTCTCGTTCACGTCGGTCGCGCTCCTGCGGCGGCGACGACTCTCCCTCGCCACCGCATGAAGAAGATCGCCGCATTCGGTCGTTTCTGGTGGAACTTCGTCGTCGGCGACGACTGGCGCGCCGCGCTCGGCGTCGTGCTCGGTATCGGCATCACCGCGGCGATAGCCGCCGCCCACGTCGCCGCGTGGTGGTTCCTGCCGCTCGCGGTCGCGGTAGTCCTCGCTCTGTCGCTCCGCCGCGAAACCGGCGCTCAAGGCCGAAGCTAACGCGCAGCGTTAGCGACGGCCGGATCCACGCGAGCCGGGATGCGGAGCACCACGGCTCGCGCAACGCGACCCGTCGCTGACGTCAGATAAGAGGACGACGGCTTGGCCGTCGTCCGCTCTGCGGAGCACACCCTCATACGAGCTGAGCCGCAGGCTCAGCTCGTCTCAGCTAGCCGGTGATCCGGCGGGCGCCGTCGTACGTCGCGGCGTACCAGGACTCGTCGAGGCTCGAGATCCTGACGACGTCGCCGGTGTGCGGCGAGTGGATGAACTGGCCGCCTCCGATGTAGAGGCCGACGTGGCCGAGCCCGTCGAAGAAGACGAGGTCGCCCGGTTGCAGATCCCCGCGGGACACCGGCACGCCGATGTTCCACTGCGCTCCCGTGTAGTGCGGGAGCGAAACGCCCACCTGCCCGTAGACGTAGGCGACGAAGCCGGAGCAGTCGAAGCCGCTCGGGCTCTCCCCGCCCCAGACGTACGGGGTGCCGAGGTAGCGCATCGCGATGCCCACGACGCCCGTGTACTGCGACGGCGGGGCGATCGAGATCCCGTCGGAGCCTACCGCGCCGACGCCGAAGCCCGGGTTCTGCAGCCGCTGCGCCTCCTGGTAGGCGGTCAGCCTCTGCTGCGCCTGGCGCGCGAGCGCCAGCTGACGTGCCCGCTCGGCTGCGATGAGGCCGGCGATCTGGCCCTTGATCGAGTTGTAGAGGCGCTGCTGTCTCTGCAGTTGGTACGCAATCGTGTTCTTCGCGTTGAGCCGCTGACGCACGAGCTGTGCCTGCGCGCGATGCGCGCGCACGAGTGCATGCTCGTGGACGGCGATCTGCTGCTTGAACGTGAGCACCTGCGTCATCACCGCGACGTCCTGCTGTGAGACGGAATGCACTGCCTCGATGCGGTTGACGAGGTCGCTGATGCTCGACGCGCCGAGCACGACGGCAAGCGTGGACGCCTGCTCGTCGCGCGTCTGGTAGATCGTGCGCAGCCGCTGCATGAGCGCAACCTGCGAAGCCTTGAAGTTCAAGCGCGCCGTGCGCAGGCCGACCTTGTTGATCTTCAGGCTGCGCTCGATCGCTGCGAGCTTCGTCGACGCGAGCTCGTACCGCGTGCGCGCACGTTCGAGGCTCGAGTCGAGGACCCCGATCTGCGCGAGCACGATCCGCGCCTGTGCCTGCTTCTGGCCGATCGTGTCCGCCGACGCGCTGCCGGCTGCGACGACTGCCGCAGCGACGGCGATGGCAAGTACCGGCGCCTGTCGCTTCAGAGCCCTAATAACGGGCTCCCGAAACTGCTGACGACAGACGCACCGGAGGGATCCGGTACGTCACAAGTTCGGCACCCTATCAATGGATTCGGATGCCTGCAACTTCACAACGTGGCCAAAACTGCCGCAAAACGAGCCCAAGGGTCATCGAATCTTCCGTGAGGCGGACCGCACAAAGTGCCTCGAATCCCGCTATTCCTGTGGTACGGTCCCGCGACCTTGGGCAGCCTCAAGTGGTCGCGGCACACCGGGTTGTCTGCGGTGATCGCCCTCGTGGGAGTCTCCGCCGCAGCGGCGGCCGGACCGGGCTCCCCAAGCACGATCGCGACCCTGCGGGGCCAGTCGAGCGTGCTCGCATCGCGCACGCATCACGCCCTCCTCGACCTCTATGCGCTCGATGCGCATTTGACGTCCGCGCGCGCCCGTCTCGCGTCGCTGCAGACGCAGGCTGCGCAGTTGCGCAACGACCAACTGCTGCTCGCGGAGCAACTCGGGGTCACCAAGACGAATCTCGCCGTGTCGCAGCAATTGCTGGGACGCAACCTGCGCTTGCTGTACGAGCAAGGGCAGCAGGATCCACTTGCCGTCGTGCTCGGTGCCACGTCGCTCGACGATGCGGTGACGAAGCTCGACGACCTCACGCACGTCGCGGACGCGAGCAAGCAGATGGTCGACGCGACGACCGCAGCACACGAGCGCATCGCTCAGCTGCGCGCCACGATCGCGGCCGAGAGCGCGCAGATCGACACGGCGCTGCGATCCGCCCAAACGACGACCAACGAGCTCGCTGCGACCCGGGCCGCGCGCGTCGGGTTCATCTCGAACCTCCGGCGCCAGCAACAGCTGAAGGCGTCACAGATCGCGACCCTCCAGACGATCGCCCAGCAGGCCGAGGCGAAGTCGCAGGCGATCCAAGCCTCGACGGTCGGCGCGCCGACCGATCCGAGCGGGACGACGTCGTCGACCGCTCCGACTCCGCCTCCGGTGGGAAGCCGGCGCACGATCACGGTGAGCTCCACCGGCTACTCGCTGCCCGGCCATACCGCGACCGGCCTGCCCGTCGGGTGGGGCGTGGTGGCCGTCGACCCGTCGGTCATCCCGCTCGGCACGCGGATGACGATTCCCGGCTACGGCGAGGGCGTGGCCGCCGACACCGGCAGCGCGGTGCGGGGCTACGACGTCGACCTCTGGTTCCCGACCCTCGCCCAGGCGCGCGCCTGGGGCCGCCGGACGGTCACCATCACCCTGCATTAGCTCTACACTGACGGCGCCTGAAGGGGGCTGGTGGGGCTGACCGAACCGCTGCAAACGGTGGGCGAGCGACAGAGCGACGCGTTGCGCGTCCTGATCGTCGACGACCACGACCTGTTCCGCACCGGCCTGCGCAATCTGCTCGAGGAGCAGAGCGTGCAGGTGATCGGCGAAGCTGCGACCGGCGCCGAGGCGGTGCGCATCGTGCGCGAGATCGCACCCGACGTCGTCGTCATGGATCTCAACATGCCGGGGATGGGCGGAGTCGACGCGACACGTCACATCACGTCGATCGCTCCGCTCACGCGAGTCGTCATGCTGACGATCTCCGACGAGGACAGCGACGTGATGGACGCGATCCTCGCCGGCGCGTGCGGCTACCTTCTGAAGGACTCTTCGATCGAGGAGTTGATCTCCGGAATCGAGGCGGCGGCGAAGGGCGAGTCGCTCATCTCACCGACGATCGCGGCCAAGGTGCTGCAGCGCGTCCGTGCGACGAGCGCGCAGCCGGAGATCGCGAATCAGATCCGCGCCGAGCTCTCCGACCGCGAGATCGAGGTGCTGAAGCTCATCGCAAACGGCAAGGACAACGCCGTCATCGCCGGCGAGCTGCACATCAGCCCGAAGACGGTGAAGAACCACATCTCGAACATCCTCATGAAGCTGCAGATCGACAACCGCATTCAGGCGGCTGTCTATGCAGTTCGCTCGGGCCTGGTCTAGGAGCTCGCGCGCAGAGCGCGAGCGCGCTGGTTCAGCGCATCGAGCAGCTCGCGCAGGCTGCCGAGCCGGCGCTCGAGGCGCAGCCGCTCCGTCTCGAGTGCGAGCGCCTCCGCGTAGCCGTCGGTGAGCGTCTCCTCCAGCCGCGCCAGGGTCGGGGTGTCCGCGACCAGAAGCTCCTCGATTTGAGCCTGCACGCTCATCGGCCGATTATCGAGCCGCGCCCAGGTGGGCAACATGGGCCGTGCGACCCATCTTCCGGGCGACGAGACCCATAATGGGGCGGGTGCGAGCCCGGGTCTGCCTCCTGCTCGTCATGCTCGCGGCCCCGGCGACCGCAGGCGCGAGCCCGCTCACGGCCAAGCTCAACCGTGCGCTCGAGGCGCCGCACGTCAGCAGGTCGGCCGCGGTCGTCCTCGACCTGACGACCGGCGAGGCGGTCTATTCGCGCAACGCCTCCGTCCCCCTCCTTCCCGCCTCGAACGAGAAGCTCGCGATCACCTACGCCGCGCTGACGGCTCTCGGCCCGGCGTTCCGGATCGAGACCGACGTGCTGGGCGACGGCGTGCAGTCCGGCACCGTGTGGCAGGGCGACCTCGTGCTCAAGGGCTTCGGCGACCCGATGCTGTCGTCGGCGGATCTCGCCCGGCTCGCGGAGCAGGTGCGGAGCGACGGGATCACGCAGGTAACGGGGCGCGTGCTCGGCGACGCGACGTGGTTCGACGCGCGCCAGACCTCGCCGGGCTGGAAGGCGGCGTTCTACATCGAGGAGTCGCCGCCGCTGTCGGCGCTGATCGTCGACCGCGCGCGCGTGGGCCGCTATACGTCACGCAACCCGCCGCTCGCGGCGGCGCAGCTCTTCCACAAGGCGCTCCTCCGCGCCGGCGTGAGGGTCGCGCATGCCGCGACGCTGGGCGTCGCAGGCGACGCCGCAACGACGCTCGCGGCCGTCGACTCGCCGACGCTCGGCTTCCTCGTGCACACGATGGATCTTGCGAGCGACAACTTCATCGCCGAGATGCTCCTCAAGGAGCTCGGCGCGGTGCAGGCCGATGCGGGGACGACGGCGGCCGGCGTCGGCCTCGTGACGGGCCTCCTCGCGCAGGCCGGCGTGCCGCTGCACGGCGTGCGCCTCGTCGACGGCTCCGGTCTCTCGCTGCTCGACCGGATGACGGCCAACGCTCTCGCGTCACTGTTGACGGTGATGTGGAACGACCCGGGCGTCCGCCTCGAACTGCTCTCGTCGCTGCCCGTCGCCGGCCGCAGCGGGACGCTCGCGCACCGGATGCGCCACAGCGCGGCCGCAGGTGTGGTGCGCGCGAAGACCGGGACGAGCGACAACGCGTCTGCGCTCTCGGGGTACGTCGGCGACCGCTACGTCTTCTCGATCCTCCAGAACGGCTGGCCGGTCGACACGTATCGCGCCGAGAACGCGGAGGACCGCTTCGCGACGGTCTTAGCTTCGCCCTAGGAGCTGCAGCAGGTCGGCCTCGGTGAGCAGCGGGACTCCCGCCTTCTCCGCCTTCGTCAGCTTCGACTTGCCCGGCTCCTCGCCGACGATGACGCCGGTCGTCTTCGAGGAGACGCTGTCCGACACCTTCGCGCCGAGCGCCTCGAGGGCGGCGGTCGCCTGCTCGCGCGTGAATTGCTCGAGCGTGCCGGTGATGACGTACGCGTTGCCGGTGAGCGGCCCTTCCACCGGCTTGTCCTCGTCGCCGAGCTCGAAGCGCAGGCCGAGCTCGCGCAACTCCGCGACCAGACGGCGGTTGTCGTCGTCGCGGAACCATTCGACGAGTGCCTCGGCACGCTCGGGGCCGATCCCCTCCGCCTCGACGAGCTCCTCCTGCGTCGCGTTCAGCAATCCGTCGACGTTCCCGAAATGCCGCGCGAGGTTCTGCGCGGTCACCCAGCCGACGTCAGGGATGTTCAGGCCGAAGAGCACGCGCGAGAACGGAATCGCCTTCGACGCAGCGATCGCCTCGACCGCATTGCGTGCGCTGATCTCCGCGAAGCCGTCGAGCTCCGCGAGCTGCTCCGCGGTCAGCCGATAGAGCTCGGGGATCGAGCGCACGATCCCGAGATCCCACAGCCGCCACACCGTCTGCTCGCCGACGCCGTCGATGTCGGCGGCGGCCATCACCCAGTTGTTGAGCGACTCGAGGCCGCGCGAGGGACAGGCGCGGTTCGGGCAGCGGTGCATCGCTTCGCCTTCGGGCTTCACCACTTTTGTCCCGCACAGCGGGCACTTCTCGGGCATCGCAAACGGTTTTGTACCGCGGCGGTGCTTGCCGGCAGGACCGACGATCTGCGGGATGACGTCACCGGCGCGCTGGACGATGACGTCGTCGCCTTCGCGGATCTCCTTGCGGTTGATGTCCTCCTCGTTGTGCAGCGTCGCGCGCGAAACGGTCACGCCGCCGACCTCGACGGGCTCGAGGATCGCCCACGGGTTGAGTGCGCCTGTGCGGCCGACTCGGATGGCGATCTTGTGCAGGCGCGTCGTCGCCGTCATCGGCGCCCACTTGAACGCGCGCGCCCAGCGCGGACGCTCGTGCAGCGCACCGAGGCGTGCCTGCTGGTCGAACGAGTCGACCTTGATGACGATGCCGTCGATCTCGTAGTCGAGCTCGGCGCGCCGAAGCTCCCACTCGCGCACCTTCTCGGCGACGTCGCCGATCGACTCGAGCCGCTCGACGAACGGATTCGTCGGGAAGCCCGCCTCGCGCAGCCACGCAAGCGTGGCCGAGTGCGTCGTCAGATGCTCGAGGCCCTCGCGGAATCCCGTGCCGTAAACCCAGATCGAGAGCGGCCGGGCGGCGGTGATCGACGAGTCCTTCTGTCGCAGGGAGCCCGCCGATGCGTTGCGTGGGTTCGGCCAGGTCGCCTTGCCCTCCGCGGCCAGCCGCTCGTTCGCCTCGCGGAACCCCGACAGCGGCATGTACACCTCGCCGCGCACCTCGACCCGTGCGGGCGGAGCCCCGTCGCGCATCTGCAGCGGGATGGCGCCGATCGTGCGGAGGTTGGGCGTCACGTCCTCGCCCTGCACGCCGTCGCCGCGCGTCGCACCGCGCACGAACGTCCCCTGCTCGTACAGGAGATTGATCGCGGAGCCGTCGATCTTCGGCTCGAGGACGTACGCGATCGGCTCGTCGGCGCCGAGTCGCTTGCGCATGTCGTCCTCCCACTTCTGCAGCGCCTCGTCCGTCGTCACCTTGTCGAGCGAGCCCATCGGCGACAGGTGCCGAACCTTCTG
>DATGEH010000169.1:0-13930 GCA_035310325.1 Gaiellaceae bacterium
CGCGACACGGCGGCCGTCGTCCATCACCTGGCACTCCTCGGGGTGGAATGCGACCCAGCGACTCTCCGCCTCCCCGCCGAACGTGCGGCCGAGCCCCCATGGGCTCACCTGCACGGTGAGCCCGACGTCGTGCGAGGCGGCGACGATGTCGGCGAACGTCTCGCGGTAGTACGCGAGGTCGTTCTCCGAGAACGTGTGCAGGACGCTCGTGTAGCCGCGGGCCGCGAGGTCGGCCATGTCGCGGCGAACGTGCCGCACGATGCGGATGCCGAAGTAGGAGCAGCCGGCGTTCACGGAGCGACCTGCGACCCGGCCGCGCCCTGGCTGGCAGCGGTCGGGTCGCTTGGATGGAGGGTCAGATCCACGTCGCTCACCTCTGGTGGGGCTGAGAGACATCCAATCACAGCTTCTGCCATGTGGTCAATACCAATTGCAGACATGGCTGAACCGGTCCTAGCCGCGCACCGCGCCGGCGGTCAGGCCGAAGGCGATCCGCCGCTGCACGATGAGGAAGAACACGACCGCCGGGATCGCGGTCAGCGTCGAGCCGGCCATGAGTGCGCCCCAGTCGGTGCTGCGGCTCGTGCCCAGGAAGTACGAGAGCCAGACGGTGATCGTCTGCTTGCCCTGGCTCGCGAGGATGATCCGCGCGTACAGGTACTCGTTCCACGCCTGGATGAACGCGAAGACCGAGGTCGCGACGAGGCCGGGCGCGACGAGCGGCAGGAGGATCCGTACGAATGCTCCGAGGCGCGTGCTGCCGTCGACCATCGCCGCCTCCTCGAGCTCCTTCGGAATGCCCAGGATGAAGCCGCGAAGGGTCCAGACCGAGAACGGGAGGACGATCGTCATGTAGGTGACGATGACGCCCGTCAGCGTGTTCACGAGGTGGTAGCTCGCGAGCGTGACGTAGAGGGGGATGATCAGCCCGGCGCCGGGCAGCATCTGTATCCCGATCACGAGGACGATGAAGAGCTTGCGGCCGGTGAAGCGGTACTTCGCGAGCGCCACCGCGGCGAGGAACGCGAGGGCGATCGAAACCGTCACCGTCACGCTCACGATGATCAGCGTGTTCTTCACGTCGGTCCAGAAGTACGGGGTGTGCACGGCGGTCGTGAAGTGCGACACGGTCGGATGCCTCGAGAACCACGTAGGCGTGAAGCTGTTGATCTGATCGGTCGGCTTGAACGCCGACGAGATCATCCAGAAGACCGGGAAGACCATCACGGCGAAGAGGACGATCGCGACGATGTTCCAGCCGGCGCGACCCCCGCGCCGCCGGCGGCGCGGCCGCCGCCTGACAGGTACGGCGACGGCGTTCAATCGACGTCTCCGATTCGCACCATCTTGCGGACGTAGAAGATGCTCAGCGTCGCGACGATGAGGAGCATCAGGATCGAGATCGCGGCACCCTGCCCGTAGTCGTTGTCGAAGTAGCCCTTCTCGAAGAGGTAGATGCCCATCAGGTAGTTGCCGGGCGTGATGTGCGTCTGGCCGATGAGCAGGTACGGCTGCACGAAGACGCCGAAGTCCCAGACGATCGACAGGCTCGTGAGGATCAGCAGCACGGGCCGGATGATCGGCACCGTCACGTCGAGGAATACGCGCCACGGCGGCGCGCCGTCGATCTGTGCGGCCTCGACGAGGTCGGCTGGAACCTGGGCGAGCGCCGCGAAGACGGTGATGGCGACGAACGGCAGCGCGCCCCAGACGATCAGCGTCGTGACGATGGCGAGCTGCGAGAAGGTCGAGCCGTACCAGTTGTGCTGGAAGTAGTCGCCGAAGTGGAGCTCCGTGAGGATGTAGTTGACGACGCCGTTCTGGTAGTTCGTCATCCAGCCCCACACCTGGACCGCGACCACGACGGGCATCGACCAGACGAGCACGAGGCCGGCGGTGAGCAGGACGCGCACGACGGTGCTGACGCGCACGAGCAGCAGCGCGATCAGCGTTCCGATTCCCATCGTGAGCCCGACGTTCGCGACCGTGAAGATCACCGTCCGCACCAGCGTGTGCCAGAAGATCTGGTCGTGCAGGACGTGTCCGAAGTTGTGCAGCCCGACGGGCTGGCCGGAATGCCGGATCAGCTCCTCGAGGCCGTAGTGCTGGAACGCGAGGCGGAAGAGGCGGTACAGCGGATAGCCGAGGATCGCGCCGATCGCGCCGAGCACCGGCAGGATCAACCAGTACGGCACGGAGCCGCGAGCGACGCGGCCCCAGGTGAGACGGCGACGCCGCCGAGACCAGGTGGTCTCGGCGGCGATCACCACACGTTCCGCCATTCGATTACGGCTGGTTCAGGACCAGGGCGATGTTCGAGCTGGCGTTCTCTGCCGCCTGCTTCACGGACTGCTTCCCGGTCAGGATCTGGGCGAGCATGTTGCGGAGGATGTTGCCATTCTCCACGTCGACCCAGTGCTTCGCCGCCGGAACGAACCAGCTCCGCGCGGCTGCGCGCTCGTTCACGCTGTTGCCGAGCAGGCTCGTCGCGTTCGGGATGTTGCCCTTCGCCTGCAGCAGCTTCTCGTTCGCCGTGCTCGTGAAGTCCTTGATCCAGTCGGCACCGAGCGCCTTGTTGCCGCTCGAAGCCGGGACCGCGAGGTCGGAGCCGCCGAGGAAGCCCGGGATCGACTTGCCGGCGACATGGCTCGGCATCACGAACTGGCCGGTGATGCTCGTGAACGTCTTGCCGGTGCAGCAGCTGAACCAGCTCGGGCCGACGATTGCCGACGCGAGCCCCTGCGAGTAGACGTTGTACGGCGGAGGCGTGTTCTCGTCCGTCGTCGGGCTGGCCTTCGAGACCGCCTTCCAGAAGCTCTTGTAGGCGGTGAGGCCTGCGATCGCCTGCGGGGAATCGAGCGTTCCGACCCACTTGCCGTGCGACGTCGCGGCGATCTGGCCGCCGAAGTCGTACACGAAGCTCATCGCGAAGTACCAGTCGGTGCCCGCGATGTACACGGGCGAGAAGCCCTTCTGCTTGTTCTTCGCGGCGAGCAGCTTCGCGTCGCTCAGGAACTGCGACAGGCTCGTCGGCGCCTTCGTGATCCCGGCCTTCTTGAACAGATCGGTCCGGTACGTGACCACGCGCGAGCCCGCGTAGTACGGGACGCCATAGACCTTGCCGCCGTACATGCCTGACTTGGCGAGGCCGGCGAGCCAGTTCGACGAGTTCGCGAACGTGCCCTTCAACGACGTCAGATCGGCGAACGCTCCGGCCGCCATGTACTTCGTCATCTCGGTGTTGCCCATCTCGATGACGTCGGGCGTGTTGCCCGCGGCGAGTGTTGCGTCGAACTTCTGCAGGTGGTCGCCCCAGTTCTGGTACTGCACGTCCACGCTGTAACCGGGGTGATCCGCCTGGAACTGCGTGTTGGCGGCAGCGACGACATCCGGCCAACCGGACTGGGCGTCGACCTGCAGCCACACGGTGATCTTGTTTGCCTGGTGCCGGTCAACGCTGGCACTCGCGGTCGCCGCGACGACCCCGAGCGCAGCGGTCAAGGCAACCGCTACGAAAACTCGTAGTCTCATGCGAAGTCTCCCTCGAGCCGTCGACGCGCGACCCGTGGCCGGGGCTGCGTCGATTGGTCTATACCTTTGGCCACGGCCGGACAATCGCATACCAGACCACCCGTGTCAAGACCCGATCGCCGGCCTCGAGCGTCAGCTGTCGCGGCGGGTGCTGAGCTCAGTGACGATGCGGTACCGGTCGCCCCGGTAGACCGACTGGACGAACTCGACCGTCCGCTCGCTTTGGTCCTGGCTGGTGCGCTCGAAGAGGAACGCGGGCGAGTGGAGCGGGACGCCGAGGGCAGCCGATTCCTCCTCGTTCGTCACCGTCGGCTCGATCGACTGCGTGCCGGTCGCGATCAGGATTCCGTACCTCACCCGGAGGAGTTCGTAGAACGAGCCGCTCAGGTCCTTCGCGGTGAGACCCGGGACGAGCCGCTCGGGAATGTGGAGCGTCTCGATCGCCATGGTCTCGCCGTCGGCGAGGCGGAGTCTTTTGATTTGCAGGATCTTCTCCCCTGGTGAGACCTGGAGGAATCGCCCCAGGCGGGCGCCGGCGAGGATCGTGTCGATCGAGAGTGTCCGGCTGCCGGGCACCATCCCGCGCTTGCGCATGTCCTCGCTGAACGAGGTGATCGTCAGCTCCTGGGAGATCTTCGGCTGCTGCACGTACGTCCCGCTGCCGCGCCGGCGGACGAGATAGCCCTCGCGCGCGAGATCGTCGAGCGCGGCCCGCAGCGTGAGCCTCGAAACGCCGAGATCCGCCGACAGCTGCCGCTCCGAGGGAATCGCCGTGCCGACGCCCAGGCGCTCGATCAGCTCGAGGACCTGCTGCCGGGTGAGGCTCTGCTTCGTGACTCTCGGGACGGTCATCGGCCTCGCTCGACTATACCGCCGCAGTCGAAAGTGGTCAATGCCATTGAAATCACCGCCTTGGTGCGGTATAGACTTCGACCTCGTGGCCGGGATCGTCCTCGAGCACGTGAGCAAGGAGTACAGCGGCGGCGTGCTCGCGGTCGACGACGTCTCGCTCACCATCGAGAGCGGCGAGTTCCTCGTCCTCGTCGGTCCCTCGGGGTGCGGCAAGTCCACGCTTCTGCGCATGCTGGCGGGCCTCGAAGAGGTGACCGACGGTTCGATCGCGATCGACGGCGACGACGTCACCGACCTCCCGCCCCGCTCGCGGGACATCGCCATGGTCTTCCAGACGTACGCGCTCTATCCGCACATGACCGTGCGCGAGAACCTCGGCTACGGGCTGCGGGTGCGGAAGACGCCGAAGCACGATGCGGCGCGGCGCGTCGACGAGGTCGCGAAGATGCTCGGCCTCGAGCGGCTTCTCGACCGGCGCCCGGCGGCGCTCTCCGGCGGCCAGCGGCAGCGCGTGGCGATGGGCCGCGCCATCGTCCGCGAGCCGAAGGCGTTCCTCATGGACGAGCCGCTGTCGAACCTCGACGCCAAGCTACGCGTGAGCATGCGCGCTCAGCTCGCCGCACTGCACACGCGGCTCGGGACGACGACGATCTACGTGACGCACGACCAGGTCGAGGCGATGACGTTGGGCCAGCGGGTGGCCGTCATGCGCGAGGGCCACATCCTGCAGGTCGACACGCCGCAGGCGCTGTACAACCGCCCCGCCGGCCTCTATGTCGCGGCCTTCATCGGCTCGCCCGCGATGAACCTCATCGAGGCCGACCTCGCCGACGAGGCCGTGGCGTTCGGCGGCTTCCGCATCCCCGTGCCCAGCCATGCCATGCCGGCCGGCGCACCCTCGAGGCTCATCGTCGGCATCAGGCCGGAGGCATTCGAGGATGCCGCGTTCGCCGATCCGTCGCAGCCCCAGCTCGACGTCGTGATCGACGTCGTCGAGGATCTCGGCCCGGACACGCACGTGATCTTCTCCGTCGACGCGCCGAAGATCGACGTCAGCGAGGTGCGCGAGGCGGCGGGCGACGACGAGACGCTCCTCCCCGGCGACCGCGTGAGCTTCACCGCGCGGGTCGACCCGCAGACGTCCGCCCGACCGGGCCGGGCGCTGCGGCTCGCGGTCGATCCAGCGCGGTTCCATTTCTTCGATCCCGTCACGGGAGCACGTCTCGAGCATGCCGCGGCGCCGAGCTTGGCTCGCACGTAGCGCTGTCGTCGCGGCAGTCGCCGCGCCTTCGGCCGCTGCAAGTCCCGCCGGCGAGGTGACGATGGCGCCGCTCTGGGGGCCGCCGTCGCCGACACTGCTCGCGCGTGTGGCGGCCGGCCAAGTCGGCGGCGTGATCCTGCTCGGCCATGGTTGGGCCAGCCCGGCGCGAACGGCGGATGCGCTGGCCCGGCTGCAGGCGGTCGCGTGCAGGCGCGGCGAGCCGTTGCTCGTCGGCGTCGACCAAGAGGGCGGCACGGTGCGCCGCTTCCGCTGGGCGGCGCCGTCCGCGTCCGCAGCCGGGATGGTCGACGCGAGCGCGGAAGGAGCCGCGACGGCGCGCGCTCTCCGCTCCGTCGGCGTGGGGATCGACTTCGCACCGGTGGCGGACGTCGTCGCGACGCCTGCGAGCTTTCTCGGCACGCGCTCGTTCGGCGGCGACCCGGCATTCGTGTCGTCGCGTGTAGCCGCATTCGTGACCGGCCTCCAGCACGCCGGGGTCGCGGCAACCGCGAAGCATTTCCCCGGCCTCGGAAGCGCGACCGTCAGCACCGACGACCGGCGCGTCATGATCGGGCGCAGCGCGGCATTCCTCACGGCCCGCCTCGCGCCGTTCCGCGCGGCAATCGCCGCCGGCGTCCAGGTCGTCATGGTCTCGAGCGCGTCCTATCCCGCATTCGATCCGAGCGGCACGCCGGCGCTGTTCTCCCGGCCGATCGTCACCGGCCTCCTCCGCGGCACGCTCGGCTTCGACGGCGTCGTCGTCACCGACGCGATCGACGCGCCCGCGCCGGCGGCGACGCCGCATGCTGCGGCGCGGGCGATTGCCGCGGGGGTCGATCTGCTGCTGTACACGACGACGCGCGCAAGCGAGCGCGGCTACGTCGGGCTGCTGCAGGACGCGGCCACGAGCGCGACGCTGCGAGCGCAGTTGGCGACAGCGGGCGCCCGTCTCCGTGTGCTCAGGGCCTGGCTCGCGGCGCGCGGCGGACCGCACTGCCCGTGACGGAGTCCTGACGAAGACGTATTCGGGCCTGGCCCCGCTACCGAAGTGTCACGGCCGCCCAACTCTTTCCCGGGCTGGGTGGGCCGTTACGAACTCGTATCGGTAGCAGCTACCGGTACGTAAGCGTCAAGGCTTCTACAAGCCGAGGCGCTCGAGCGTCGATTCGTCGCGGCGCCAGCGGGGACGGACCTTGACGATGAGCTCGAGGAAGATCGTGCGGCCGAGCAGCGCCTCGATCTCGGGCCGCGCGCGCGTGCCGATCTCCTTCACGATCGCGCCGCCGCGGCCGACGACGATCTGCTTCTGCGATTCCGTCTCGACAAGGAGATGCGCACGCACGACCTTGTCCTCGATCTCGTCGACCTCGGCCGAGATCGCGTGCGGCACCTCGTCGCGCGTCAGCGCGAGCGCCTTCTCGCGGATGAGCTCCGCGATCTGCAGGTCGACGGACAGGTCGGTGCGCTGCTCGGCCGGGAACAGGAGCGGGCCTTCCGGCAGGAGCGCGACGAGCTCGTCGCGCAGCGCGCCGATGCCGTCACCCGTCTTCGCGCTCACGGGATGGAGCGCGTAGAAGTCGCCGAGCTGCGAGGCGGTGGTCATCTGCTGTGCGATGTGGCCGCCCTTCAAGCGATCGACCTTGTTGAGCACGATCACGACGGGAACGCCAAGCGCGAACACACGCTGCGCGATGAACCGGTCGCCGGCCCCGATGCGCTCACGCGCAGAGAGGACGAGCAGCACGGCGTCGACCTCCTCGAACGCCGCATCAACCGTGTGCTGCATGCGCTCGGTGAGCGCGTCGCGCGGCCGTTGGAAGCCGGGCAGGTCGGCCAACACGAGCTGGTAGCCGTCGCCGTTCGCGATGCCGAAGATGCGGCGCCGCGTCGTCTGCGGCTTATCGGAGACGATCGCCACCTTGCCGCCGCAGAGCGCGTTCACGAGCGTCGACTTGCCGACGTTCGGACGGCCGGCGACCGCCACGATCCCGCTCTTCATGCCTCGGGCAGGTTCCACGTGTCCGGCAGCAGTGCCGCCGGCGTGTACTCCGCGAGCGTGCCGTCGTCGCGTCGGAAGAAGACCTTCCCGATCCGCCACTCGTACAGCCACTGGCGACAGCCGCCGCACGGAGAGGCGGTGATGCCGATCGCCTCGATGTCGCCGGGGCGGATGCCGTCGGTGGCCGCATGCGCGATGGCGGTCTTCTCGGCGCACACGCCGAGCGGGTACGCCGCGTTCTCGACGTTGACCCCGTCGTAGACGCGACCGTCGGTCGTGACGAGCGTCGCCCCCACGTTGTAGTGCGAGTACGGCGCGTACGCGTTCGCGGCCGCCGCTTCGGCGCGGGCGACGAGCTCTTCGCCGGTCACGTCAGCACCTGGAAGACGACGAGGGTGACGAGCGCACCGACGACGCCGCCGTACACGACCTCGAGCGTCGAGTGCACGCCCGACTCGACACGCGTCTGTGCGACGAGCGCCGCCATGATGAACGTCAGCGTCGAGATGAGGAAGCGGTGGTCGTCGCTGATGACGTACGTCGCCGCCATCCAGCCCGCGAACGCGACCGCCGCATGGCCTGAGGGCAGGCCGCCCCTCAAGGGCGTGCCGCGGCCGGTCCATGCCTTCGTCGCGATGACGACGAGGACGACGAGGACGAGTGCGCTGAGCGTGATCTCCGCCGGCGCGTCCCGCACTCGGTCGAGCAGCCGTGCGGTGCGATGTGCCGCGGCGTGCGCGAAGACGATGTAGCCGACTGCAATCGCAGTCACCGCGGCGATCAGGACGGCGCCCGCCGCGACGTCTTTGGCGAGCTTCGCATTCGGGTCGAACGAGGTGGTCGACACGTCGATCGCTCCTTCGATCGCAGTGTTCACCATCTCCGCGACGAGGACGAACGCGATCGCAAGGAGAAGCGCGATGAGCTCCATCCGCTGCACGCCGAGGGCAACCGCCGCACCGACGACGACGATCGCGATGAGAAAGTGGATGCGCAGGTTCCGCTGCGTGCGGAGCACGTGGATGATCCCCTCGGCCGCGTAGTTGAAGCTGTCGACGAGCCGCGGCGCCCGCCCGGGACCGGGCAGCGGCTGCAGGCGCGGGCGGCGGTCGCGTTCCCGGCGCGGCGGTGTCGTGACGCTCATGCGAGCTCCGCCTCGCGTGCCGACATCTCGTCGCCGTGGTCGTAGCCGACGAGGTGGAGCACTGCGTGCACGAGCGGCGCGCGCCACTCCTCGCCGACCACCTGGGGGCACACGACGACATCCCCGAGCTGGCGCGGGACACCGTCGGGGACGGGGCCGCGGCCGTCGATCGGGAATGCGAGCGCGTCCGTCGCCTCGTCGATTCCGAGGTGCTCGCGCTTCAGCGCGCGGCTCTCGTCCGGCCCGACGAAGACGAGCCCGAGCTCGCCCGAGTCGACGCCTTCCGCCGCGAGCACGCGGCGCGCGATCTCGGCAGCTCCGGTCTCGTCGACATCGACGCCCGACCGGTTCTCGACCTCGATCTCGATCAACGTCGCCGCGCCGTCCCCGTCTCCTCGGCGTGCTGCTTGTACGCCTCGACGATGCGCTGCACGAGCTTGTGGCGGACGACATCGCGATGGCTGAAATGCACGAACGCGATCCCCTCGATCGAGCCGAGGATGTCCTGCACTTGAATGAGCCCGGATGCCTGCTCGCGCGGCAGGTCGACCTGCGTCACGTCCCCGGTGATGACGACCTTCGAGCCGAAGCCGAGGCGCGTCAGGAACATCTGCATCTGCTCGGGCGAAGTGTTCTGCGCCTCGTCGAGGATGATGAAGCTGTCGTTGAGCGTGCGACCGCGCATGAACGCGAGCGGCGCCACCTCGATCGTGCCGCGCTCCATGAACGCGTTCAGCTTGTCGGGGTCCATCGTGTCGTAGAGCGCGTCGAAGAGCGGCCGCATGTACGGGTCGACCTTCGCGAGCACGTCGCCGGGCAGGAAGCCGAGCCGCTCCCCCGCTTCGACGGCCGGCCGCGTGAGGATCAGCCGCCCCACCTGCCGCTCCGACAGCGCAGCGACGGCGAGCGCGATCGCGAGATACGTCTTGCCCGTGCCCGCCGGCCCGATGCCGAACGTGACGGTGCAGTCGCGGATCGAGTCGACGTAGCGCTTCTGCGTCACCGTCTTCGGCGTGATCCGCTTGCCGCGGTGCGACCAGACGACGTCCTCGAAGATCTCGCGGACGTCCTCCGCCTCGTCGATCGCGTTCAGGATCGTGTCGATCGTCCCCGCGCCGACCTCCTGGCCACTCTCGACGAGGTCGACGAGCTCCTCGACGACGGCGCGGGCCTCGGCGACCTTGAGCCCCTCGCCCTCCAGGGTCAGCCGGTTCCCGCGCAGGTTGACGGCGCAGCCGAGCCGGTCCCGGAGCACGGTGAGGACGCCGTCGCCGATTCCGGCGAGCTCGGCCGCCACCTCGTTCGGGACGTCGAGAACTTCCTGCACGGGGTCAGTGTAGGAGCACTGACCCCGTGCAGCAGAGCTAGGACGGCTTGATGTTCTGGTTGAGCCGGAAGAAGTTTTCCGGGTCGTACTGCTGCTTGACCGCACGTAGCCGCTCGACCTTCGGCGCACCGAAGCTCTCGGTGAGCCGGTCGTCGCTGATCTCCGTCTGGAAGTTCAGCGAGATGCCCGTTGCGATGCTCGACCCGAGCGCCTTCGAGACGCCGCGAACCCACGCGATGTTCTCGTCGGTCGCCGCCGGGTCCTCCCACATGCCGTTCAGATGCATGTTGAACGGCGCGTTGCGGCCGCTGATCGCGGTGTCGTCCTCGCCGACGCGCGCGATCGCACCGCCGCCGTTCAGCAGGATGACTGCGGTGAACGGCGAGGGGCAGGTCGCCCCTGCCTCCATCCACACGTCGATGACGCGGTCGTCGAGGTCGGTGAGGTTGTGTGCCCGCCAGTAGTTGAGACGGCCGTACGGGTTCATCGGATCGATCAGCCCCTGCGCCGCCGTGTACGGCATCGGCTGCCAGAGGTCGACGACCGGGCCGTGCGCGCGAATCGGTGCGAGCACCTTCTCGCCCTCCGCGGGGTCGCCGGCAACCATGCCCAGAACCGCGACCAGCTTCTTGCCGTGCCATTCCTCGGGAATGAACGGCGCGGGCGGCGCGGTCACCAGGGCGGCACCCCAGCCGATGTCCTCGCTGCCGTGACTGAGGTCGCGCCAGGTGCGGACTACGTCGCCGGCCTTCTCCGCCGGGAACGCTGCGAGACCGCCGTAGACGATCGGCGCCAGCGGGCCGAGCTTGAACTCGACCTCGGTGACGACGCCGAAGTTGCCGCCGCCGCCCTTCAGCGCCCAGAGGAGCTCCTGGTTCTCACGCTCCGACGCGGTGACGACCTCGCCCTCCGCCGTGACGACGTCGGCACGGAGGAGGTTGTCGGCCGAGAAGCCGAACTTGCGCTCGAGCCAGCCGCTGCCGGTGCCGAGCGTGAAGCCGACGATGCCCGTCGTGGTCACGCGGCCGCCGGTGACGGCGAGGCCGAACGCCTGCGTCTCGCGGTCGAGCTGGCCCCAGTTCAGGCCGGCCTGAGCGCGCACGGTGCTCGTCGCCGGATCGACGCGGATCCCGGCCATCGAGCGCATGTCGAGCACGATCCCGTCGTCGACGCACGAGAAGCCGGCGACGGAGTGGCCGCCGCCTCTGATCGCAAGCGGCAAGCCGCTCATCTTTGCGAGCCCGATCGCCCGGATGACGTCGGCGGCGCCGTGCGGCCGGAGGATCAGTCGCGGCCGCCTGCTGTACATCCCGTTGAACACTTCGCGGAGCTCGTCGTACGCGGGATCGCCGGGCTCGACGATCTCGCCGCGGAAGTCGGCGCGAAGCTGTGTTACCGCGTCCCCGTCCAGGACGGACGGAGCGCTCATCGTCTCGGTCATTGCCAAGCCCCCAATCTGCGGATTCGACCGCCGACCTTATGACGAGACGTACAAAGATTCAACCCCCCTGAAGGGGTGTCGCTAGGCCAGCTTTTCGCGGACGATCTGGCTGACGACCGAGCCGTCCGCCCGTCCTGCGATCTGCGGCATGACGTCGGCCATCACCCGCCCGAGGTCGGCCATGCTCGTCGCGCCCACCTCCGCGATGGCGTCGTCGACGATGTCCTCGATCTGCTCCTCGTCGAGCGGCTCGGGCATGAACTCCTCGAGAATCGCGAGCTCGCGCTCCTCCGACGCGGCCTGCTCCTCGCGACCGCCCGACCGGAACGCCTCGGCCGCCTCGACCCGCCGCTTGCGCTCGCGCTGGAGGACTTGGAGCTCCTCCTCTTCCGAGAGCGGACGCTGCAGCTCCTTCTCCGAGCTCTTCAGCGCATTGAGGATGAGCCGCAGCGCATCACGGCGCTCGGCTGCGCGCGCCTTCATGGCGTCGCGCAGATGCTCCTCGATGGTCTCGATTCGGCTCACGTCATCCTCCCCGTCAACCCGCCGCCGAGCACGTGCCAGTGCAGATGGAAGACCGTCTGGCCGCCCCCGGCGCCGACGTTGACGACGACACGGTAATCGGTCAAGCCCTCGCGTGCAGCGACTTCGGCGACGAAGTCGAGCATGCGCTTGTCCTCCTCGGCAGTGAGCTGCGCGACGTCGCGGAAGGTCTCGATGTGCCGCTCGGGGATGACGAGGAGGTGTGTCGCCGCCTGCGGGTTGATGTCGCGGATCGCGACGAGCCCCTCCGCGGCCGCGACGTGGTCGCCTTCGCGGAACAGCGTGCAGAAGAGACAGTCAGGCTGCAACGACGCCCTCCTCGCAGATCGAGGCGCCTCGAACGTCGACGAGCTCGCCGATCGGGCCCGAGACGATCCATGGTGAATAGTCGTCGCCGTAACCCCGGCCCGGCCGGTCGACGAGCACGCGGTCGGCGCGGCCGATCTTCGTCCGCCAACGCGCGCGACATGCTTCGTGCGATGCGGCGCGCAGGCGGGCACCGCGTTCCTTCTTCACGTGGGACGGCACGCGATCGTCCTCGGCCGTCGTCGTCCCCGGCCGCGGCGAGTACGGAAACACGTGCACCTTCGTGATGCCCGCGTCGCGCACCACAGCGAGCGTGTTCGCAAACGCGCGCTCGTCCTCGGTCGGGAAGCCGACGATGACGTCGCTCGTGAGGTTGAAATCGTCGCGCAGCGGGGCCAGGCGGCGCAGGAACGTCGCAACCGAGTAGCGGCGCCGCATGTCGCGCAGCACGCCGTCGTCGCCGGACTGCAGCGGCACGTGCAGGTGGCGGCTGACTGCAGGGGTCTCGCGGAGCGCCGCGACGAGCGCGTCGCTCACGTGGTTGATCTCGATCGACGAGAGGCGCAGGCGCTCGAGCCCGGGTGTCTCCCCCGCAGCGCGCACGAGCCGCGGCAGGTCGTAGCCGGCGGCGCGGTCGCGGTAGCAGCCGAGATTGATCCCCGTCAGCACGACCTCGCGGTGGCCCTGGTCGACACGCCGTTGGATCTCAGCGAGCACTGCGGCGGCTGCACGACTGCGCGATGCGCCGCGCACGAGTGGGACGACGCAGAAGCTGCAGCCGAAGCTGCAGCCGTCCTGCACCTTCACGAATGCGCGCACGCGGTCGAGCCGCGCGTCTGCCTGGACGCAGGCGATCGCGCCGACGTCGCCGGCCACGAACGCGGGCGTCTCCTCGCTGCGCCGGGCGACGACGACGACGTTGTCGGGCAGCCCGGCGAACGCGCCCGCCGCGAGATTGGCACCGCAGCCGGTGACGTAGACCCGCCGGTGCGCGCGCGCCGCGCGGGCCGCCTCCTTGCGCGACTTCGCGAGCGCCTCGTTCGTGACGCAGCACGTGTTGACGACGGCGACGTCGGCATCCTCGCGCTCCTCGTGGCCGTCGGCGAGCAGGCGCTCACGCACGTCGTGCGCGTCGACGTGCGACACCTTGCAGCCGAGGAAGCTGACCGAGAACGTCGTCACGGGCGGAATTCGAGCAGGTCCGCAGCCCAGCCGTCGAGAACATGGCGATCGACGGCGGTCCATCCCTCGGCGCGGAGCGCGTCTCGCTCGAGATAGCCCGACGCGATCAGCGTGCGCGCGCCGATCTGCGGCGCAAGCGACTCCACGACGTCGAGGGCGATGTTCGCGACGGCGACATCCGCGGGCCGGAATCCGTCCACGATCGACACCGGAACGCCGTTCGCGGCGGCGTTCTCCCTCGTTATCTCGCGCGCTACCGCGTCGACGTCGACCGCATACACGGGCGAGAAGCCGAGCGTCGCGGCGGCAATCGAGAGCACGCCGGAGCCGCAGCCGACGTCGAG
>DATGEH010000170.1:0-3708 GCA_035310325.1 Gaiellaceae bacterium
ACGTACGTCGTCTTTTCCGGATCGCTGCCGCGCGACGTCGAGGATGACTTCTACGCGGAGGCGATTCGCGACCTGAGCAGGCGCGGTGTCAACTGCGTGCTCGACTGCGAAGGCGAGCCGCTGCGCGTCGGCATCGACGCCGAGCCGTTCCTCGTCTCGCCGAACCAGTCCGAGGCGGAGGGCCTCGTCGGGCAGGAGTTCTCCGACGACGACGACGTCCTCGTCGCGCTCGACACGATCGCCGACCTCGGTGCGCGCAACGTGCTCATCACGCGGGAGTCGTCGTGCTTCGCCCTGTTCCGGGAAGAGCGGCAGGTGCGACGGTTCCGCGCATCGGTCGGCCGCATCGAGCCGGTCGCGTCGGTCGGCGCGGGCGACGTCCTCCTCGCGGGCTTCCTCGCGGCTCGCCTCGCCGGGAGCCCGCTCGACGACGCGTTGCGCAAGGCGGTCGGCTGTGGTGCAGCCTCGGTCCTCGAGGTCGGCGCGGGGCGCTTCGACCCGCGCGAGGCGAGCCGCATCGCAGGCATGGTCGAGCTCGAAGAGCTCGCGACGGTCTAAGGCGGTCGCTTGCGACGCCGACCATAAGAGGTCGTGCCGGCTTTGCCGGCGCGACCGCTTAAGGCAGTTGAAGGGCGCGGATGCGTCCCTTGCCGCCGATGTTCTCGGCCCAGGCGATGCGGTTGTGCTCGATCGAGAGGCCGATCGGTTCCGTCGCGGCGCGCGCAAGCGTCCTGACCGTGTGCGTCCGCGGGTACACCACGCGGATCGAGCGGCCGGAATGGAAGACGATCGCGCGGCTGTTCGCGGAGAGCTCCGCGCTCGTGTCGGCGGCGACCGGGATCGAGCCGGCCGGCCTCCCTGCCGTGTCGTACCACGCGAGCACCAGGCCCTTCGACCGGCGTTCGAGCGTCGCGAGGAAGGTCGGAGCAAGTGCGAGCGCAATGGGCGTGCCCTGCGGGCTGACCTGCGTGAGCCGCTTGCCGTCGTCGACGTTGCGGATGTCGATCTGCGGGCTCGAGACCGGCGCGCCGCCGTTGCCGGCGACCGTGGCGCGGATGTACGCGACCCGTCCGCCGGCGAGCGCGACCTGCATGCCACCGGGCTCGGTCCCGGGGATGAGCTTCGTCGAGCGGCCGACGACGCGATACACGCCGCCGCCGTTCCCTAACTTCAGCGCACAGGCGCCCGGCTTCTTCGGATTCGAGAGGCACGCGACCTCGTCCACGAAGTCGACGGACGTGACGGAGTAGACGAGCTCGCCGGCGTCGCCCGCGATCCCGCCGAGCCAGAGGCCGGCGCCCCGCGCCGCATGCGCGATCTCCTGGAAGCGGCGCTCGAGGCGGTTGTGGAAGCTGGCGCCGATGAGGTAGTCGAAGCGAAGCGGAGTGAGCTCGCGAAGCGACCACACCGCCCGCGCTGTCTTCCCGTCGACCGCGAGGTGGACGGGGGGCACGACGTCCCATTCGCAGGTGACGTTGAGGGTGCTCGGTGTCTGCTCGGGGAGCTTCACCTGCGCGCTCGTCGAGACGTCGAGAACCCAGACCGTGTTGCAGCCTTTCGTGCCGCGCGCGAACCATGCGAGCAGCGAGCCGTCTTGCGCGAACGCGACGATCGGCCCACTCGGGCTCGTGTACAGCGTCTCCGGTCGCGGCGCCGCTTGGGCGGCCTGCACCACGATTGCCGCGAGACCCAACGCGGCGAAAAGCATGCGCATCGCCCGGCACGGTAGCCCCTCGGTGTTAGGGGAATGTGTCCTAGAAGGCTGGTACCATCGGTCGCCTTGAACGTCCTCGCGCAGAGCCGCTGTTGAGCGTCGAGTTCCGGCCGGAGGAACTCCAGAGGCTCGTCGAGCTGGACCGTAAGTTCGCGCAGGAAGGACTCACATTCGACGATGTGCTGCTCGTGCCGGCCGAGTCGCACGTGCTGCCCAACGCAGTCTCGACGCGTACGCGCCTGACCCGCTCGATCGAGCTGACCATCCCGATCGTGTCCGCGGCGATGGACACCGTGACCGAGGCGCGGCTCGCGATCGCCCTCGCACGCGAGGGCGGCATCGGCATCGTCCACCGCAACCTGTCGATCGAAGAGCAGGTCGCGGAGGTCGACAAGGTGAAGCGCTCCGAGTCGGGGATGATCGTCGAGCCGGTCACGCTCCCGCCCGACGCGCTCGTGCGCGAGGCGCTCGAGCTGATGGCGCGCTACAAGGTGTCGGGCGTGCCGATCACCGACGGAGACGGCGTCCTCGTCGGCATCCTCACGAACCGCGACCTGCGGTTCGAGAACGACGTGCAGCAGCCGGTGTCCGCGCTCATGACCGCGCGCAACCTCGTCACCGCGCCGGTCGGCACGACGCTCGCCGAGGCGGAGGACATCCTGCACCGCAACAAGATCGAGAAGCTGCCGGTCGTCGACGCCGACGGAAAGCTGCGCGGCCTCATCACCGTCAAGGACATCCAGAAGAAGATCGAGTACCCGGAGGCGACAAAGGACGAACGCGGCCGCCTGCGCACGGGTGCGGCAGTCGGCGTCGGCCCCGACGCGGTCGAGCGCGCGCAGGCGCTCGTTGCAGCAGGCGTCGACGTGCTCGTTGTCGACACCGCGCACGGGCACTCGCACGGCGTCCTCGAGATGGTGCGAAAGATCAAGTCGGTCGTGACGGTCGAGGTCATCGCCGGGAACATCGCCACGCGAGAGGCGGCGGAGGCACTCGTCGAAGCCGGCGCCGACGCAGTCAAGGTCGGGATCGGGCCGTCCGGAATCTGCACGACGCGTGTTGTTGCAGGCGTCGGCGTCCCACAGGTGTCTGCGGTCTATGACGTCGCACAGGTGACCGACGATGTGCCGGTCATCGCCGACGGTGGGATCACGTCGTCGGGCGACATTGCGAAGGCGATCGCGGCCGGTGCGGACACCGTCATGCTCGGCGGCATGCTTGCGGGCACCGATGAGACTCCGGGAGATGTGATCTACGGGCAGGGCGAGCGCTTCAAGGAATACCGCGGCATGGGCTCGCTCGGCGCGATGCGCGCGCGCGGCTACTCGAAGGACCGCTACTTCCAGAACGATGTCGAGGACGTCGACAAGCTCGTGCCGGAGGGGATCGAAGGGCGCGTCCCCTACAAAGGGCCGATGGCGGCTGTGCTGCATCAGCTCGTCGGAGGCTTGCGGCAGTCGATGGGCTACTGCGGGGCGGCGACGATCGACGAGATGAAGGCAGCGCGGTTCGTGCGCATCACCGGTGCGGGCCTGCGCGAGTCGCATCCCCACGACGTGACGATCACGAAAGAGGCGCCGAACTATCGCCGCTGAGCCGAATGTCGTCCCGTTCCCGGCCGCGGAGGACCGGCCGGTGCTCGTTCTCGACTTCGGCGGCCAGTATGCGCAGCTGATCGCGCGCCGCGTGCGCGAGTGCCGCGTGTACTCCGAGCTCGTCGGCCACACCATCTCGCCCGAGGCGGTGCGCGCGCGCAACCCGTACGCGGTCATTCTCAGCGGCGGGCCTGCTTCCGTCTACGCGGAGAACGCGCCGCATGTCGATCCGCGCGTCTTCGAGCTCGGCATCCCGACGCTCGGCATCTGTTACGGCGCGCAGCTCCTGGCGCTCGACCTCGGCGGACGCGTCGATCGCACGGGCGTGTCCGAGTTCGGCAAGACCGAGCTGCACGTGCAGGAGTCGCTGCTGTTGAGGGACACGCCCGCCGAGCAGAC
>DATGEH010000171.1:0-6049 GCA_035310325.1 Gaiellaceae bacterium
CGGTCCTTCGCGCTGAGCACGCCGGAGGTCACGGTGTTCCCCAGGCCGAACGGCGATCCGATGGCCACGACCCACTGCCCGACGCGCGCCCCGTCCGAGTCGGCGAAATGCACCGCCGGCAGGTCCCGCGCGTCGACCCGGACGACGGCGAGGTCCGTCGCGGGATCGCGGCCCACGAAGCGGGCGGGCAGCGCGCGCCCGTCGTGGAGGCGCACCGCGATCGTGAGCGCCCCGTCCACCACGTGGTTGTTCGTGAGGATCGCGCCGTCCGGCGTGAAGACGACACCCGACCCCATCGCGCGCTGGACCGGGCCGTCGCCTCCGTCGGAGACGGGCAAGGCGCCGGCCTCGTCGTCGCGGCGCTGCGTCACGTCGATCTGCACGACGCTCGGGCTGACCTGGTCCGCGACGTGCGCGAACGCATCCGAGAGGCCCTCCGCGTAGGCGCGGGAGTCGCGCGAGGGCGCGGCGTCGGCGAGCGCGGAGGCGCACGCGAAGACGAGCGCAGGCACGAGCGGGGTGAGCAGCAACTTGTGCCGGGACATGCCTGCACCTGAAGCACGGCTCGTTCCGACCGGAACGGGGACGGCGGGTGCGCGTATCCGTGCGTAGACAGGGGAGTTTCACGGTCGGGCATGGGCAGGGGACGCGGAGGTTCTCCGAACGAGGAGGAGGAATTCCGTTTCGAGGTCCGGCGAACCGCGACGTCGTCGTCGGGTTCGACGAAGGCGTCATCCGACTGGCGCACGCGGTCGTCGGTCCGTCGCTCCTCGTCGAACGACTGCCGACGAAGGGGGCGAGAGGGTCAGTCGGCCTTTCCGAGGCGTCGTTTCAAGGCGGCCAGCTCCGCGTCGATCTCCCCGTCGGTCGGCTCGCGACGCGACGCGCGAGCCTTCTCGGGCGCCCGGCTCTTCGGAGGCGCGGCGATGCGCTCGGACGCGAAGAACTCGTCCACGTCGTGGTCTTCACCACATTCGGTGCAGACCATGCGGCGCGATTCCGTGTCGAGGAGGCGCTTGCCGACGCGACCGCCCGCGATGGGGCGCGTCTTCGTCTTCGTGCCGCCGAACAGCCACATGCAGGGAGCGTTGCCGAAGCTCGTCGGCAGCACAAGGGCGCCGAGTCAGTTGCGGACGCAGCTCACCGCAGGTGGCTCCACCAGTGGACGTCGTCCTGCCCACACTTGCCTCGTTCAGCGCGCAGCCGCAGGCGCCTGCGTCGCGCTCGTCGGCGTGCTCGCTCCGTCGAGCGTACACACGGGCTGCGTGCACGAGCCCATCACGCTGTACATGCAGATGCATGTGTAGGAGGCCTTCTTGCCGCAGCCGCTGACGCCGTAGCTGTCGCCCCCGATGTTCTGCACGGCCACGTTCTGGCAGCTCATGTCGAACGCGGCTCGCTGTGCGACCGTCGTCCGAAACGCGCCACCACTGCCGGCGCAGCCCGCCAGGGCGGCGGCCGCGATGAAGCAGCACGCAAGGGCCGCTTTCAGGCGGCCGAAGTGGGTCGAGGTGTCGTGAACGGACACGAGAGCAAGGGACGGAGTACGCATGGATGGGTATCCTTCTGTCGATCGCGGGTGGGGTTTCGGTTTCCACACACCCATCGGTCGCCGACGCAGTTGGTTGCGTCCAATCGCACCTTGAAGACGGTGAGCGGCTCCTTCGTCGTGGGAGCGAGCAGGGGGCGCGCGGAGCCGCAACCACGGGCGCGTGGCCTCCGTGTCGCGGGTCGACTCCCGCTCGGGTACGTCGCCGATCGCGCGACAAGGCAGCTCGTCATCGTGCCCGAGCAACCGCTGTCGTGCGCGCGATGTTCGCCGACGCCGACGCGAGCGTGCTGCCCGCGACGACGACTCCGGGGCCGAGGTGAGCGAGGTGTTCAGGACCACCGAGGCCGCGTACCTCGCCCTCGCTCGTCCCGCCGCCGGAATTCGGCCGCGATCCCTTGGAGCTCTCGGCTCGGCGATCGCGAGTCGCAGGAGCCACCGGTCCCGGTGGCAGAACGCGATGCCGTCGATCGTGCGCCACGCTTCGGGGCCGTTGCGCGCGCCGTCGTCGAGCGGGCGATCGGCCATTCGCGAAGTCGGGGTCACGTTCATTCGTGACGTCATCGGCTCCTGCACCAGCGGCGGTAGGCCTCGATCCACTCCGCGCCCTCCGGCCTCGGCGAGGGTAGCGGCAGATCGACGATGCCGATCGCGAGCTTCTCCTTGCCCCGCCTGCATGCCGCGACGATGTGATTGTCGTCGCGTAGGTCGATTGCCTCGACCGTCACGCGAACACCGAGCACGTCGGTCACGAACGGGAGCTCGAGGTAGCTCTCGAACATCGTGAACCAGCCCGTCGCCTGCTCCGACTCGGAGTAGGCGTCGACGGTCGCTTCTTCGATCATCTCTGCGAGTCGCGTGCCGCTGATGTCCGAGCCTTTCTTGCGACCACGCGTCTTCTTCCCCTTGATCACCTTCATCACGGGACCCACTCCGCGAATTCATCGTCGCGATCTGTCGCCGACTCGTGATCGAGCGCCCGAAGCACGTCGTCGTCGTTTTCGACGACAAGATCCCCCTTCGGTTCCGCATACCCGAGCGGCGCCTCGCCGCGCGCGTAGCCGATCGCGCGATACCCGCGAAGCCGCTTCTCGAACATGCGGAGGAGCATCGGCACCTCGCGATCGACGTAGTCGAAGATGCGGACCTCGCGCTTGCCGGGATGGAGGCGGTGCAGCCGACCCGTGTACTGCACGGGCGTGCCCTTCCACGAGACGGGGAGCGCGAGGAAGAGCGTGTCGAGGCGCGCGTCGTCGAAGCCCTCGCCGATGTAGCGCCCGGTCGCGAGGAGCAGGCGCTCTTCGTTCGGCGGGATCGTAGCGAGCTTTGCGCGCGTCTCACGATCGGCCTTCGCGCCCTGTCCGCCCTGGAGCACGACGAGGTGGCGCGCGACAGGCTCGAGGCGGCTCGCGAGGTACTCGAGGTGATCCTTGCGCTCCGTCAACAGGATCGGCGAGCGCCCCGCCTCGAGCGCGCGCACGACGTCGTTGAGGATCATCGCGTTGCGCGCCTCGTCGCGCGCGAGGGCGGCATAGAGATCCTGTATGACCACCTTCTCGCCGGAGCCCGCGGCGCGGAACGCCGTCTCGCGGACGACGAGGCGATGCTCGAACGGGCGCGCCGTGCTTTGCACCTTCGCGTCGACCTTGAAGCGCACCGGTCCGGTTTCCTCTCCGTGATCGGGTGATGGCCGTCGCGCCGTTGCGGCGTTGCTGTCAGTCCGACGACGTAGCGCGCCTTCACTTCGCGGAGCACGCGCTCGAACTGCACCGCGGGGAGGTGATGGCACTCGTCGACGATCACCTGGCCGTAGCCCGCGACGAGGTCCGCGACGGCGTCGAGGCGCCGATTCGCTCACCATCGATCCGGCTCGTTCTCGCGCTTCCAGCGATCGAAGAAGCCTCGGCGCCGGAGTTGGCGCTTGCGCATCGCCTCGAACGGCTTCGCAAAGGGCGCAGCCGAGCCGTCGCGCTTCGCGAGATCGCGGAGATCGATCGCGAGCTTCATCGCGGCGTCGTACTCCTTCTTGTCGACCAGCGCCTCGAGCTCACGCCACGCAGAATCGAGCCGCTGGGTGAGCGCGTCGAGCCGCTTCTTCTTCGCGGCCGCCGCGGCCCGCTTCGCTTTCTCCTTCGCGAGCCTCTCGACTCGTTCGCGCTTCTCGCGCAACTCGTTCGCGACGGCACGAAGCTCCGCGACGCGGCGCGCGGGGCGAGGCGACGATTTCGTCTCGCTTCGGAACGCGCGCCGCATCTCGGCGCCGAGCGCGAGATCGAGGTCGTCGATGGCGCGCGCAAGCCACGCGTCTTTCGCGCGTGACGGGAGCGCCAGCGCCCACGCGCGCAGGGGCGCGGAGTCGTCTTCGTCCCTGGCGCTCGCCATCGCGGCGGCGGCGAGCAGGTCCACGTCGATCCGGAGAAACTCCACCATCGCGGCCTGCGCGGCGGAGAGCTCGGAGAGCCCCGGTGGCACCGGCGGCTCGACGTCCGTTTCCGCGAGATCGTCGGTCTGCACCGCGAGGAGCCACGCGAGATACGCGGGACGCAGATCGCCGCGCATCAACTCGGCGCGGAGTGGGACGAGCGCGCCGAGGGAGCCCTGGCTCTCCTCATCGTAGTCCGGCTCCTCGTCATCGCTGTGCAGGTCGAGGATCAGATGTTCGCCAGCGAGCTTCGCATGCGCCGCATCACCGACGAAGTACGCAGGCAGCGCCTTCGCGTCCACCCGCTTCACGGGGACGCGCAGCATCAACCGATGCGTCCCCGAGCTCGCGAAGTACATGTGCGCGTCGAAGTACCGCGCCACGAGCTTCGCGGGGTCGGCCTTCAAATCGCCCCACTGGTACTCGTTCCAGAAGCGCGTCGGTGTGATCTCGGCGCGCGTCGAGCTCGCGCGAAGCTCCGCCATCTGCTTCGACCTGAGCGGCCGATCCAGGGCGACGAACTCGTAGCACCGGTACTCGCTCACGAGCACCTTTCTACCGCTCTCCGCCGTCCCCCGTCATCGATCAGGCGTCGCTCCGCGCGCCACGCCTGCGGCGTCTACGGCACGTCGTCGGATGGCCCGGTGTCGGGAAGCACGTCTACGAGCTGGCGTGCGTCGGCCGCGCGGCCAAGCCACTGCTCCAGCAAAGCGAGGTCGGTGCAGGCAGCGATGCGTGCCCGAGCTTCCGCGGGGACCTCGATGCGACGCGCCGCCAGCACGGTGAGAACCGCTCGCGCCAGGCCTTCGGCACGACCCTCGGCCCTGCCCTGCGCCACGTAGCGCCGGGCGAAATCGCTCTGATATTCGTACTGTCCGCTTGCCATCAGCGCCTCCAACGTAGCACGCGCCACCTCGTGGACCGACAGGATGACCAGGTCCGCGTAGAGCCGCGCGCGTTCGTCGTCGAGGCCGGAGGGCGTCGACTGCGCAGCCGAGAAAGTCCATGGCGCGAGCCCTTAGCTCAGGGCCGCGCAGGAGCCGCAGCTCTCGGAGCCGCTGACCCGGTGCGAGCGGCGTCGTCGTCACTGCGGACACGACCGGCCCTACAGCTTGGGTGGAAGCCGCATCGCGTGCCAGATGGCGAGCACCTGCACGGCCTCGCCCTCGAGCCGGTAGTAGAGGTGATACCGGCATCGCCGCAGCAGCACCCGTCGGACGCCCACGAGCGTCGCGTCGCTGGCCGGACTTCCAGCAGTCGGCGTGGACTCGAGCAGTACGATTGCCTGCTCGAGATCCTCGCGAAACAACTCTGGCGCGGCGCGACGGTTCGTGCGCCACCACCTTTCGATCCCCACGACCTGCGCCCTCGCCCGCCGGCGAGAACGACACGGACCATGTGCCTTTCATCGTCCCGAGCGCAGCTCGCGAAGCACGTCCTCGCTCGGTATGAGCTCGCCCCTGTCGGCCTGGGCAATGGACTCGCGTAGCTCCGCCGCTTGCTCGGGCGTCAGCGCCCAATCCTCTTCGGGCTCCGCGGGGACGAGAGTGAGCTCTGTCCCCTCGGGCAGGTCCGTCGGCTCGTCTACGAGCAGGCGGCCGTTCTTCACGTGTGCGCGCACCGTCATCGTCATCCTCCTGGAGTGTAGCCCGACGCGTTCGACGGAGCAGCGTGCGCGCCACTGGTCGAGCCTCGAGATTGCAGGCACTTGGGAGCGAGGACCCCTGTCCCGGACAGCTGACGAGCCACCTGTACGACGAGATCGAGCGAGCTCACGAGAGGCGACTCCGTAGCTCCTTCACGGCCAGCTCACGCTCGCGGGCGCGCCCCGCGCGTATCGCGTCCACGAGCGCCAGGTATTCGTACAGCTTCGCGTCCGCGCGAGCCGCCTGCGGCACGCAGCGATACAGGGGCTCGAGCTCCTCGCCCCGCACGGTCCCTTCCGGGTCGGGCCACACCGTGGGCACCTCGGACGACGCGAATTGGTCCCGGAGCGGCGGCGCGGAATGCGCCGTGGGCAGGCCACGGGTCATGCCTCCCCGCAGGCAGCGATGCGTGCCCGAGCTTCCGCGGGGACC
>DATGEH010000172.1:0-49923 GCA_035310325.1 Gaiellaceae bacterium
CGCCGATGCCCGTGACAAGTGCGCGGGGCATCAGTGCAGGCCTCGGACGTATGACCAAGCCTCGTCGAGGCCGTGCGACCGAATCGACGCGACCACCGCGGCATAGACGAGCAATCCGACGAACGCGTTCAGAACAGGCGAGAGCGCAAGCGAGAGGGTGCCGAACGCAAACGCGCTGGCCGCGCCGAGCACGAGCGCGAGCCGTGCGACGCCGAACGCCGCGATCGCGAGCGTCTCTCTCGACACGGCGGCGAGCAGGCCGACGGAGATCACGAGCGTCGACAAGCCGACCGCAAGCGCGATGCCGGGGAGCCCCCACGCCGCCCGTAGCCCGAGGCCGAGCGGGATGCAGAGGCCGAAGCCGAGCAGCGCGAGGGGAACGAGCGTCTTCCGTCGATCGGTGACGAAGACGAGCGGGAACGTCACGGCGAAGATGACCCAGCCGACCATCCACGGCGACAGATACACCACGAGGTGGCCGAGCTCGCGTCCGACCTCCCCGCGGTACTGGTCACCGAGCACGAAGCCCACGATCCGCCCGCCGACGACGGCGAAGACACCGGCCGCGGCGCCGACGAGCGACAGGCTCACCCAGCCGGCGTGCACGACGTGCCTGCCTGCCGCGACCGCGTCGAGGCCGCGCCGCGTGAGCGGAGCCGACGAGATCACGCCGAGGGAGAACGCGGTCGCGACGACGAGCGTCGAGGCAGCGAGATACGCGTACGAGAAGCTTGTCAGCCGTCCGACACCGAGTTGAGCCGCGAACCGGAGGGCAAGGAGGTAGCAGCCCTGCAGCGCGACCGGCACCGCGGCGCCCACGACGAGGCGCCACAGCCGCGGCAGCGCGTCGAGGCGCGGCGGTAGGCCGCCGCCGAGCGCGCCCTTGCGCAGGAGCGCGACGAGCGGCACCGAGATCGCGACCGCAGCATTGACGCCGAGGCCCCACGCAAGCGCGACGATCCCGTGGCCGTTCGCGAGCGCGGCGAAGACAGCGAGGCCGGAGAGGCCCCCGAGTGCGAACCCCGCCGCCGCGGTCGCGTAACTGTCGACGGCGGCCAGCGCGCTCGCGCCGAGCGCTGCGAGCAGCTGGCCGAATGCGGCCGGGACGAGAACGACGAGCGCGCGAGCGGCGATGTGCGACGACCGCGGCGGCAGGCTGCCGGTAATCAGGTCGCCGAGCGGACGCGAGAACAGACCGACCAGAACGGACACCGGCACGGCGAGCATGAGAAAGGCAAGGGCGTACGCGCGGGTTTCTGATCCGAGCCGTCCCACCACCGCCGCGCGGGTCAAATCGGGAACGACGACGAGCCGGAACGCCTGCGCGGCGAAGACGAGGACGAGATAGACACCGTACGCGGCGAGAAAGCCGTCCGTCTCCGCCGTGCGGCCGAACTTCTGCGCGAGCAGCGCACCCGCGCCCGCCGCCGCGAGGGCGAGCACTATCTGCGCGAGCCCAGTGGCGACTCCGCTTCGGAGGGCGCTCCGGCGGCGCCAGACGCTAGGCTGGGCTCGTTCCATGAACGCGATCAAAGCAGACGACTCCGCCTGGAGCGACGAAGGACTGGAGCGGCTGCGCCGCGAGTTCGGCGACATCTACGGCGGGCGAACTGTGCTCGTCACGGGAGCGGACGGCTTCATGGGCTCGCATCTCACCGAAGCGCTCGTCGCGATCGGAGCCAACGTGCGCGCCTTTGTGCGTGCCACCTCGAGTGGCGCGCTCAACAACATCGGGTCGTTTCGCAGGCAATTGCGCGTGCATTTCGCAGACTTGACCGACCGCACGTCGGTCGACTACCTCGTCAGAGATCTTCTGAGGTCACCCGACCGTCCGTTTGTGTTCCACCTCGGCGCGCAGGCGCATGTCGGCGAGTCGTGGCATAGGCCCTACGAGACCGTGATGGCGAACACGGTCGGGACGCTCAACCTGCTTCAGTCGATTCTCGACCACGGCCTCGAGCTCGAGAAGTTCGACACCGCCGGGACCTCCGAGGAGTACGGCAATCCACACGAGGCGGTCGGGCATCACCACGACTTCGACGACCAAGGCGGGCTGATCCTGCACGAGCGCTCGCCGATCAACCCGAAGTCGATCTACGCGACCTCGAAGGTCGCGGCTGACTTCCTGACGATGAACTACCACGACGCCTTCGGCATCCCCGGCGTCGTCACCCGGATGTTCAACAACTACGGGCCGCGGCAGAATCCGCGCTACGCCACCGGCACGATCATCACACAGGCGCTCACGCGCGACGTGATCGAACTCGGCCAGCTCGATCCGCTGCGCGACTTCTGCTTCTGCACTGACGGCGTTCGCGGACATCTCACGGTCGCCGCGCACGGCATTCCCGGCGACCTCTACGTCTACGGACAGGGGGAGAACATCTCGATACGCGATTGGGCGCAGTTGATCCTCGGCACCGGCCGTGAGCTCGGCCATTGGGGCGAGCGCGAGATCGTCTCGGTGCCGTCTCGAGTCCGTCCCGGCGCGAGCGAAGTGATGGCTCTTCGCGTGGGTTACGAGAAGCTCCACCGCGAGACCGGTTGGGAACCGCTCGTCTCGTGGGAGGAGGGCGTGGCGCGCACCATCGACTGGTACGCCGCGACCCGCGAGCGCTGGATCGGCCGCGTCGACTGGCTCGACGCCGAGCGAGCCGTAAAGACTCCCTGACGCCGAGGCGGTACCCTCTGCGCGTGCGCGTCCTGGTCACAGGCGGAGCAGGCTTTCTCGGCTCACAGGTCGTCGCAAGGCTGGGCGCGACTGGGATCAAACCGTTCGTCCCGCGTCAGCGCGACTACGACTTGACGGTCGCACAAGACGTCGATCGGCTGTTTGCCGACGCGGCTCCGGAGCTCGTGATCCATCTTGCCGCAGAGGTCGGCGGCATCGGCGCCAACCGCGCGAATCCGGGTCGTTACTGGTATGCGAACCTGTTGATGGGTGCTCACGTGCTCGAGCAGAGCCGACTGAGCAGTGTCTCGAAGCTCGTGGTCACCGGCACGGTCTGCGCCTATCCGAAGTTCGCACCCGTCCCGTTCCGGGAGGACGACCTCTGGAACGGCTACCCCGAGGAGACGAACGCGCCGTATGGAGTGGCGAAGAAGTCGCTGCTCGTCGGAGCGCAGGCCTACCGCGACCAGTACGGGCTCGAGACGGCATTCCTCCTGCCGGCGAACCTCTACGGCCCCGGAGACAACTTCCACCCCACGAACGCGCATGTCATCGCCGACCTGATCCGCAAGATGCACGAGAGCTCTGACCAGATCGTGCTCTGGGGCGACGGCTCGCCGACGCGCGAGTTTCTCTACGTCGACGATTGCGCGGAAGGCGTCGTACTCGCCGCGGAGCGCTACGACGGCCCGGAGCCGGTGAACCTCGGCACGAGCGAGGAGATCTCGATCCGCGAGCTTGCCGAGCTCATCGCGGAGCTCTCGGACTTCGCAGGCGACATCGTGTGGGACACGACGCAGCCGAACGGCCAGCCCCGGCGGCGCCTCGACGTCTCGCGCGCCGAGCAGCTGTTCGGCTTCCGGGCGCGGACGAGCCTGCGCGACGGGCTCGAGCGGACGATCGCCTGGTACCGCTCGACTCTCGGCGTGCCCGCGCGCGCCTGATGGACCTAGCGGTCGACCGCCTGGCGAGCACGGTGCCGTTCCTCCGCCGACTGGCCGGCCGGCTCGAGCAGGTGCGGCCCGTCTATGCCCTCGCCGCCTTCGTCCTCGCCGAATGGCTCGCGACGCTCGCGCTCGCCTTGACCGCGCGCCACAACGGCTGGCTGTACTACCAGGGCGGCGACCAGACCTGGTTCTACACGACGAGCTGGCTGCTCCGGCACGGCCAGCTCCCCCCGACGGTGGTGGGCTACGGCTGGTCGACGCTGCTCATGCCGTTCACCCTCGTCGGCGGCCCCAACCTGCTCCAAGTCCTGCCCGCCGTCGTGCTCCTGAACGTGCTCGTGCTGATGCCAGTGGCGATGGTGGCGATGTACGGGATCGGCGAGCGCATCGGCGGCCGGCTCTTCGGCTACTGGGTCGTCCTCCTCTGGATCGTGGTGCCGTTCATCGGCATCAAGTACACCGATGCCGGGTTCCACCAGCGCTACACCGAGGCAACGCTGCCGCAGGGACTCGGCTTGACCGCGATGAGCGACTTCCCGTCGATGGTGATGCTCGTGGTCGCCGCGTACTTCTTGCTCCGAGCGCTGCAACGTCCGGTCAGAAGCGACGCCCTCCTTGCCGGCCTCTTTGCCGGCTTTGCGATCGGAATCAAGCCTTCGAACTCGCTCATTCTTGTCGGCGTCGGGCTCGCGGTCGTCGCCGGACGGCATTGGCGAGCCGGAGCGGCCTTCGCCGCCGGCGTCGCACCCGGACTGCTCGTGCTCGCCCTCTGGAAGTGGAGAGGTCTCGGCTATCTCCCGCTCTTCCACGCAGAACATGGTTTGAGGCTCGCAGCGGGCGCGATCCAGGCTCCACTCGGGACGTTCGACCCACACAAGTACATCCATCTGGACTGGTCGCACTTCGGCAAGAACCTCGACTCCCTCCAGGAGCATTTCTGGAGCGCTCGCGTCATCGAGTGGCTGGTCGTCGCGGGTGTGATCGCGCTCGCCCGGCGCTCGATCGTCGCCGCCCTCCTCGTCGGTGGATGGTTCTTCGTATTCGTCGTGGCAAAGGCGACCGGCCCGAACGGCAACCTCGAGGACGCGAGCCTGCTCCGGATGCTGATCCCGGCAATCCCTGCCTTCGTGTTGCTGCTCGCCGCGCTGCCGCTGCTCCTGCCGCGCTCGGTGTGCCGGCTACCCCGAGTAGCGCCGCCGCGGCCGTGGGGCACGCCGCGCATACGCCTCACGCTCGCCGTCGCCGCCTCGCTGCTCTTCGTCGCCGTTCCAGCGGCGCTCGCGGGTGCAGCTCATCCCCTGCTCGGCTCGTTCTCGCCGAGCTCACGCTCGGTCTTCTGGCTGCCGGCGTCACCGGTTCCGCTCGATCCCGGCCTGCACTTCAGCGCGCGCCGGGTGCGCGGCGGCGTTCGCGTCGCGTGGAAGGCTCAGCACCTCCCGGGCGGGCATGTCGTCTATCAGCTGCTTCGTCTGCGCCTGCCCACGCTCGGCTGTCCGCCCCCGCACGCTGCGTTGAGCTGCTACCCGCCCATCGTCCCGCTCGTCAGCACGAGCTTCTTCGACAACGTCGACCCGCCGGACTTCGGACGCTGGGAATATCGGGTGCTCGTTACCGCGAGCTGGACCGGCAAGGTGACGGACGCGGACCCGTACGTCGCGAGCCCGGCGATCGCTCTCAACGTTCGCTGATCGCGCCCGCCCGCTGCTCCTGCTCGAGCAATGCCAGCCGCTGGGCCATCACGATGTTCTGATCGGACAGCCGGGAGATCACGGTCGAGTAGTGGAGGAGGACGGCCAGGATGAAGAGGAGGCCGACGGCGAACAACACCGCGGGTGGATAGCCACGAACTCCAATCCAGCCGGCGATCGTGTTGAGCCCGTCCCGCCACGCGGAGAGCCCGGTCAGGACGAGGCCGGTGACCAGCCATAGCAACGCGTATCGCTCTCGCAGCCGGCGACTGCGAATCAGCTCCAACACGACGAGCACGAGCGCAAACGACGCGAGCGCGCCGGCGATGGAGACGGCGAGTGGGGTCATTCCGTTTCCTCCTGCGGGGCGACGTTACGACGGAAGAGCCCGACGAAGATCGCGAGCAAGACCTTGACCATGTAGTAGATCGACCGGAGCGCGGTGATCGACGAACGGCCGCCACCGCGCTCGCGCATCGAAACCGGCACCTCGGCGAGACGCAGGCGGTGGCGAAACACCATCACGGTCGCCTCCACTTCGGGATAGTCGTGCGGATAGTCGTGGGCGAACAACGCGATGCCGCGCCGGTTCACCGCCTGGAAGCCGGAGGTCGTATCAGTGACGGGCTGTCCGACGATCCGCGACACGACCCATGCGAGGATCCGAATCCCCACGCGGCGAGACCGCGAAGAGCGGTATCCATCCGTTCCTCCGGCGAAGCGGGAGCCGACCGCGATGTCGACCTCGTTCCGCAGCACAGGCTCGAGAATGCGACCGAGCTGCGCCGGCTCGTGCTGGCCGTCGCCGTCGACCCGCACCGCGACGTCATAGCCGCGCTCGAACGCGAAGCGGAATCCCGTCTGTACCGCACCCCCGATGCCGAGGTTGAACGGTAGGCGCAGCACCTTGGCGCCCCTCGCGGCAGCGGCGTCGGCGGTAAGATCGACGGAGCCGTCGTCCACGACGACGATGTCGATCCGCGAATCGAATGCGCGAAGCTCGTCGATGACCTGCGGGACGGTGTGTTCCTCGTTGAAGGCTGGCACGATCGCGACCACGCGGAGCTCGCCGAGCTCCAAGCGCGAAGGTGCGATCGCGTGCTCAACCGCGTCGGACACGCACGCATTGTGGCAAGGGGAGGTGAAGGCGCTGTTAGTACGCGCCCTTGCGGGCGACGACCGCGGGCAGCGTCTTGGCGAGGATCGAGATGTCGAGCCAGATCGACCAGTTCTCCAGGTAGTAGAAGTCGAGCCGCACGAGATCGTCGAAGCTGAGCTCGATTCGGCCCGAGACCTGCCACAGCCCGGTCATGCCGGGAAGCACGCGGTAGCGCTTACGATGCCAGTCCTCGAGCTGGATGTAGTCGCGCAGCGGCAGCGGCCGCGGACCCACGAGCGACATCTCTCCGCGGAGCACGTTCAGAACCTGCGGCAGCTCGTCGATCGAGTAGCGCCGCAGGATACGACCGACACGGGTCACTCGCGGGTCGTCCTTGATCTTGAACAGCGGCCCCGATGCCTCGTTCGCCGTTTCGAGCCCCGCCTGGCGCGAAGCCGCATCGACGTACATCGAGCGGAACTTGAACATCCCGAACTCGCGCTCGCCGAGTCCGACACGGCGGTCTCGATAGAAGATGGGGCCGGCGGAGTCGAGCTTGACGGCGAGTGCGATCACCGCCCAGACCGGCGCGGCGATTGTGATCAGGCCGATGCTCACGACGAGGTCGAATGCGCGCTTCACTGCCCAGTCGAGACCGGCGAAGACCGGCGGCCGCAATTCGAAGAGCGGCACACCTTGACCCGCGACGTACTCCGCACGCTGTGTCAGGAGCTCGGTGGTCGTCGGTGCGATGCGCACCTTGACGCCATAGTTGTGCGCCTGGTCGACGAGGTTCAGCAGCTCTTCCTCACGAAGCCCGACGCCGCTGAGGATCAGCTCGTCGGGGTGCTGCTCGCGGAGGACCTGTTTCAGGTCGCTGAGGCCGCCCAAGACCTGCATGCCGGCCACTTCTCCGCCGGAGGAGAGCGCGCCGAGGAACTCGTAGTCGATGCCCCCCCGGCCGAGACCGAGCGCCTGGCGGAGTGAGGCGAGGTGCTCGGACTCGCCGACGAGTAGCGTGCGACGGCGTACGCCTGCGACACGCCACATGTCTCGCGTGACCACTTCGTAGCTCGAGCGAAGCGCACCGATCACGATGACGCTCAAGACGAATGCGGTGCCGTAGAGGCCGAAGGTCGTGTGCTGATAGCCCGTGCCGACGGCGAAGGCGAGCGTGATGACGGTGACGAGCAGAAGCGAAGAGACGATGCGCCCGACGCCCGCCCGTTGCTCGCGCGACGCGTAGAGCCCGGCACGCCAGAAGACGAGCACCATCACGAGCGTGAGAAAGGGAAGCCACGTGGCCTCGGCGTCCCAAGGAAGCCCCCACAGGATCGGGCGTTCCCCGTAGTAGAGCTCACGAAGAACGAGCGCCAGGTAGAGCGCGCCGGCCAGACCACCGAGGTCGAGCACTACGAGAGTGCCGATGCTCGCGAGCCGCCGGGTGAGCGCGCGCAGCTCGCCGAGTGAGGGCATCAGGCGCACCGAGCGGATGTCGCCGAGGGCAGGGTGCTCGGGCGACCCGCGCTCCGAGGAAGGATTGGTGCCGACAACAGGCTTGGTCGCCACGAGAGCGGCAATTGTACTCGGCACCTCGCGATACCCTCCGCTGCCGATGGCACGACTCGAACGGCTCGACGAGCGCTACCGCGGGCACCATGCGGGCGAGAAGCAGGAGTTCGTCTTCGGCGGTGACGAACGAGGCGACTTGCTCGCGTCTCTCGTCGGCGGTCCGGGGAAGCGCGTTCTCGACATCGGCTGCCGCACAGGAATGCTGACGCGGTATTACGCCACCGGTAACGACGTCACGGGCGTGGACGTCGACCGCGACGCACTCGAGGTCGCAGCGAACGAGCTCGGCATCGCGACGGTCTGGGCCGACGCCGAAGCCGGCCTTCCCTTCGACAACGGCTCGTTCGATGTCGTCGTCGCGGGCGAGGTGCTCGAACACCTCGCCGATCCGGTGAGGGTCGTTGCGGATGTGCGACGCGTGCTGCGGCCGGGCGGCCGGTTTGTCGGCTCGGTCCCGAATGCCTTTCGTCTCAAGTCGCGACTCGCGTACGTTCGCGGTCGCTATCCGGTCGACTGGGACCCGACGCATCTGCAGCTCTTCACGCCTCACGCGTTACGCGAGCTCTTCGCCGGCTTCGAGGACGTGCGCATCAGCTTTGCCGTCGGGCGCCTCACGCGGCTCCACCCGCGACTCCTTGCGAACGTTCAGATCTTCGCAGCGCGCCGGCCCAGCACGACCAGCGAGGCCGACAACGCATAGCGTCGCGGCGCGTCGAGCAGCTCGTAGTCGTGGAAGTACGCGTGCACGTAGCACGGCAACGGACCCAAGACGGCGCGGGCGAGCTGTCCGAGTGAGTGCGTTGTGGGCAGCGTGTCGGCGGTCGGGTCGCCGCTGCGCTGCGTGCAGTCGATGAGGCCAAGCTCCCGCACGGCGCTCTGCACCGCCTCGTCGGTGTACCAGCCACCGCCGCAGAAGTAGCGGGGCTCGAGACCGCGCTCGCGCATCCACACGACCTCAGCGCGCACACGCCCCGCGGTATCGCCGTTCGTCGGCCGAGCGTGTGTCGGGCTCGTCCAGTGCGTGTGCAGCCCGAACGGACCTCGGGCGGCGACGGCGCGTGCGCGCTCGAGCCAGCGCTCCTCGTCTTCGCCGTAGGCCGCGTCGGGCGGCCGCACGAGCGCGACGATGTCGAACCCGCCCGGGCGGCGTTGCTGCAGCGCGTCGAAGCAGCTCCAGACGGCGTCGTCGAGCGGCTTCTCGAGGTGGCAGGACACGAGCGCGCCGGAGGCGGAAGGCAGTATGTGGCGCATGTGCGGGATCTGCGGACTCTATTCGCCGTCCGGGGCGCCACCATCGTCGCTCGTCGACGAGATGCGCGCCCGCATCATCCACCGGGGTCCCGACCAAGGCTCGACCGATGCGTACGGCGCCTGCGTTCTCGGCCACCAGCGGCTGCGGGTGCTCGATCCGGAACTCGGCTACCAGCCGGTCGCGAACGAGGCGGGGGACGTGGTCGCGGTCTTCAACGGCGAGCTCTACAACTTCGCCGCGCTGCGCGACGATCTCGCGTCGCGCGGCCACGACGTGCGCGGCCGCGGCGATACCCCGGTCATCCCCCACCTCTATGAGGAATACGGAGTGCGATTCGTCGAGCGGCTCGACGGCATGTTCGCGATCGCGCTCTGGGATGCTGCGCGCCGCAGGCTCGTGCTCGCACGCGACCGTCTCGGCAAGAAGCCGCTCGTGTGGACCCGGCTTGCCGACGGCACATTCGCGTTCGCGTCCGAGCTGAAGGCGCTCCAGGGATTGCCGGGACACCGCCGCGAGCCGGATCTCAGGGCGATCGACGCCTATCTCGCGCTCCAGTACGTCCCCGGCACGCGCACGGGTCTACACGGCGTCCATCGGGTCGAACCCGGCTCCCTGCTCGTCGTCGAAGGCGAGGCGCAGACCGCGGAGCGGTACTGGAGCCCCCGACTCGATCGCGAGCCGTCGACGGACGCCGAGTGGCTCGAGCGCGTGCGGAGCGAGGTCACCGCAGCCGTGCGCAAGCGGCTCGTCGCGGACGTGCCGCTCGGCGCGCTCGTCTCCGGTGGAATCGATTCATCGGTCGTCGTCGCGCTGATGGCGCAGGCATCGCCGGAGCCGGTGCGTACGTTCACGGTCGGGTTCGCCGACGAGCGCTACGACGAGCGCCCGTTCGCGCGCTGGGTCGCCGAACGCTGGTCGACGGAGCACGAGGAGGTCGTGCTCGAGCCGGACGCAGCCGCGACGCTGCCGCAGCTCGCGGCGGCGTTCGACGAGCCGCTCGCGGATGAGGCGGCGTTGCCGCTGTTCCTCATCTGCGAGGCAGCGCGAAAGGCGGTCACCGTTGCGCTCGTCGGAGACGGCGGCGACGAGTCGTTTGCGGGGTACGAGCGCTATGCGGCGATGGGAATCGCCGATCGCATCCCCACAGCGCTCGCAACAGCCGGCGCACGGGCATTGCGCGCGCTTCCGAGCGCCCGGCGCGAGCGCCGGTCGCCGGCATTCCGCGGCGCGCGCCTGCTCGAAGCCGCAGCCGTGCCGCGCGTGGAGCGTTACGGCGAGCTGATGCAGGTCTTCACGCTGGAGCAGCGCGCGCAGCTCTGGACGGATGAGGCGAAGGACGAGATCGGGTTGCTCGCCTCGTCGGGCCTCCTTCTCGGCGCGCCACCCGCGACAGGTATCGCCAGCCTTCAACTGCTTGACGCCGAGACATATCTGCCCGGCGATCTGCTGCCAAAGTCCGACATCGCGTCGATGGCGCATTCGCTCGAACTGCGTTCGCCATTGCTCGACCATCGCGTCTTCGAGCTTGGGTTGTCGCTGCCCGACTCGCTGAAGCAGCGCGGCCGGGTCGGCAAGGTCGCATTACGGAGAGCGTTCGCCGCCGAGCTCCCGGAGCAGATTGCCGCGCGCGGCAAGAGCGGCTTCGGCGTCCCGCTCGCCCGCTGGTTCCGCGAGGACCTGAGGCCGCTCGCGCGTGACGTGCTCCTCGATGAGCGCGCACGAAACCGCGGCTGGTTCCGTCCGGGGGCCGTCGAGCGTCTTCTCGCAGAGCATCGGAGCGCCCGCGCGGACCACGGCCACCGGCTCTGGTCACTCGTGATGCTCGAGCTCTGGCAGCGAGCCCACGTGGACGTCGCGGCGTGACCAGGCGTACAGCGTATGCGGCACTCGCCACCGTCTGCGCAGCGCCGAGGCTCGTCGTCCTCCTGCACGAGCGCGGCGCGATCACCGCGTCGTTCACCGAGAAGAGCGACACCTTCGCGCAGACGTTCGTGCAGCACGGGACGTTCGGCTTCCTCGCGGGCGAGCCGTCGGCGTATACGCAGCCTCTGTACGGCTGGTTCCTCATCCCCGTCTACTGGATCTTCGGCCGCGGGTGGCTCTCGATCGGCCTCGCCCAGCTCGTCCTGGCGATCGCGACCGCGTTGCTCGTGTACGAGATCGGCCGTCGCCTGCTCGGCCCGCAAGCCGCAGCGGCCGCCGCCGCGATCGCGACGCTGAACCCGTACCTGATCTGGCACGACATGCACGTCAACCGCGAGATCACCGACCAGGTGTGCGCCGCGGCCCTCGTGCTCCTCACGCTCGTCGTCGCTGAGCGCCCATCGAAGCGTCTCGCCGCACTCCTGGGGGTCGTGACCGGCCTCGCGCTGCTCGGTAACACGCGCCTCGTCTTCGTCCCGGTGCTCTGCGCTCTCTATCTCGTGTGGCGTCTCCCGCGTGCGCGCTCGACTGCATGGATCGCCGCGCTCGTTCTCGCCGGCGCGGCCGTAACAGTCGCTCCCTGGCTCGTGCGCAACAAGGTGAACGTCGGCTGCTGGACGATCACCACCGACGGGCGCGCGCTGTGGAAGGCAAACAACACACAGACGTATGGACTGCTTTCGTCGGGCGCCTGGATCGACGACGTCAAACGCTCATCACCGCGGCCGGCGCCGCCGAACCGCGACACGCCCGAAGAGGCATACGGCTATCTGGAAAAGGGACGGCCCGACGTCGCCTACCGCGTCTACCCGAACGAGTGCGCGGCAATGAGCTTCTACGAGCACAACGCGTTCCAGTACTTGCGGCACCATCCCGGCGACAAGCTGAAGCTCGCAGCGCTCTCCGAACAGCTCTTCTGGCAGCCGAACGTGACCGAGACGAGCGGCCGGCCGGGTGCGAAGACAACGCTCGATGCGGGCCGGCGCATCGTCGAGCCGCTCTACATGTGGGCCCTCTTCGTCCTTGCGGCGGTCGGTCTCTTCTTCGTGTCGCGCGCGTTCCTCGTACTCGCGCTGGCGCTCCTCGCATACCAGAGCGCATTCGTCGCGATCTTCGTCGGTGCGACGCGGTACCGGATCGCGTGGGACTTTCTCATCGCGCTGCTCGCAACTGCAGCCCTCGCACGTCTGGCCCAGTGGGTGACGGAGCGCAGGGCATGAGAGTCGTCCACGTCCACCGCATGCGTGGAATCGGGGGCTCTGAACGTCATCTCCTCGTATTGCTGCCGGCCCTTGCGGAGCGTGGACTCGACGTGATGTTCGTCGGCCTCGACGACCCGGCCTGGGATCCGGCCGACTTCTACAGCGCCCTGCACGTACCGGCCGTGCGGATCCCGGCGGCGCACGACTTCGACCCTCTGCTCCTCGTCCGCATGCTGCGGGCGCTCGACGCCGACCTCGTCCACACGCACCTCGTGCACGCCGACGTGTACGGCGGGCTCGCCGCGAAGCTCCGCGGTGCGCCGCTCGTCTCGACGAAGCACAACGACGACCCCTTCCGCACCGGTGCGTTTCGATTCGTCGAGCGTGGCCTCGCACGCCTCACCGACCGCGTCATCGCGATCACGGAAGCGCTGCGCCGTTTCACGGTCGAGCGCGTCGGCGTGCCGGCGGCGAAGGTCGAAACCATCCATTACGGGCTGGACGGACCCCCGGACCCATGGGGCGAGAATCCGGCCGACGCCGTCCCGGCAACCGCCCGCATTCTCCTCGATGTCGCGCGGCTGACGACGCAGAAGGGAATCGACCTGGCCGTTCGCGCGCTGCCGTCCCTGCCTGACGACACCGTGCTCGTCGTCCTCGGCGACGGCCCCGGACGCAAGGCGCTCGAGACCCTTGCGCGCGATCTCGGGGTCGATCGGCGGCTCTACCTGCCCGGACGCGTTCCGGACGTCGCCGCCTGGCTTCGCCGTGCTTCGGTCTTCGTCCACCCGGCGCGCTGGGAGGGCTTCGGGCTGGGCGTGCTCGAAGCGATGCTCTCCGCGCTGCCGGTCGTTGCGTGCGATGTGAGCTCGCTCCCCGAGCTCGTCGTCGACGGCCAGACCGGATTGCTTGTGCCGCCGGACGACTCAGTCGCCCTGGCGCGTGCCGTGCGCGAGGCGCTCCAACGGCCGGAGCTCGGCCGAGCCGGGAAGGAACGGGCGCAGGGCGAGTTCTCGGTCGAGCGGATGACGTCGAAGACGCTCGCGCTCTACAAACGCGTGAGCGCGTCTTCGTAGAGCAGCTCGGTGCGTTCCGTGCAGAACGTCTGGAGGAAGCGCGCGACCGCGCGCCGGCGCCCGGCCTCGCCGAGCTGAGAGGCGAGCTCGAGATCTCCTGCGACGCGGACGATGGCATCGCGCAGCGGTTCGGCCTCGCCCGCAGGAACGAGCACGCCGGTTTCGCCGTTCCGGACGAGCTCGCCTAGCCCGCCGATCTCGGCTGCGATGACCGGACGCGCGCGCTCCATCGCCTCGAGCGCCACCATCCCGAACCCTTCGCCCATCGACGGGACGACGACTATGGCCGCGCGCTCGATCGCCGCCTGGATCGGACTGACATGGCCGAGGAAGTGGACCGAGTCGGCAACGCCGAGCTCGCGCGCGAGCGCATGCAGCGCCGGCTCGAGCGGGCCCCGCCCGGCGATGTCGAGCTCGAGGGCCGGAAGCTCGCGCTTGGCCTGCGCGAACGCGCGCATGAGCACGATGTGCCCCTTGATCGGGATCAGCCGGCCGACGCAGAGCAGCCGCGGAACACTCGCAACGTACGGTGGCGGCTCGCCGTTCGGGTCGATCCCGTAGTGGACGATCTCGAAGCTCTCGCCGTCGAAGCCCTCGACATCCTCGAGGTACCGCGCGAGTCCGCGCGAGATGGCGATATGCACATGCGCGAGACTCGCGACGGCGCGATCGGCAAGACCGAAGTACGGCTCGGCGCGAAACTCGTTGAAGCCGTGCTTCGTCGAGAACCGCAGCGGCACGCGGGCCACCGTGCCGGCCAGGAGGCCGTACGTGTCGGCATGCACGAGGTGCGTGTGCAGGATCGCAGGTCTCTTGCGTACGAGATATGCGACCAGCCGCGAGAAGGCGATTGGATCCACGTCTCGGCGCACGCGGATCGCGTCGAGCGGGACTCCCCGGTCGGTGAGCGCGCGCGCGAAGTCCCATGCGCCCGGCTCGTTCTCGTGCAACATGAGCATGCTCACGTCCCAGCCCCGCTCACGCAGCTTCGGCAGGAGTGCGAGCAGGTGCGCCTCGGATCCCGAGATGCCGGCGACCTTCTGCAGATGGAGGATGGGCCCGCGCTTCATCGTTCCGACAGCCTCACGATCGCGCCGGCCCACGTCTCCACCGAGTGTTGCGTCCGGACGCGCTCGCGCAAGGTCTCGCCAATGGTATGACGCGCGTCGTCGCTGAGGGCAGCCAGCGCTTCGATCCGGTCGGCGAACGTCTCCGGTCGACCGCGCACGAATGCGAGCGGCGGTTCGATGCCCACGAACAACGTGTCGAACGACTCGTGGGAAGCGATCACGGGGCGGCAGGACGAACACGCCTCGAGGACGATCTTGTCCGGCGAGATGAAGTCCGACGCGACGATGTCGGCGTTCGCATAGACGGGGGGCAGCTCGGTGCGCGGAATGGGCCCGTAGACGCTCGCGAACGCCTTGTACTCAGGGCGCGCGACGAGCTTCTCGAGCTCCCGCTTGTACGAGGATTCGAGGCCGGGCGAGGCCGTGCCGTATAGGTCGATCCGCACATCGAGACCGCGGTCGCGGGCGATGCGGACGCCCTCGACCATCTCATCGAGCTTCTTCGGCGGCGAGTAGCGCCCGAGCGACATGACACGGAACGGCCTTCCGGCCGCCGGGACCGACGGCTGGCAAGGAAACTCGTTCACGTCGATGCCGTGACCGATCGCATGCACCTTTCGCGAGCGGAGTGGGAACGAGCGGACGTCGAGGCTGAGGAGATGCGTGCACGCAACGATTGCGAGACGGAGAACGATGTGCCCCTTCCAGTGCGTGTACCAGAGCATGAGCGGCACACGCTTCGCACGCACGAACGGCGCCGCAACGAGCGTGTAGAGAGGCACCATGTGGCCGACGACGGCAACGGGCTTCGGGTCGCGGAGCTCCTTGCGCAGGGCGGAGATGTAGCGCGCGGCCCGCTGCGGACGCGTCCGTGCGCCGAACACGTGCACGCGGCAGTTGTCGGGTAGGACGCCCTCGATGCCGCGATCACAGAGGACTGCGACCTCGTCGACGCGCCGCGCGAGCGCAGCGATCTTGGCGCGCGTCGCGCCGAGGTTCGCGTCCGTCGGATCGACCACCTGCGTGATGAAGACGATGCGGCGCATCAAAAGAAGTCCAGATCGCCGAGAGAAAGCTGCCAGGCACGACGCTCGCGCGGCAGCGCCGGTGCGTCCTCGGTCAGGCGCTTGCCGATGAACCGGATCGTCCGCGGCGACGGCACGAAGCCGGCGGCGAGATACGTGCGTTCCTCGCCGGGATTGACCATTGCGACCGCGACATCGGCCGCCACCGCGGCGACTGCGCGCCGGAGCGAGCGAGTGTCTCCGCCTTCGCAGACAACCGCCGACGAGAACCCGTGCCAGATCGCGTGCGTGACGACAACGTCTTCGATGCACACGTAGAGCCGCGGCGAGTCCGCATAGCGCCAGTTCAGGTACTCGGGATCGCGCACGATGTGGTGCGCGCGAAGCGGACGCGAACGCTCGAACGGGGGAACGCCGGCAGCCAAGCGCAGATGGCCCTCCCCTCGGCGGCGAAGCCGCTTCGGACGCACCCATATGCGCAGCGACGCCAGGTCCTCCCAGCCGAGCCTGCCGACGAGGATCGGCCCCGCCATCGGGTTTGTGAAGCCGAGCGCCCACGTTGCGCCGGCCGCGGCGGCCTGCTGTTCGTTGTGCAGCTCGAGGGTCGAGAACACGCCGCGCCCGCGCGCCGCAGGCGAGGTCACCGCATGAACCGCGAAGGCCGCGAGCCCCTGGCTCATGCGCGCACAGGACATCGCGAGCACACCGAGCGCCGTGCCGTCGTCATCGCGGGCCTCGGTGACTATGCGCGGGCCGGCGGGATTCCGGTCAAACCACCAGTCGAACTCCGCCGGAGACATCGCGCTGCCGTACGTCTCCTGCATCAGCGCGAGCACGTCGTCGCGCCGCGCCGGCTCGACGATCACCTGGACGAGGTGCCGAGCGCGGCGTTGAACAGACGCCGGGCATGCGTGCCCGTGACGGTGTCCTTGACGGCGATCAGGTCACACGCCCCTGCGAGCACCAGCTCGAACGTGCGCGCGGAATACGGCTCGACGTTGTACCGCCGCAGCTGCAACGGATCGCTGCCCGGGCCGTTCGCTCCCGAGACTGCGGTGAACGCGATGTCGTAGCCGGCCTGCCGCACGAGGCTCGGGTGCACGGGTTTGTAGTCCGCCTCGGAACCCTTGACGTACGAGAAGGCGCGCACCGGCCGCTCGAGGCGCTGCTCGAGCTTGAGCTTCGAGATCGCGATCTCCCGCGCAGCCTCGTCGATCTCGAGCTCCGCAAGCGGCTTGTGGCTGATGCCATGCGACTCGATCCGCACACCGTGCCGTTCGAGCTCGCGGATCTCGCTCCAGTCGACCGTCGGGTTGTTGACGCCGTGCGCACGCAGGTTCTTCTCGTGCGGCAACGGTTTGGAGTCGCCGACGTACGCGATCGGCACGAACTGCACCGCCGGATATCCATGAGCTGTCAACACCGGCGCCGCGTTGACGAGATTGTCGCGGTAGCCGTCGTCGAACGTGATCAAGACCGCACCCGGCGGCAGCGGCGCACGGTCGACGTAGTGCGCGATCACGGCGTCGAGGTCGACGACCGTGTAGCCGAGCTCTCGCAACTGCGTCATCTGCTCCGCGAAGCGCGAGACCGGCATCGACATGCGGTTGTTCGGCAGGTCGTTGACCTTGTGGTACATGAGCACGCGCAGGCTGCGGCCGTCACCGTTGACTGCGCCGATGCCGTTCGCCGTCTCGCCGATCGCGCGATAGACGGAGTTCTTCAGCAGCTGTTTGACCTGCTCGCGCATCGACGTCCAGATTAGCCAGCGAGGACGTCGCGCACGAGCCGTTCCAGGCACGCGGCGTACTGCGCCGGGGTTACACCCCACTCCTCGCCGGTCTTCCGCGCCGCTGCGCCGAGCCGCTCGGCGAGGGAGCGGTCGCCGAGCAGCCGAACGAGCGCCGCGGCAAGCTCTTCAGGGTCGTCCGGATCGACGAGCACGCCGTTCTCGCCGTCATGCACGACGTCCGGTATGCCGGCGCGGTTTCCGCCGATGATCGCGCGGCCGCGGCACGCGGCCTCGAGCGCGACGCGCGGCAGCCCCTCGGACCTGCTCGGTAGGCACACGAGCCACGCCGCGTCCATCGCTGCCGACACCTCTTCCGCGCTGAGACGGTGCGACCACTCCGTCTGCGCGGGCAGGTCGGACACGAGTCGCTCGGCACGGTCGCGCATGCGACCCTCGCCGACGAGGTGCAACACTGCGTCTCCGGCCCGAGGCGCCGCGAGGCGCCACGCCTCGACGAGCGTGTCGAAGGCCTTGTACCGCTCGAGCACGCCGACAAAGAGCGCGCGCGGCCTGTCGGGAAGGGACGCCGGCGGACGTGCCAGGAACACTTCGGCGTCGACATACGACGGGAATACGGCGACCGGCTCGACGCCGAGCGCGCGAACGAGCTCCGTCGTCTGCGTCGAGACAGTGTGCACCGCGTCCGCGTAGCGCACCGCGAACGGCGCGACCGCATCGTTCGCCGGATTGAGAAGTCGTCGCGCCGGCGAGCCGTACAGGCGCGTCGCCTCGTGCCAGTCGCCCTGCACGTCGAGCACGATCTTGGTCGGCACGCGGGTGAGACGGCGTGCGAGCAGCGCTGCTGCGGTCTCGTGCACTCCTTGCGCAAAGACGAGGGCGGGGCGGAAGGCGCGCAGCTCGCGCCCGATCCGCACGGAAAGCGATAGGTAATAGAGAAGCCCGTCGAGCGGCCCAACCGGAGAAGGAGGAACGAGGCGGAAACGATCGTCCTGGATCGGGCCGCCGGAAGGCGCCGCGGCGAGCACGCGGTAGTCGAGCACGTCGGCCACCGTGTCCCACTTACGCTTCAGGGGGCCGTGGAGCGGAAGGCGTATGCGTTCGCGCGACACGAAGAGCACACGCGGCGGGCGATTCTGCATCGGAACGTTACGCGGAGTCGAATGCCGCGCAGCAGAAACGGAACCGGTGCTGTGCGAGCAGGCGGCCGGGCGGGCCGGACCGCTCGAGGACGCGGAGGATCGCGTCGATGGGTGCGGGCGGGGCATAGCGCATCGAGACGAGCATCGGTCGTACGGCGAAATCGTCATACCCCGCTGCAGCGGCCTCTTGCGCAACGAGTTCCACGGGGAGCTGGCGAGCGCTGAAATCGAACACCACTTTGACCTTCGTGTACTCGCGAAGGCGACGGAGGACTGCGACGCGATCGTCCACGAGATACAACGCGCGCAACATCACCGTCAAGTCGACCTGTTCGGCAGGCGCGTAACCGGCGAAGTCGCCCTGCACGATCGTGCCGCGATCCCCGACGCGGCTTCTCGCCGCGGTGCACATGCCCGCGCTCGGATCGACGCCGACATAGCGGAGGCCGCGCGCGAGCACCTCTTCGGCGAAGCTCGCGTCGCCGCAGCCGAGGTCGAGCACCGTCGCGCCGACCGGCAGTCGCGGCCCGACGCCGAACACCGCCTCTGCCCTACGACCGTTGTAGTGCGCAGGATTCGCGTACTCGGACTCGCTGAACCCCTCGGCTACCCGGTCGTACTTCTCGCTCAAGTCGATCACGTCGTGAGTATGCCCCACACACGCTGGGGCCAAGGCGCCGCTTGCGACCGATTAAGGTGACGCGCATCGTTCCCGAGGGTGTTCTTCTCCGTGTCACCATTGCCGCATTGCTCGCGCTAACGCTCGCGACGGGCGCTGCTGCCGCGCAGCACGTTCGCACGGCCGCGCCTGTCACGTGGCGAGCGACATCGTCGCCGTTCCGCCTGTCGGTTCTCGTCGGCGGGACTGCGCGCGTGTCGGAGACGACCCTGTCGGGCGGACCGGGCGGCCGCCTCAGCTATCGACTTGCCGACGGAACATTCCACGGTCTGACGAACCTCATAAGCACCGGCCGCACCAGGAACGGAATGACATATCAGGTGGCGACCGACGAGCCGGACCGGACTGCGACCGTGGCCGTGCAGCGAAGTGCAGGCGGCGTCTCCGTTGCGTTGACGCTCAGGCCTGCGACGGGCGTCGTCGACACCTTCGAAGCGTTCGCCTCGCAACCGGACGAGCACTTCCTCGGCGGCGGCGAACGGCCCTCCGCGCTCGACCTCCGCGGCCAGTCGTTCGCGATCAAGGCTGCCTACGCGTGCTCGAACACGATGCCGACGCCGTTCTTCCTCGGCTCCACGGGTTACGGCATCCTGCTCAAAACCTCGACCATCGCGGCGATGGCCTTCCCCGGCGCAACCCTCACCGACTCGTGTGCGGGCGGAGCGGAGGCGAGGTGCCCACTCGGACAGATGCTTCCGGTCGCGCAGCTTTGCGTGAAGTCCGCAGGGCTCAGGTATCAGGTGTTCATCGGGAGTCCGACGCAGGTCGTCTCCGCATACGCACGGATGGTCGGCAGGCCGCAGCTGCCACCCGTGTCGCAGTTCGCGCTCATCAAGTGGCGCGATGTCGCAGCAGGCCCGGCGGATCTGTACGAAGACGTCGACAAGCTCCATGCGCTGAAGATTCCGATCGGCTGGGTCATGCTCGACAACCCGTGGGAGACCGGCGGCTGCTACGGGACCATGACATTCGATCCTCAGAAGTTTCCCGATCCCGCCGGCATGATCGCCGCGCTCCATGCACGCGGCGTCAAGTTCATGCTTTGGATCTCGCCACTTCTTCGTCAACAGTTCTGCCCACCGTCGACGCAGTACTCGCAGCTCGCGCTGTTCGGAGCCGGCAACGCGGCGACGATCGATTTGACCGACCCGGCGACGCTCGCGACCTTTCGGCGAAAACTCGACTCGCTGATCGCGCTCGGAATCGACGGCTTCAAAGCGGATCGTGGCGACGAGATCGACCTCGAGCCGTTCCGGCTCGCAGGCGGCTCCGGTCTCACTCTGCACAACGAATACCCGCTCCTCTACGCTCGCGCTGTCGCCGCCGCGGTCAACGCCGCCGGCAAGAGCGGAAGCTTCGCGACGCTCTTTCGTGCGGGATCGCCGGGAAGCGCCGCAGTCGTGCCCGGCTTCTGGGGCGGCGACCAGCCCGGCACCTTCCTCGGTCTCGCGGAGGCGATCCACGACGGCCTCAGCGCGGGCGTCGCAGGCTACTCGATCTGGGGCTCCGATACCGGCGGGTACGACAGCGCGGGCTTGACGCCGGAGGTCTTCGTCCGCTGGGCGCAGTTCAGCGCCGTCACGCCGATCTTCGAAGTCGGGGGCATCGGAGAAAACGCGACGCCGTGGAACTTCGGGACGAACACGGTTGCCGCGTTCCGGCAGGCGGCGGTGCTCCACTACGAGCTCTTTCCATATCTCTACGCGCTCGCAGCTGCCGCACACGCGAACGGCGTGCCCGTCCTGCGACCGCTCGCGCTCGAATACCCGAGCGATCCGCTCGCCTGGACGCATGATCTCGAGGTGATGATCGGCAACAACCTGCTCGCCGTTCCCGTCATTGTCCCCTCCGTCGCCGGAACGACGTCCGCGCCGGTCTACCTGCCCGCCGGCGCGTGGCTCGATCTTGCGAGCGGCGTCATCCGGGTCGGCAACGGACGGCCGTTCACGCGGGCGACCGACATCACGGAGCTGCCGCTGTACATGCGGGCAGGCGCGGCGATCCCGTTCGCTGCGCGCACACCGCTTCTCTGGCCGAAGGCGTGGCCGACGGACGCGCTGGCCGTCCCGGGTCGCGGCGGCTGGATCTATGCGCCCGGCCGCGGAAGCGCGACGGCGACTGCGATGGGCTACGGGAGCTTCAAGGCGGTCGCGCACGCAGCGACGGTTGATCTGACGATTCGGGATGCGCCTGCGCAGACCCAGGTGCTCGTTGCCGGCGCGAATGCGCCCGTCGCCGTCCGCATCGACGGACGCGATGTCCCGCGTGCCGGCTCCATCGCAGCGCTACGCCGCGCGATACGTGGATGGGCGATCACGCGCACGCCGTTCCCCGGCGTCGTGCTGAAGCTGCCGCCGCGCAGCGGTGTCGCTCAGGCCCGGATCATCTTGGCTCACACACCCTGAGGCGGAAGCGATTCGGCGAGGGCTTCGCAGACGCGCTCGACCTCATCGGCGCGTAGATGCGAATGGATCGGGAGCGAGAACACCTCGCCCGCAAAGCGTGCGGCGCGCTCGCCGCCGCCCCGCTTCGGAGCGACCGCCGCGAACGGGAGCGCGGACAGCGGTGTCGCGTAATGGACGAGCGTCGCCACACCGCGCTGCTCGAGCGCCGCACGTACGGCGTCCCGATCCCGCACGCGTACGACGTATTTGTGGAAGACGTGCTCGCGGTCGATCGGCTCTTCCGGCGCCACCGCCGCAAGCGACGCGAGTGCGGAGCCGTAGGCGCGTGCCGTCGCCTGACGGGCGCGAAGCCATTGCTCCTCGTGGCGCAACTTCACCGACAGGACCGCTGCGACGATCGAGGACATCTGCGTGTTCTGGCCGACGAGGTCGAAGGTCCCTGCGGGCGACTTCCCGTGCTGGCGCAGTGTCCGGGCCGTCCACGCGATCTCGTCCTCGTCGGTCATGAGTGCGCCGCCGCTGCCGGGCGCGCTCACGACCTTTGTCGGATCGAAGCTGAAGCAGCTGGCAACGCCGAGCGATCCCGCCGCGCGCCCGTCGCGTACAGCGCCGAGTGTTTGTGCCGCGTCCTCGACGAGCAGCAGGCCGTGCTCGGTCGCAAACCGCTCGACCGCGGTCGCGTCGCCCATCCGTCCGTAGAGGTCGACGAAGACCAGCGCTTTCGTCCGCGGCGAGACGAGCTCGGCGGCGTGCGCAAGATCGAGCTCGTAGTCGTCGTCGATGTCGACGTACACCGGAATCGCGCCGATCCGCAGCACCGACGACGCAGTCGCCGCAAACGAGAAATCGGGAACGAGCACCTCGTCGCCGGCTTGGATGCCGAGCGCGGCGAACGCGAAGTAGAGCGCGTCGGTTCCCGAGTTGACGACGACGGCGTGCCTCCGCCCGGCGAGTGCGGCCAGCTCGGTCTCGAGCTCCGCGATCCACGGCCCCTGCAGCAGCCGGCCCGATTCGAAGACAGCCTCGACCTGTTCGAGGATCGGCGTGCGAAGCGCCGCGAACTCTCGGTCGAGCGCGAAGAACGGAATCACGCCGGCGGCGCAGCGATGACCGGCGGACCGGCGGAGAGCGCCGAGAGGAAGTCGAGGTATGCGTCGACGCCGCGCTCGAGCGAATACTGCGGCTCGTAATCGAGCAATTTGCGCGCCTTTGCGATGTCGAGCGCGCCGCGCTTCGGCCTGAAGTCCTCCGTCTTGGTCGAGACCTCGACCGGCATATCGGGGTAACGCGCCCGGAGCAGCTCGTGCAGATCCGTCAAGGTCCGCCCCCGGCCGGCCGTGATGTTGAACGTCTCGTTCTGCACCGGCGAGAGCAGAACCTTCACGAGCCCCTGCGCGACGTCCTTCACATACGAGAAGTCCAACGAAGTCCCATCCGGATCGACGATCGTGAGCGGCCTGTTCCAGAGCGCACACTCTACGAAGCGCTGCACGATGCGGTCGTTCATGTCGGTGGGACCGTAGACCGCGGACGGCCGCACGATCGCGTACGGCAGGCCCTGCGCCCGCGAGAACGTCTCGACGATCACTTCGCCCGCGAGCTTGAACCCGCCATAGGGATCCTTCGGTGCAGTCCGCTCCGTTTCGGGCATCGGCGACTTCGTAAAGTCGCCGTAGACCATGCTCGACGACACGTAGAGCAACTTCTCGACCGTTCCCAGCTCGAGCGCGAGCTCGACGAGGTTGAACGTGCCGCGGAGGATGCTCTCGAACGCGTGGTCCGCGCTGACGCGCGCAACGGTCGCGAGCGGTAATGCGCCGAGGTGGAGAATGTAGTCCGGCCGCGCATCGAGCACAGCACGCCGTAACTCGTCTCGGTTCTCGGTCGAGGCGACGACGACTCGCGCGTCCTGGAGCAGGACTTCGCGGCGGTAGCGCAGTGCGTGCCAGTGATGCGCCTCGAACGAGTAGGCGTAGGTGCGCAGCGGATCGACGGCGACGACGTCGTGTCCGTCGGCCACGAGCGCCGCGCATGCGTGTGCGCCGATGAAGCCTGCGCCGCCGGTGACGAGAATCGTGCTCATGCGCGGGCCAGCGTACACGCGAGCACGGCGTCGGCCCAATGGTCGACAGAGTGCTCACGCTCGATGCGTTCGCGTAGCGCCCGCCTGTGTTCCGCGGGCAGCGCAACGGCGGCGGTGATGGCTCGGGCCAGCCCCTCGGCGTCGGCGAATCGCAGCTCGGGCGGCAGCAGAGCGTCGAACACGGGCGACGCGGCGACAGCCGGAACGCAGGCGGCGAACGCCTCGAAGACGACCTTGTCGGCGGTCGCGCCGCGCGTGGCGTTGACCAGGACGTCCGTCCGGGCGAGCAGCGAGGGCACGTCCTGTCGTGGAACCGCGTCGAGCAGGTGCGCCCTCCCCTCCAGCCCGAGCTCGCGCAGAAGCGCGCCGAGTCGTACACGCACGAGCGCGTCCCCCGGCAGCGCCTCCTCCCCCCGGACGACGAGCTCGGCCGCGATGCCCTCGTCGAGCAGCAGGCGCAGCGCGCGCAGCGCCATGTCGTGGCGCTTCACCTCGGCGTACCGGCCGAGCGAAAGCAGACGGAGCGGCTCGCGCGAGGTCGAATGGTTCGCGCAGGCGAACTCTCCGGTGTCGATCCCATGGCCGATCGCGCGTACTTTGCGCGATGCAAGCGGAACGCTCCGGCGGTCGACGCTGAGGATCGCGTCGACGAATGGCTCAGCGCGTGCAAGCGCGCGGCCGGCCTGCTGCTGTGTGAACCAGAGGAGGACCGGCACCCGGAGGGGACGAAGAAGCGGCGCGGCGAGCAGCGCGTAGACCGGCGACATGTGCACAAGCAATGCGTCCGGACGGCCCCGGACGATCTCCCGCGCGAGCGCCGACTCGAAGCGCAGACCACGCAAGGCCCGCACCGGTGCCGCGAAGCTACGGAAACGGACGTTCGCAGGAAGGGGCCCGGATGCCGACGCTGCAACCACGACGATCTCGTCGAAGCGCCGCGCGAGCGCCTCGACCTTCGCCGACGTCGCGCCGAGCGTCGGGTGCGCCGGGTCGAGCCGCTGCGTGACGAAGACGAGCTTCACGAGAGCAGCCCGTCGACCAGGGCGCGCGTGCGTTCCGCGAACGCTTCCGGCGTTTGCAGCAACGGCTGCACGCCCTCGCGCGCGCGAGCACCGAGCTCGCGGGCGCGCGCCTGATCGGTCAGGAGCTTCTCGAGGGCGGCAGCCAGGCTCTCGCTCGAGCCGGAATCGACGAGTAGCCCGTTGACGCCGTCCTCCACGAGATCCGGGATGCCGCCGACCCGCGTGCCGACGACCGGGCGCGCGCGGCAAAACGCCTCGATTGCGACCCGGCCCATCCCCTCCGACCGCGACGGCAGCACGAGCAGCGTCGCGTCGTCCATCGCGGCGGCAACGCCGGCCGCATCGAGCTCGCGCGTCCACGCCACCGAGGCCGGATGCGTGCGCAGCAGCTGCAGGACGACGTTCTCGAGCGTGCCCTTGCCCACGACGTGCAGGCGTGCCTGCGGCACGCGTGCGGCGACGCGCGGCCACACGTCCGCGAGCCCGTCGACGTTCTTGTACCGCTCGAGCACGCCGACGAAGAGTGCAACCGGCGTGACCGGTGGGTCTACGGGCGGACTCTCGAACGCGTCGAGATCGATGATGGCGGGGAACGAGCTCGCCGGCTCGATGCCGAGCTCCCGAACCAGGCGGCTCGTGTACGCCGACACGGTGCGCACGGCGTCGGCGCGGCGCAACGCTGCGGCGGCGACGGCGTCGGCGAACGGCCGGAGCGCGGCGCGGAGCGGCGAGCCGTAGAGCCGAGTAGCCGTCCGCCAGTCGCCGTGGACATCGGTCACGATGCGCGCATGGGAACGCACGAGCGTGCGCGCGAGTAGCGCCGCGGCGGCCTCGTACGGACTCTGAGTGAGGATCGCATCCGGACGGAAACGTCTGACCTCGCGCGCGACGAGGAAGGGAAGCGACAGCCAAAACGAAGCTCCGCTACGCGGCGAGACGAGGACGAACATGCCGTCCGCGGCCGGCTCGTCGTGCGCCGTTGCGATCACGCAGGGATCGAGCTCTCGCGCGAGCGCATCCCATTTCCGCGCGAGAGTCGGTGCGAGCGGCAGCCGGTAGCGGGTGCGACTGACGAAGAGGACGCGGGGCTTGCTCATCGACCGGCGGCGGCAAGCACGTGCTCGAGGCGGCCGAAGAGCGTCTGCCGGTCGTACGCGCGCACGGAGCCGGCTGCAGCCGCCTGCAGGCGGTCGCGGAGGCTTTCGTCGTCGAAGTAGCGCCGGATTCCGGCGGCCAGCGCCTCGGCGTCGCCGGGCGGAAACAACAGGCCGTTCTCGCCGTCCCTGACGACCTCCTCGACGCCGCCGACTCGTGTCGCAAGCACCGGCGTGCCGACGGCAAGCGCCTCGACGACCGAATGCGGGAAGTTCTCCCAGCTCGAGGACAGAACCGCTGCATCAGCGGCGCGGAAGAGCTCGAGCACTCGGTCACGAGGCTCGGCCCCGAGGAAGCGAACGCGGCCGGCAAGTCCAAGCTCGGCGGCGCGACGTTCGAGTAGATCGCGCTGGTCGCCCTCGCCGGCGACGACGAGCGAGACGTCGTCGACGGTGGCGATCGCCGCGAGGGCGACGTCGAGCGACTTCTGGGCGGTGAGCCTCCCGGCAAAGGCAAGCGTACGGCCGTTGAGCGAGAAGCGCCGCCGGAGCTCGTCACGGGGCGGCATGTCCGGCAAAGGTGGATACGGATTCGGGAGCACACTCACTCGCTCCGCAGGAACGCCCCAAGACACCGTCAGATCGCGCAAGTACGCGCTCGGACAGAACACGTGCGCGGCGCGACGGAGCTCGGCGTTGCGCGCGAGCCGCAGCAGCGTGAGAACGGCTCCCCCGCGAACATGCTGGAAGCGGTCGACGTCACCGCCCACGATGCCGCGGCGCCGCGCCCGCTCGAACGCGGGATCGGCCGTCAGCTTGACGACGTACGGACGCTGTGCGGCCGTCGAGCCCGCGAAGCTGCGCCCGAACATGCCCGTCGTGTAGACGACATCGGCCTGACGCGCACGGCGATAGACGAGAGCCGCGCCGCGAAGGTGTCGGAGGCCGGGCGGGATCGACCGCGGCACCGCGCTGACGCGGTATGCACGCCGCGCTGGAGGGGACCACGCAGTCGTTACGACCTCGACCGCGTGGCCGCGCTCGCAAAGGAAGTCGGCGACGTCCGGAGCGTGGCTGGCGGGACCGCCGACGTCCGGCGGCCAGATGCCGGACACCACGAGGATCTTCATGACGTCACAGCCTCGACCGTCCGCGGCGCCGGGACCGGAGCGGGCTCGCGCCGGATCCGGACGAAGAGCACCGCCCACGTCAAGGCGAAGACGACGCTGGACGCAAGCACGGCGCCCGCAGCGCCTGACGCTCCCCACAGCCTGCCGAATGCGATCGCCAGCGGCAGCAATACGAGCGTCTCGATTCCATGCGTCCAGATCCGCAGGCTCGGCCGTCCGACCGTCACCGCGAACGACTTCGACCAACCGACGACGAACTGCACCGCGCCCGCGACGACGATGATCCGCGCGGCCGTCACGGCCCCGAGGTTCTTCGACTGGAAGAGGAACCGCACGAGGCCGGGCATGAAGACGAGAAGCAGCGGCAGGAGAACCGCGCAGCCGAGCGCGGCCAGCAACGTGTAGCGGCGGACGCCGGCGAAAACGCGCTCACGATTGCCCTGCTCCCAGTCACGCGTCTGCTCGGTGAGCAAGACGAGGCGGATCGGAGCCGACACCGCGGTGAATCCTTGCTGGGGCGATTGCGCGACCCGGAAGTATCCGACTTGCGTCACCGTCGAAACCATGCCGAGGAGCATCGGCGTGAGCGTGCTGCGAAGCGATACGACCCCAGTGGCGCCGCTCGACTGCGCGATGAAGCCGAGTATCTCTCGCGCATCCTCGCCCAGCGGCCGTTGCGCCGCGCGCGGGAAACGGCGGAACAACACCAGGCCGCCGATGCCGATCGCCAGGGAGGCGACCACCTGCGCGATGACGATCGCGCCGATCGTCCACGCGAGTCCGTACTGCGAGCCCACCGCGATTGCCGACAACCGCAACGCCATGGAGAGAGCAAGGAATCCACCTCGGATGTCATATCGCCCGTGCAGCATCAACGGCACCGCAGCCATGCCCTCGGGCGCCTGCGCGAGCGGCAGCAGCGCAGCGAGCGCAAGCGGGAGCCGCAGCTCGCTGTGGTGGAAGACCGTCTTTGCGCTTGCCGCGAGCGCTAGCAACGCCAAACCGGCGAGCAGCGCACCAGTCAGCTTGAACGCAAACGTCCTGCGGAACAGCCGTCGCAGCCGTCCCCAATCCTCCCGCGTCACGTAGCGGAAGCCGTACTTGATCAGCGCCTCCTCGATCGTGAGATCGAGCAGCGCCTGGAAGAAGCCCGCGGATGCGATCGCAAGCGCGTAGAGACCGAGCACTGCCGTCGAGAACACGCGAGCCGCGACGATCGTCCCGAGGAAGCCGAGCGCGATCGAAGCGTACGTCCCGGCCGCCGCGCCGGCGCGACGCCGGAAGAGAGAGCCGGCCATCAGTCGGCCAGTGTAGTGCGGTCTCCGGGCTACACTCGCCCGCGTGCCGCTGAGCCTCTCGCGCCGCTTCACGCTCGGCGGCATCGTGTTCGCAGCGACGCTGCCGATCCTCTTCTTGCACGTCGACTACCAACCTGCGGTGTCGCTGCATGCCGGCGGCACGAGCGCGAACGTGAAGCTCTCGGACGTGATGGTACTGCTGACCGTGCTCGCGGCTGCCGCAACCGCTGCACGTCGTGGACTGGCCCCGCTTCGCCGAGGCCGGCCGATCTGGTTGACCGAAGGCGCGCTCCTCGCCTGGATCGTTGCCGCCGTCTTCTATCCGCTCGCCTCGACGCGCGCGTACCCGTGGCGCACGCACATCGTCACGGCGGGCGAGTTCGGCGAGTACATGCTGCTCGCGCCCGCCGCCGTGTTGCTGCTCCGCCGGCGCGCCGATGCCTGGCTCGCAGGAGGCGTGCTCGTCGTGTGGACGATCGCTGCGACCGCGGTCGGGATCGCACAGTGGGCCGGCTGGTCCGGCTTGCACGGCTGGGGAGCGGGACACCGGCAGCCGTCGTTCCTCGGGACGCACGACTTCGCCTCGCTCTCTGCGATGACGCTCGGCGCCGGAATCGTGGCGCTGCTGTGGCACGTGACGGAGAAACCGCTACGTATCGGGGCGTGGGTCGCCCTCGTCACCGGGGTCGTAGGCTTCGTTCTCGGCGGTGCGACCGCGGGCATCGTCGGGCTCGTGCCGGCCGGCATCGTCGCCGCTGCGATCGCCGCGAAGCGCGGCCTCGTCAGTCGGCGAGCGCTCGTCGCGACGGGGGCCGCGACCGCAATCGCGTCGCTCGGCGTCCTCGCGCTCCGCGCCGGCGACTTCAACCAGTTCCTTCGCTTCGTCGGTGCGGAGCACAGGCAGTCGAGCACGACAGCGAACATCCAGACCTATTCCCAGCGCACGCTACTCGCGTACATCGGCCTGCGCATCTGGCTGCACCATCCCGTGATCGGGGTCGGCTGGCAGGGCTCGAGCGACCCGTCGTCGTTCGAGCGCGAGCTTCCCGCGGCGCATCGGCGATTCCCGCACGTCGCGCAGATCGCGTTCCCGTCGGCGCAGCACCCGTACGGAGTACAGATCCTCTACGTCCAGGCGCTCGCCGATCTCGGAGTCATTGGGTTCCTCCTGCTCGTCGCGGTCTTCGCCGCCGGCGTCGCGGTTGCGCTTCGGCGGGCGGTTCGCGAACCACCGGACATCGCCTTCGCGGTGACGCTCGCGGCATTTTGGATCGTTCTTTCACTCGGCCTCTGGTCCGCGGAAGGCCTCGTCGCGGGCATCCCCCTCGATGCGCTCACGTGGCTCGGCTTCGGCCTCGCCGCCGCGCACACCGCGCATGCGTGAGCCGGTCGGAGAAGACCGCCGCCGGCCGGCGCGCTCGTCAGTGACATGGTGCATCCGGGCACCGCTTGCGGCGTGGCTTCGAGAACAGGCCGAGCGCGCTGCCCAGCGAGGCGCGCACGACGTCCTCGACGTCGGCTGCGGCGTGAAGGCGTACGCACCGTTCTTCGCAGGCGCGACGCGCTATGTCGGCGTCGACCTTCCCGGGAACCGGTTCGCCGACATCGCCGGCCCGGCGGACGCCATTCCGGTCGACGACGCGAGCTTCGACCTCGTGCTCTGCCTGCAAGTGCTCGAGCACGTCCCAGACCCGGCAGCCGTCGTCCGCGAGTTGCGACGGGTCGTGAAGCCGGGCGGCCGCGTCCTGGCATCGACCCACGGCGTCTATGTCTACCACCCGAACCCGGACGATCTGTGGCGCTGGACCCACACGGGGCTCGAGCGCCTCTTCCGGGCCCACGGCAACTGGAGCGCGGTCACCGTGACGCCTAGTTCGGGTACAACCGCGTGTGTGGCGATGCTCGCGGCCCATTACGTCGATCTGCTCTTCAAGCACGCGCGGCTGCGCTTTCTCGCCCGGCCGCTCGTGGCGGGGCTGAACTCGACCGCGAACGCGATCGACCGCGCAGTCCCGATCCTGCGCGAGCCGATCCCAGGCAGCCTCTTCGCGAACTATCACGTCGTCGCCGATGCCTAGCCGCGTACTCGTCACCGGCGGCGCGGGCTTCATCGGCTCGAATCTCGTGCGGACGCTGCTCGAACGCGGAGAGGATGTCCGCGTGCTCGACAACTTCTCAACCGGCAGCCGCGCGAATCTCGCAGGCATCGATGTCGAGATCGTCGAAGGTGAGTTGCGGAGCTACGAACGCGTGCACAACGCAGTCCGCGGCACCGAGGTCGTCTATCACCTCGGCGCGCTCGGCTCCGTCCCGCGCTCGGTTCAGGATCCGCTCACCTCGAATGCGGTCAATGTCGAAGGGACCCTCAACGTCCTCTTGGCGGCACGCGACGAAGGCGTTCGCCGGGTCGTCTTCTCCTCGTCGACGTCCGTCTACGGATCGGCGCGTGAGCTCCCGACGAGCGAGGAGTCGGCGCCCGATCCGATCTCTCCTTACGGCGTGGCCAAGCTCGCGGCCGAGCGGTACTGCGTCAGCTTCTCCCGCGTCTATGAGTCGTTCGAATCGGTCGTGATGCGCTACTTCAACGTCTTCGGTCCGAGGCAGAGCCCCTTCTCCCAATACGCGGCCGCCGTTCCGCTCTTCGTGAAAGCGATCGCCGCCGGCGAGCCGATCACCGTGTACGGCGATGGAGAGCAGTCGCGCGACTTCACGTACGTCGCCAACGTGATCGACGCGACGATCCTCGCCGGCGAGAGGGAGGGCGCAAGCGGTGAGATCTTCAACATCGCAGCCGGAGCACCGGCGACGTTGAACCACGTGGCCGACACGATCGGATCGATTCTCGGCAAGCCGGTGAAACGGGAGCATCGGCCGCCCCGCGCCGGCGACATCCGCGACTCATGGGCCGATCTCACGAAGTCCGAGCGCATTCTCGGGTACCGCGCACAGGTCGGGCTCGAAGAGGGCCTCAGGCTGACCGCCGAGTTCCTGCTTGGCTGAGGGGCGGGTCAAGGTCCTCCGTGTGATCGCGCGGCTGAACGTCGGCGGCCCCGCGTTACACGTCGCGTATCTCACCGCCGGGCTCGCGGAGCGGGGCTACGACACCACGCTGGTGGCCGGCACTGTCGGCCGCGGCGAGGAGTCGATGGCCTCGGTGGCGGAGCGGCGGGGCGTGAAGATCGAGCGGCTCGACGAGCTGCACCGCGAGATCGCGCCGCTTCGCGATGGTCGCGCGATTCTCCGGCTTGCACGGATCATGCGGCACGAGCGACCGACGATCCTGCACACCCACACTGCAAAAGCGGGCGCGGTCGGACGGATTGCCGCGCTCCTCGCCGGACGCGCTCGCCCTCCGATCATCGTGCACACCTTCCACGGTCACGTGCTCCGTGGCTACTTCGGCCCGTTGACGACGTTCACGTTTCGCATCCTCGAGCGCTTGCTCGCCCGCGTGTCGACGGTGCTCGTCGCAGTGAGCCCGGAGGTGCGGGATGACCTCGTGCGCCTGCGCGTAGCGCCCGCGTCGAAGTTCGTGGTGATCCGGCTCGGAATCGAGCTCGACGAGCGCATCGCCGGGGATGAGGCGAGCCGCCACGAGACGCGGCGGCTGGTCGGCCTCGGCCCCGAAGCGTTCGTCGTCGGCTGGGTCGGCCGTATGACGGCCGTGAAGCGAACCGACGATGTGGTCCGCACACTCCGCAAGCTCGTGGACCTGGGAGTGGATGCACACCTCCTCCTCGTCGGTGACGGCCCGGACCGCGCGGGCCTCGAACGCCGGGCACACGAGCTCGGCGTCATTCGCCGCTGTCTCTTCGTCGGATACCAGGAACAGGTGGGTGGCTTCTACGAGGCGATCGACGCGCTCCTCCTCCCATCCGTGAACGAGGGGACCCCCGTCAGCGTGATCGAGGCACTCGCCGCGCGACGCCCCGCCGTCGCGACACGCGTCGGTGGCATACCCGACGTCGTCCGAGACGGAGTCGACGGATTCCTCGTCGACGCCGGCGACGCGGATGCACTCGCCGCACGACTGGCGGAGCTCGCCGCCGATCCCGAGCTCCGAGAGCGAATGGGCGCCGCCGGCTACGCGAACGTGACGCAACGTTACGCGGTCGAACGCCTCGTCGACGATGTCGACGACCTGTATCGGTCGCTACTCGCTAGCCGCGCGGCAACTTTATGAACGCGTTCCACGCCGGCTTCTTCTTGCCGGCGTGCGTCTCAAGCCCGGACTGCCAGCCGCCGAGATTCGGCTCGTCTCTGATCAGGAACCACAGCATCATGTCGATGCGCGGGTTCTTACGCGCAATCGCGTACGCCTGCGTCAGATACGCGGCCTGCTTCGCATAGCTGACGCCGAACCGCTTGTCGGGCGGATTCGTCTGGTAGCCGTACTCGGTGATCCAGAGATGCTTCGGCCCGTACAGCTTCGTCAGCGCGGTAAGCAGAGTTCCGATGTTTCCCAAGTCGACGCGACGCTTGATCTTGCCGGTCGGGATGAAGGTTGGCGTCTCGCTCGGCTCGCCGTAGTACGGATGGTGCGCATACACGTCGAAGGTCTTCATGCCCGCCTTCTTCGCGGCGGTGAGGAACGAGATCGGATCGACCGACGCGCGGCTCGTGCCCGGTGCGTCGTTCCCCTTCGGCGCGGTGACGCCGCATGCGACCTGCTCGCCCTGCACGTATCCCTTCGACGGCGAGATGAGCACGGAGTGAACGCCGTTGTAGACCGCGTTGCAGATCTTCGCGTACTGCACCGCGCTCGCGATGATCCATTTGCCGCCCACGCGCTTGTACTGCGGCTTGAGGAAGTCCGGGTTGTTGGGCTCGTTCCATGCTGTCCAGAGGGTCACGACCGGGAGCGGGCCGTTACCGATGCCGAGCGACGCGTCTTGCTGCCACGTCGGCGGCACGTAGTAGCCGCTGTAGCGCGACGCCGCGGCGTAGACGAAGTCCTGCAGGTCCTGTGGGTTCGTCGGCGCGGCGTTGCGCCCGGCTCCGCCGTTGGCCCACGCGGGCGTGAAGAGGATCGAGAAGACGACCTTGATGTTGTTCACGTGCGCGTACTCCACGAGCCGGTCGTAGAGCGACCAGTCGTACGCGGGGTCGCCGGGGTCGGTCGCATCGGTCGGCTTCGCCCCGCGCGAGACCGCCCAGGGCGTGCCACCCCAGTAGAGGTTGACGCGCAGCACTTGCGCGCGCAGCGCCTTCAGAGTCGCGAAGCCCGTCGCCGGATTCCCGTACAGGGTGTCGGCCTCGTCGTTGATCCCGACCAGCAGATGACCCGACTGCTTCGCAGCGGTCGATGCCGGCACGCCGACGCACGCGACAGCCGCGGCGGCCGCCGCGATGAGAACGAAACGCTTAGACACTCAGCGACTCCCGTGTGGTCGTTTTCAGAATCTGCCGCAGCCCGTCCTCGAGGCTGATCTGCGGCTCCCAGCCGAGCAGCTGTCGTGCCCGCGTGATGTCGGGCTGGCGAACTTGGGGGTCGTCGACGGGCAATGCCTCGAAGACGATCTCGCTCTTCGACCCGGTGACGCGAATGACGGTCTCGGCGAGCTCGAGCAGCGTGAGCTCGTGGGGATTGCCGATGTTGACCGGCAGGTGCTCTTCGCTGCGCGCAAGCAGCACGAGGCCGCGAACGAGGTCCTCGACGTAGCAGAAGCTGCGCGTCTGCGATCCGTCGCCGAACACCGTGAGCGGCTCGTTCGCGAGCGCCTGTCGCACGAAGGTCGGGATCGCACGGCCGTCGTGCGGGCGCATGCGCGTGCCGTACGTGTTGAAGATCCGGACGATGCACGTGTCGACGCCCTGTTGGCGGTGGTACGCCATCGTCAGGGCTTCCGCGTAGCGCTTCGCTTCGTCGTACACGCCGCGCGGACCGATCGGATTCACGTTGCCCCAGTACGTCTCGGGCTGCGGATGGACGGCGGGATCGCCGTAGACCTCGCTCGTCGAAGCGAGCAGGAAGCGCGCCCGCTTGAACTTCGCGAGGCCGAGAGCCTTGTGTGTTCCGTACGAGCCGACCTTCAGCGTCTGCAGTGGCAGGCGGAGGTAGTCGATCGGGCTGGCCGGGCTCGCGAGATGGAAGACGAAGTCGACGGTTCCGCCGATCTCGATGTCGTGCGTGATGTCGTGGTTGACGAACTCGAACGCCTCGTTCCGCAGGTGCTCGACGTTCTGGAGCGATCCGGTCTCGAGGTTGTCGACGCAGATCACGCGGAAACCGTCGTGGATCAGCGAATCGCAGAGGTGCGACCCGAGAAAGCCCGCACCTCCGGTGACGACGGCAGTCGGCATCGCATCGATGCTAGCCGCGCCTTCGGCCGACCGTGTTCGGACTTAACGAAGGTTTTACGCCCGAGACGCTTGCTAGCGTCACGCCAGCGATGCGCCTGCGGGCACCCTCTGGCTGGTGGACCGCGCTCTGCGTGCTCGCGGCGATCCGCCTCGCGATCCCACTGGCCGCATACGTGGACGCCGGCTCGAAGCTGCCCGGGATTCCGCGCTTCACCCGACCGGAGCGCGACGGAGGGCTCATGGGCGACGCAACGGGCTTCTACGCAGCCGCGCGGGAGTTCATGGCGGCGTGGGCACGTATACCGCGCCCGCTGCTCGCGGTCGTCGCCCTCGCGCTCGCCGCCGCCGCCGTCGGCCTTGTCCTGGTGTGGAGGCGTCGTCCAGCTCTGCGACCGTGGCTCGTGCCCGCCGCGCTGTTCGTAATCGGTCTCGCCGTCTGCGTCGACGTCCACTGGATGCAGCCCTCCGGCGCCGCGGTGTTCGGCTGGCCGCTCGTCTGGGGCACCGTGATGCTGCCGTACCGCGCGCTTGGCTTCGGGCTGAGCAAATACGTCGCCTGGGACATCGGTACTGCGCTTTCGCTCGCGTTCGTCGCGCTCACCGTCGTCGCGGTCGCGTATCTCGGGCGCAACGCGAGCGGACGACGCTGGGTCGGGCTTCTCGCTGCAGCGTGCTGGACCGCGTGGCCGCTGCTCGTGGGCGTCATAGCCGGGCACCACGCATGGGCGAACAACCAGTGGGATATCGACGTCGGGCTGCACAACTACACCGAGCCGCTGTCGACGCTGCTCGTCACGGGCGGAGCTGCGCTCGTGTTGTCCCCGTCCCTCACACCGATGCGTCTCGCACTCGGCGGCTGCGCGCTGAGCGTGGCGACGTGCGTGAAAGTCTCGAACGGGCTGCTCGCTTTCGCGGCGCTCGCGATCGTCTACCTGCGCGGACGCCTGCGCGACGGGCTGCCGTACCTCGCCGGCGCGCTCTCGTTCGCACCCGTCGTCGGCGCGTACTGGCCGCTCTCGTATCCGAAGCTCTACGGCAACCCGCAGTCGTGGCCGCGCGACCCGTTCGACCCGGTACACGTGGTCTCGAGCTGGACGCACTCGTCGCTCTTCACGCCGCACACGCTGGCGATCCTCGTTCCCCTGGCCGTCGTCGGCGCATTCGCCGTGCGTCGCCCATGGGCGCTCGCGCTCGTGCTCGCGTTCCTGCTGATCAACCCGGTCTTCTACAGCTTCTACGCGAACACGGCGCAGCACCCGCGCTTCCTCTATGCCAGCCTGCCCGAGCTGTTCGTCCTGTGGGCGGCGGCCCCCGCAGTCTTCGCCCGCAGATGACCCGTACGCGCATGATCCCGGCACTCGTTGTTTCGGGCCTCGCGCTCGGCGTCGCGCTGCGCATCTGGATCCTCCTCTCGTCGCAGGGTGCGCTCGACGGCGACGAGGCGGTCTGGGGGCTGATGGCGAAGCACGTGCTCGCCGGGCAGATCCCGACGTTCTATTGGGGCCAGGCCTACGGCGGTTCGCAGGAGACGCTCGTCGCCGCTGCGCTCTTCTGGATGTTCGGAGTCGGCACGACCGCGCTCAAGGTCACGCCGATCCTCTTCTGGGCGGCGGCAACGGTGCTGCTCTGGCGGGTCGGCCGCCGAACGCTCGGTGAGCCGCGGGCGCGGATCGCGGCCGCGCTGTTCTGGATGTGGCCGGTCTACTTCGTCTGGAAGTCGACCTTCGCCCACGGCTTTTACGGTGCCGGCCTTGTCTTCGGGCTGTGGGCGATGCTGGCCGCGCTCCGCCTCCGCGAGCGGTCGAGACGGCTCGATCTTGTCTCGCTCGGCGTCGCCCTTGGGTTGGGCTGGTGGGCGACGCCGGAGGTCGCGATTCTCGGCCTCCCCGCCGTGCTATGGCTCGCCTGGGAGCGGCGTGACGTCATCCGCGGGATCTGGATCGCGGCACCCGCGTTCGCGCTCGGCAGCCTGCCGTGGTGGATCTGGAACGTCCGCCACCACTGGGGATCGCTGCACACCGGCCGCGACGAGACGTCGAAGTTCGGCCACTTGCACAACCTCGTTTCAACCACGCTGCCGACGGCGCTCGGGCTCCGGCTGCCGTTCTCGCTCTCCTGGCTGCCAAATGTCGAAATCGGCGGCGCGCTGTATGTCGTCGCACTGGCCGGCTTCGCCTGGCTCCTCGTGCGCCGGCCGCGCGGCGTGGGACTGCCGCTCCTCGCAGCGGCCGTCTTTCCTGTGCTGTACTCCGTATCGCCGTACACGTGGCTGACCACGGAGCCGCGATACCTCACGCTGATCGCACCGATCATCGTGGTGCTGGTCGTCTCCGCAGCGAGGAGCGCGGAGCGTGCGCTCGCGCTATTTGTAGTCGCGGCCGCTTTCTCGATCGCAGGCGTCGCGCTGATGGAGTCGCGAGACCTCGCCGGCGCTCATACCGGTGGGGTTGCCGTCCCGGCCGACTTCACACCGCTGCTCCGCACGCTGTATGAGCATCGAGCGACGCGACTATGGGCGTCGTACTGGATCGCGTATCGAATCACGTTCGAGAGTGACGAGCGGATCGTCGCCGCCGAGCCTGCGTCAGCGGGCTACGCCGTACGCGACAGCCGCGTCGTGCCGACCGGCAAGGGAAGCGTCATCTCATGGGGCCGGCACGCGGCGTACCAGCTCGAGGTGAATCGCAGCCCGCGAGCCGCGTTCGTGTTCGTCTCCGGCGAGCCGACCGAGCGCCCCGCGCGGCCGCTGCTGCGTCGCGAGCGCTACGCGCTCGTCAGAACGGATGGGTTCGACGTCTGGTTCCCGCCCGCGCGGTAGACCGCCAGCGCGGCGACCGAGAACAACGCGACGAGGACGAGGTCGCGCACGAGCACGAGCCAGACGACCGGCTGCGCCGCAACCACTTCGTGGTACCGCGACTGCGACCATGCCTCCGTGAGGACGAGCGCGGCGGCGAGCAGTACCCCCGCCCGCCACATCCTTCCGCCCAGCAGCGGGACGAGGGGGAGCAGCCAGATCAGATACTGCGGCGAGAGGACTTTGGCGAACGTGACGAAGGCGATGACCGAGGCAGCCGACGCGGCGAGCAGCGCGGCCTCGCTCCGCGTACCGCGCGCGAAGAGGATCCATACGCCCACGATCGCGCCGGCTTCCAGCATCGACGTGAACGCGGCGAGCGCAGTCGCCGCCGTTCCCGACAGGTTCTGCGAGCCGTACGTCGACACGACGTGTGGGGCATATGCGCCGAGGCGGTGGAGCGCGAGCAAGAACGACGCGCCGAGCGACTCGACCTGCAGCGGCCGGCGGAACTGGACGTCGAGGCTGTAGCCGACGCCGCCGGGAGCGAGCACGGCGAAGGGGAGGACGATGGCGGTGAGCACGACGGCGAAGATGCCTGCCGAGATCGAAGCCTCACGACGGCCCGCCCTGCGATCGAGATAGAGCAAGAAAAGCGGCAGGAGCACGATCGGGTACTCCTTCGCGGCGACGGCGAGGGCAAGCACGCCGAGCGCAAGCCGGCCGCGACCGCGTACGAGCGCAGCTACCGCGGCGGCGGTGAGCGCCGCCGGCCAGAAGTCGAAGCGGGTGAAGGTGATCCTGCCGAGGAGTGCCGGCGCGAGTCCGATCGCCGAAGCGCGCCAGTAGCCACCGCGCAGCGCCAGGGCGCAGAGCGCGAGCCCCGCAGCCGCTAGCAGCCACTGGAGGCCCTTCGACCACAGCGTGTAGTCGCGGTCGGGCCCGATCGCCGGGGCGACGAACATCGGCAGCGCGCCGGGCGGGTACTCGACGAAGAAGTCCCGGTAGGGCGCCTTCCCGTGGGTCAGGTTCTCGCCGTACTGCTGATAGAGCGGAGTGTCGCCGCGATTCGCGCTGTCGCCGAAGTGGACGTTGGGGAGCGCAGCCGAGGCCGCGAGGAGCGCGATCCCGGCGAGTGTTGCAAGCAGCGCGGGGTTACGCATCGCCACAATCCTTGCAGTGGATTCGGCCGGGCAGCAGGCGAACGTGTTCGAGGTCGCCTCCTCGTGAACCGGTCCCTGCCGCGGTTCGCGCCTGACGAGGACGCCGTCGCTGCTGCGGAGGAGGTCCTCGCACGAACGAAGATCGCAATCTTCATCGTCGCCTTCCAGGCGGAGCGGTTCATCGAGGACGTCCTCGCTCGCATTCCCGCCTCGCTGCGCGACCGGTTCGTCGAGATCTACGTCATCGACGACTCGTCGAGCGACCTCACCTTCGAGACTGCGCGCGCCGCCTCTGAGCGGCTCGGGTTCGGCAACGTGACTGTGCTTCGCACGCCGTTCAACCGCGGGTACGGCGGGAATCAGAAGCTCGGCTACCTGCATGCGGTGAAGCAGGGATACGACTACGTCGTGCTCCTGCACGGCGACGGGCAGTACGCGCCCGAGTATCTGCCGCAGATCGTCGCGTCGATCGGTCGCAACGAGCCCGACGCGGTGATCGCGTCACGGATGATCCACCGCCGCGACGCACTCCGCGGCGGCATGCCGCTCTACAAGTGGCTGGGAAACATCGTCCTGTCGGCGGTCGAGAACCGTCTGCTCGGGAGCCGGCTCTCCGAGTTCCATTCCGGTTATCGCGCGTACAGGATCGACACGCTGCGGGCGATCCCGTTCGAGCTCAACTCGGACGACTTCCACTTCGACACCGAGGTGCTGATCCAGCTGCTCGCGACCGGACGGACCATCGAAGAGATTCCCGTGCCGACCTTCTACGGCGACGAGATCTCACACGTGAACGGAATCGCATACGCCGTCAACTGCCTGAAGGCGGTACTGAAGCTCCGCCTGGGACAGGTCGGCCTCTACTACGAGCCGAAGTTCGACTTCGGGCTCTTCGAGGAGAGCGGGTACCTGTTCAAACAGGAGGCGAATACGCTGCACCAGCAGATCCTCGCGCGCCATTGGCCGGCAGACTGGCACGTCGCCGACCTCGGGGCCGGGCGCGGGGCGCTCAGTGCGCGTCTCGCGGAGAAGGTCGCGCATGTCGTCTCGGTCGACGTCGAGCGTCCGTCCGATGCCGGTGCGGCCGAGTCGTTGGCGCTCGATCTCGACGGCGACTTCGCGCGCGAGCTCGGGGGGCGCCGCTACGACAGTGTCCTCGCGCTCGACGTCATCGAGCATCTCGCGAGCCCCGAGGCCGGCGCTCGACACATCGCGGCGCTGCTGAAGCCTGGCGGCCTCCTCTACGCGAGCACGGGCAACATCGCGTACATCGTCATGCGGGTGAGCCTGCTCCTCGGGCAGTTCAACTACGGCAAGCGTGGAATCCTCGACCTCACGCACACGAGGCTCTTCACGACGTATTCGTTCAAGAAGCTGCTCAAGAACGCGGGATTCACGATCGAGGAGCTGCACGGCTTCGGCCCGCCGATCGCCGACATGGTCGGCCGCAGCCGCGCGCTGCGGCTCGCCGATGCGATCTCGGGCACGCTCGCACGCGCCTGGCCGCGACTGTTCGCGTTCAACTTCCTGGTGGTCGCGCGGAAGCTGGACGAGCTCGAAGAGGTGTACGAACGAACACTCCACGCGCAAACGGAAGACGCCCCGTCAGCGTAGGTCCTTGTTCGACTCCATGTCGAACCACATCGCGAACAGCGTGAACTGCGACCCCGAGACGAGCAGCAGCGCGACGAGGACCACCGTACCGACGCTCACCGCGTTGCCCGCGATGCGATAGCCGAGCTCGATCCCGCCGAGCGCGAGACCCGCGAGCGTGAAGAGCAGGCCGAGCGCGTAGAAGAACACGAGCGGGTGGAAGTCGCGGATGACGTACTTCTCGCGCAACCTCCAGAAGAAGCCCTTCACGAGCAGCCACGAGATGCGCGGAACGACGCGGTGGTAGCGGATCCCGGAGCGCTCGCCGACGCCGTACACCGGACGGGAGCGGAAGTCGCGCACGCGCGCGTTCCAGACGTTCAGATGGACGAGGAAGTCGTTGGGGAACCCATAGCCCGTGTACACGCGATCGAGGTCGATCTGCTCGAGCATCGACCGTCCGATCGCCGTGTATCCCGACTGCGAGTCGGCGACGTGCCAGTAGCCCGAAGCGATCTTCGTGAGCAGCGACAGCGCCGCGTTGCCGAGATAGCGCATGTGCGGGATCTGCTCCCAGGCCTGTCCGCTGACGAGCCTGTTCGCCTTCGCATAGTCGAGCTCTCCGCGCGCGACGGGCGCGACGAGCGTCTCGAGGTCGGCCGGATCCATCTGGTTGTCGCCTGCCATGACGCAGATCACGTCGCCTCCGTCGGCGAGCGCGCGCTTGTACCCCGTGACGATCGCGGCGCCGACGCCGCGCCTGCGGTCGTGCGCTACGACCTCGACCCGCGCGTCGCCGAACGATCGCGCGCGCTCCGCCGTGGCGTCACGTGACCCGTCGTCGACGACCACGATCCGGTCGACGAAGCCGGGGATGCTCCCCAATGTCGTGGCGATCAGCTGCTCCTCGTCGTACGCAGGCACGACGACGGCAACGCGCTTGCCCTCGAACATGCGGAGAGCCTAGACCGTGCGGCGACGCGCGACCGCGGCGGCCACCGGATCCCACAGCAGCGCGGCGAGCCCGCCGAGGATGAGGCCGATGAGCCCGGCGACGGCAACGGAGTTGCGCCGGCTGCGCGCGGTGACGCGCGCAGGCGAGGCGGGTGTGACGATCGCGGGCTTCTCGACAGCGGTCGCCTGGTGCAGGAGCTGGCCGGCGCTCGTCAGATCGAGCTGAAGCGTCCGCAGCTGCACCTGCAGGAGCAGCTTGTCGGTCGTTGCAACACCTGGGCTCGAGATGCCCGTCTCGATCGTGCTGATCGCCTTCTCGTCGTCCGAGATCTCGCTGCGGAAGCTGGCGATCTTGGCGTTCGCGTAGCCCGAGATGCGGGTGATGACTTCCTTCGCCAGGGCATTGGCGACACAGGCAGCGATCTTGCGGTTCGCCGTCTGGACGGAGAGGGAGACGAGCGGATTCTGGCCGTTCTTGGACAGATTGCCGGCGATGGGCTTCGTCGAGATCCCCGATCGGAAGACTCCGACGCGTGTCTTGCACGCACCGGCGACCTGCCCGTCGACGGCCTGGGAGTGGGCGATCGTGCCAACAGTGCTCGGGTTCGTCTGCAGACTCTGGAGCGCGACGTTGCCGCTCGCCGTGTACGGCTGCCCGAGGTAGATCGTCGCGGACGCGTTGTACACCTGCTTGCCGCCGAGTGCGACCGCATAGCCGACGATCGCGCCGAAGACGAGCCCGGCGGCGAGCAGCCACCAGCGCGCGCCGAGCAGGCGCGCGTACTTGCCGAAGTCGACCTCCTGCTCCGCTTCCGGGTCGAAGCTCATCGCGCGGCGACTCTAGCTGAGGACGTGGATCGGGATGACGCCCGTCGGCTGGGCGCTCCGGCGAGTGCGAGGCCAGGACGCAGGGAGCGTCGATAGCCGCTGCTATCGACGCGACCGAGGACGCAGCATCGCGCTCGTCCGGTGCGTTCAGACGACATCGCGTTCATTTCGATTCACGTCCTATAGCCCAGGCCCACATTCGCGCCAAACCGTCTTGGAGCGTCGCCGAAGGCCGCCAGCCCAGCGCCTCGGCGATGCGCGTCACGTCCGCCTTCGTCCGCCGCACGTCGCCCGCGGCGCGGTCGACGTGGCGGACGTCGAGCGTGCCCCCTGATACTCGCTCGAGTAGCGCGATCGCGTCGAGCACCGACGCCTCCTCCCCGCCGCCCACGTTGTAGACGGCGCCCGCCGGCGCGCGCTCCATCGTGCGCATCGTCGCCGCGACCGCGTCGCCGACCTCGGTGAAGCTCCGCGACTGCTCACCGCTTCCGTAGATCTCGAGCGGCCCACCGGAGAGCAGCGCGTCGCACGCGCGGCGGAGGAACATGTCCGGCCGCTGCCGCGGCCCGTAGACGGTGAAGTACCGGAGCACGACCGCATCGACCCCGTAGGCGCGCACGAGATGTTCGCACGCGAGCTTCGTGATCCCGTACGGCGACACGGGCCGCGGCACTGCGTCCTCGGGCGTCGGATAGGACTCCGCGTCGCCGTACACGGACGAGCTCGAGGCGAAGACGACGCGCACGCCGGCCGCCGCGGCCGTCTCGAGCACGCGCTGGGTCGCGAGGACGTTGCGCCGGACGTAGAGCGGGAAGACGTCGCCGAAGCTGCGCACGCCCGGCTGGCCGGCGAGATGGAAGACGCCCTCGACGCCGGCGAGGTCGAGCGGCTCCTCGGCAAGGTCGAGGCGCACGACGTTCAGCCCGCGCGCGTTCTCCTCCTTCTCGGCCGGGTCGTAGTAGTCGGTGAAGCAGTCGACACCGACGACCTCGTGGCCGGCGGTCAGCAACGACTCCGCCAGATGCGAGCCGATAAAGCCCGCCGCCCCTGTCACCACGTACCTCATCGCCGCGGGACCATCCCATAGACGATGCCGTAGCCGATGAGGAAGAAGCGCCCCTTGACCGCGACAGCCGGCGTGTACTTGCCGTCGGGGAACGACCACAGCAGCTTGCCGGTGCTTGCGTTCAGCGCATACGTCTGCTTCTCCAGCGTCGCGAAGTAGACGACGCGACCGATCACGGTCGCCGAGCCGGAGATCTTCCCGTTCGCCTTGAACTGCCAGCGGACGTCGCCCGTCGCCGCGTCGAACGCATAGAAGTTGCCGCTGTACGAGCCGGCGAAGACGAGCCCGTGCGAGACCGCGGGAGACGCGTAGACATAGCCGCCCGTGTCGTGCGACCAGCGGAGCTTCCCGGTCGTCGCGCCGAACGAGTACATGCGACCGTCTGTCGAGCCGATGTAGACGCGGCCGTACACGAGCGCGGGGGTCGAGTAGAACTGCGAATTGCCGATGAGCCGCGGCTGCGCGCTCGCACGCCATACGACGCGTCCGGCCGGTGTCAAGCAGTACACGTGCCCGTCGTATGAGCCGACGTACAAGCGCCCGCCGGCGTACGCGAGCGCGCCTTTGATCGCGCCCCCGAGATGCCTGCGCCACACCACGCGGCCGCTGTTCGCGTTGAACGCCCAGACGTCGCCGTTCCAGTCGCCGACGTAGATGCGCGCCCCGAGGAGGAGCGGAGAGCTCTCCGACGGCCCGATCGTCCGCCGCCAGCGGATCTGGCCGTGGCCCGCGGAGAACGCGATGAGCTCGCCCTGCCGGCCGTGACCGCCGTTCTGGACATTGCAGGGAGGCTGGTTGAGAAAGGTCTCGTAGACGGTGCCGTGCGCGTACAGCCCGATCGCGGGCGACGCGGCGACGCAGCGGTGCGCGTGGTAGATCCACGCGCGCTTCCCCGTCTTCGCGCTGATCGCCGTGAACGTGCCGCCGTTCGTCGCGAAGTAGAGGCGGTCGAACGCGATCGAGGGCGGGAACTCGATGAGGCTCGACGCTTGATAGCGCCAGATCGGCCGGAACGGCGGTTTGAGGGGGAGCTCGACGGCGCGGGTGCGGTCGACGTCGAAGCCGTACGTCGGCCACTGCACCTTGGGCGGCAGGGGTGTCGGCCTCGGCTCGCTCGTGACATATTCGACGGTCGACGAGCCGCGCACGTTCTTCGCCTCCTGCAGGCGGTGGACGACGAATGCGACGACGGCTCCGCCGAAGAGCACGGCGAGCGCTGCGAGAACAATGAGCACGCGACGCCGCATCGGACGGTCAGGTTAGTGAGCGCGCGCCGGCTCCCGGGCGGGATGCCGCGACTCGACCGCGTACAGCGTCGAGTATCCGTGGAAGAGCAGGCGTAACCCGTTACCCGACACGGGAACGTACTGGCCGTGCTTGAAGCGCACGAGGACGCGGCCGCTGCGCGCGTCGACGCCGACGATGCGATGCGCAAAGCTCCCCGCGTACGCGACGCCGTCGACGACGACTGCGGCGCCCGAGACCGGGCCGCCGGTGCCGATGCTCCAGAGGATCCTCCCGGCCGCGGCGGAGACGCCGTAGAAGACGCCGTTGTACGACCCGAAGAAGACGCGGCCGCCCCACACCGCCGGCGACGAGTAGACGTACGAGCCGGTGCCGACCCGCCAGAGGTAACGGCCGTGCGTCGTGAAGGCGGTGAGCGAGTCACCGGTCGACGAGGGGACGAACACACGGCCGTTCGCAACCGCGGGCGTTCCGTAGATGCGACCGTTCACGCTGCGCACCCAGTGCGTCGCCCCTCGCCGAGGCGAGAGCGCCCACAACCTGCCTGCGTAGTCGCCGATGTAGAGCGTTCCGTCCGCGATCGCCGCGCTCGACGTGATCTTCGCTCCGAGGCTCCGCGTCCAGCGCAACCGGCGCGTCCGCAGGTCGAGCGCGTAGAGCCTTCCGTTCCACGCGCCGAAGTAGTCGACGCCGTAGCGGATGATCGGCGACGACTCGATCGGCGAGCCGATGAAGCGATGCCAGACGAGCCGGCCCGTGGCGCGGTCGAGAGCCCAGACGTGGCCGTCCATCCCGTGGTACACGAGCTCGCGATGGAAGACGGCGGGCGACGAGGCCATCCAGCCGTGAGGGGTCACGTGCGTCCAGATCACGTGGCCCGTGTACATCGAGATCGCATGGACGACGCCGTGGTTGTTCCCGATGTAGGCGACTCCGCCGTCAACGACGGCCGGGAACTCGATCAGCCCACCGAGGCCCACGCTCCACACGCTCTTGAACGGCGGCCGCAAGTGGATGTTCGGCTGCGACTCCGTACGCGTCGCATTGGCGCCGTACATTCCCCACTGCAGGGCCGGCCGGTAGATCCGCAGCATGACCTTGCGGAACGCACGAAAGTCTTCGTACAGCAGCCGCGACGAGAAGCCTCGCGCGCTGACTCCGACGTGCAAGGGCTCGCGCCAGGGAACGCGGATGACGGCGATGCCGTGCCGGTTCGTGTGCGCTTCGCGGCGCCACAGCGTGACGCGTGCGTGTGCCACCGGCTGCCACGTGTCGCCGTCGATGACGGTGATGACGAGCTTCGCCCGCGCATGCGCGACGACGCGATGCACCGGTCTCGGTGTCGGCTTCGGCACGACGGTCGTCACGGCACGGCGCGCCGGACCGCCGCAACCTGCGGCAATCCCTGCAACCGCGAGGACGACCCCTACGGTTCGGCGATCGGCTCTGGGAGCTCTTCCGCGAACGGCTCCAAGGTACCGTCGGATCCGGCCGACAGCACGAGCTCGGAGAAGAAGCGCGTCATGACGAGCCCCTCGCGGAAGTCGCCGAGCCGCGGCTCCGGATGCTCGCCCGCCGCCAGTGCGAGCGCGAGCTCTGGATAGCGGCTGCCCGCCGCGGTCGGCAGCGGGAATGCCCCGCCGAAGCGGGGGTTGATGTCGGTCACGCGGTGCGAGCCGTCGGGCTCGCGGAAGCACTGGATGTTCGCCGGGCCGACGAGCTCGAGCGTCTCGGCCACGTGGCGGCCGACCTCGATCAGCTCGGCGTCGCGAATCGTCATGCCTTTGATCGACTCGCCGCCCTTCGACTCGATCATCGTCCGCGGGACAGCGTTGAGGCAGCGCGAGGCGAGGTCGCAGAACACGTCGATCGAGAACTCCTCCCCCTGGCAGCACGCCTGCACCATCGAGTCGTGGTTCGTGTAGTCGAGGAAGAACTCGAGCTCGCGGGCGTCCTTGCAGCGGTAGATGCCGCGCGAGCCGAAGCCGCGGCGCGCCTTCACGAGCACCGGATAGGGAAGTGCGTTCGGCAGCGACTCGGGCAACCATGTGTCGGGCGAGCCGATGCCGCGCTCGACGAACAGCTGATGCGCGGCCCACTTGTCAGCGAGCGCGTCGACGATCGCCGGCGCCGGCAGGAGCACGAGCGCGCCGAGCGCGTCCTTCGCGCGCGAGAGCACGCCGTGGTCGAGATCGGTGAGTGGAACGACGAGCGAGATGTCGTGCACGCGCACGAGCTCGCGCAGTGCCGAAACGTATGCCGGGTCGTCGATGCGCGGCACGAACGCGTGCGCGTCGGCGTGGTAGAGCGCGGGCGCGAGCGGATTCACGTCGACGGCGAGCGTGCGCGCGCCGGCCCGGCCGAATGCCGAGACGATGTCGACCCGCTGGCCGGCGCAGGTGAACAGGACTCCGAGCAACGCGCGGCAGAGGGTACCGTCGCCCCGTGGCGCGCACGCTCCTTCTCGTCCTCGCCGGGATCGTCGCGCTCTGGCTCGGAGCGTGCGCCGTGCTCTTCGTCTGGCCCCCGGCGGAATCGTCGCCGCCGGCTCATGCCGATGCCGTCGTCGTCCTCTCCGGTGGACTGAATCAGCGCCTCGACCCAGCGCTCGCCCTGATGCGGACCGGGATCGCGCCCGTGCTTGCCGTCTCGGGGGCGTTTCATCCGACCAAGTGGAAGAAGGCACGGCGCCTCTGCCGCGGCAAGCTCGGCCCGCTGCGCTACCGAGTGCTCTGCTTCGAGCCGCGGCCGTACAGCACCCGCGGCGAGGCGGAGACGATCGCTCGCCTGGCGCAGGCACACCACTGGACGCGCATCGTCGTCGTCACCTCGACGTTTCATGTCACGCGTGCCCGGATGCTCATTCGCCGTTGTTACCACGGCGATCTGTGGATGAAGGGCACAAGCTCGTCGCTCTGGGAGCTGCCGAAGGAGTGGGCCGAGGAGACCGGCAAGCTCACCATTCAGCTCTTCTTCGACCGCAGTTGCTAGAAGAAGCCGCTCGCGCCCGTATAGATGAGGAACGGGAGGTCGAGCACCGCCAGCGCGACGAGCACGAGGATCGCGCGCCTCGGCAACCGTGACGCCCCCCAGGCGAAGCACAGCGCCCACGCCCAGAGGGCGGCCAGCATGAACGTCGGCTTCAGCACGTCGCCGTCGGGCGTGGGGTAGCCGATCGCGAAGTAGAAGTATCCGGCGAGCGCTGCGAGCGGCATGAGCGCGACGAGTAGTTCGAGCGGCGAGCGCCTGCGGAGACCGGTCACGAGCAACGCGAGCCACCCGACGATCGCGATCGCAGTCGGAACGATCCCGATCGCGTTCTGCGCGACGAGCCAATCCGTATGAGCCTGCGACGGCTTGGCTCGGCGGTGCAGCGACCAGTCGAAGACGCCGTACCAGTCGCCCCAGATGTCCGTGTACGTTTCGGGCCAGGCGAGGTTCTCGAAGTTCGGCCGGTACGGCTTCGTGAAGACCGACCGTGGCGCAAGGCCGACGTAGAAGCGTGCGGGCCTGCGCTCGAAGAACGGCTTCGACGGATGCGGCCGGTCGAACAGCGCGTTCGAGTAGTTCGCAGCGCGATAGCCGTACCACGGTGCTGCGACGACGACGCAGGCAGCGAGCGCGATTGCGCCCGACCGCGCAAGCGTGGCGCGCTCATCCCCGCGCCGCCACAGTGCTACCAGCCATGCGAGGCCGACGACCGCGAGCGTGTAGAGCTCGAACTGGCGCACCATCTGGGCCGCGCCGAGTGCAGCGCCGAGGGCGAGCGCAGTGCGCCAGCCGTACTGCCGGTGTACGAGCATGCGCGCGGCGAGATACGCACAGAGGACCGAGACGAACAGGTCGGCCGGCTCCGGATGGAACATCGCGGACGTGCGCACGAAGACCGGCGAGAATGCGACGAATGCGGCGGCGCCCGGCGCGAGCCAGCGGCGCTCGGGCCAAAGCAGGCGCGCGAGAGCGGCGACCAGAAGCACCGCGCCGATCACGAGCGGCACGTTCAGGAGCTGCGCGAGCTTGTGCGGCTCGCCGAGCCCCAGCTGCCGGCCGATCCACGTCACGCCACCTGCGATTCCGTAGTAGAGGGGGGGCGAGTAGTACTCCGGCGTCTCGTTGCGTACCGGCAGCCGCAGATGCTGGATCAGGAAGTCGGCGTACTCCTTGTGCGAGGCCGCGTCGTAGCCCGCACCCCAGGGGTACGCGGAGGCGTTCCACAGCGTCAACAGCCCCGCAAACGCGGCGACGCCGAAGGCGACTCGCCTAGGAGTTAGACGACCAGCCGCCCGTTGCACCCTTGTAGGTCCCACTGAAGAGCGCGAGCGGCGTTTTCGCGAGGATCTTCACGTCGAGCCACGGCGAACGATGCTCGACGTACCAGACGTCGAGCTCGATGCGCTCCGCCCACGGAAGGGACGCCCGACCGTGCACCTGAGCCCAACCGGTAATACCCGGCTTTACGTCGAGCCGCTTGCGCTGCCGCGGCGTGTAGCGCTCGACCTGGTAGCGCAGCGTCGGTCGCGGGCCGATGATGCTCATGTCGCCGCGCACGACGTTCCACAGCTGCGGAAGCTCGTCGAGTGAAAGGCGGCGGAGGAGGCGACCGACCGGGGTGATTCGCGGGTCGCGCTCGTTCACGGCGAAGCCGGCTCCCTGGGACTCGGCGCCGACGACCATCGTGCGCAGCTTCAGCAGCTTGAAGTCGGCGCCGTCCTTCCCGACGCGCACTTGACGATAGAGAACGGGGCCACGATCGCCGAGCTTCACCACCAGCGCGGCGAGCGCGAGCAGCGGCGCCGCGACGACGAGCGCGGTGCCTGCAACGGCGACGTCGGCGACGCGATTCATCAGAAGACCCGGCAGCGGATGAGCGTGCCGACCACGCGCAAACCGTCGAGGGCCGTCAACTTCTTCCCCTCTTCGCGGCTGCGTGCGCGGTATTGGATCGGCACCTCGTAGATGCGGATATCCCGGCGCAACAGGCGGGCGGTGATCTCCGGTTCGATCGTGAACCCGCGCGCCCTCAACGGCAACGAGCGGAAGAGCTCCGTCCGCATCGCCTTCTGCCCGGTCATGATGTCCGACACCCAGCTGTTGTAGAGCAGGTTGGCGAAGAACGTGACCGCTTTGTTGCCGATGACGTACCAGAAGCTGTACGCCGAGTGCGCCTGGAATCCGCGCGTGCCGTAGACCGCCTCCGCGTCTCCGCTACGAAGAGGCTGGAGCATCGCCGGGATGTCCGCCGGAAGGTACTCGAGGTCGGCGTCCATGATCGTCGTATACGTCCCACGTGCTTCGGAGAGCCCGGTGCGCAGAGCAGCGCCTTTACCGCGGTTCCGGTCGTGGAAGAGCACGCGCACGTGATCGGGCCAGCCGCCCCCGCGCAGAATGTCGGTTGTCCCGTCGCTCGAGCCGTCGTCGACGACGATGAGCTCGTAGTCGCCGATGCCAGCAGCCTCCACTGCGTCGATCGCCCGACGGATCGTGGCCCGCTCGTTGTACACCGGCATCAGCACGGAGAGGTCGGTCATCGTGTGCCCTCCGCCGGCTCCCACGTGGGTTCGACCCCCCTTCGCAGATAGTTCCAGAGCGCGACGACGGTCGCCCAGGTGACGAGGACGTAGTACCGCGGAAGCCCAACCCCGAGCGCGGCCGCGGCGAGGAGGCCAAGCTGCAGGCCGAGGACGACCGCGTAGACGATGCCGTGGCCCACGAGCGCGATCGAGGCGCCGAGAAGAACGAGGTGGAGCAGGCCGCTCCCGTACCGCAGGTGCCGGTGCGAGACGATCTCGAGCAGGTAGAGCGGCCGGAGGCCGCGCAGCATCTTCCCTTCGAGGACGATTGCCCAG
>DATGEH010000173.1:0-3380 GCA_035310325.1 Gaiellaceae bacterium
ACGAGGAGATTCAAACGCTGGTCAACCGGGCACTCGCGTACCACGAGGCGATGGCTTTCCTCGTGCGCTCGTACCGGCGCGGGTATGAGGATCCGATCGAGCTTGACGTTCATCCAGAGGCAGCCACCGAACCTGGAGAGAAGGTTACCGTCGTCGTACGCGACGGTGATGGTGCTATTGGCGTTCGCTACGTGCACACTGCGGAGGAGGTTGCCGCTGGAGCGATCCCCGCGTATTTCGCGCGTCTCTTCCCGGAGGAGTCTCAGGCGATGCGGGACGATCCGACGCTTGTGAGGCTTCCAGCGCGAGCGGTAGACAACGACCCGTCCATCGACGACCAACCGCCTGCCCTGCCCGAATAGCGCCCTCGCCCGAATAGCGCTCTTCTTACGTCGGTCGCGATCGAATACCTCGCTCTCCTCTTGCTCGATTGAGGGAAACACGCGGCGGTGAGAATTCTTCGGAGGTCTCAACTGCTTTCCCGATGACCGCGATGGAGGTGAGTGCACGGAAGATGTCGTCCTGCGTCAGCAGTGGTTACGCTCGCCGCGTGGCCCACGTCCTCGTCATCGGCCCCGGCGACATGGGTACGCGGATCGCGGCGGGACTCGCGGTTACGCCCCACGTCAACAAGCTCATCCTTGCCGGAGTGCCGGCTCCCGCAGCCGAGGTCCCGGCGCGTTTCGTACTCACCAACTGCACCGATCAAGCTGCAGTAGAAGAGCTCCTTGCTAGCGCGCAGCCCGACGTCATCGTTCAGTGCGCGTCGTTGTTGTCGCCGTGGGCGCTCACCGGCCGCACTGACGACGTCGCGCTCGCGTTCGCGTCGGCCGGCCTCGCGGTCGCGCTGCCGATACAGCTGCCGATCATTCGGACTGTGATGTCCGCCGTCCGCGCGACAGGTTGCACCGCACTTGTCGCGAACCTCTCGTTTCCCGACGTCACGAACGTCATCCTCGACCGCCTCGGTCTCGCGCCGACGATCGGGCTCGGCAACGTCACGATGCAACTTCTGCGCGTCCGCCGCGCACTGCCCACTGAGACGCTCGTCCGCGTCATCGGGCACCACAACCAGGTGTACCCGGTGATGCGCGCGGAACTGCCCGCCGATCCGAACGACCGCGTGCGCGTGTTTCTCGGCGAGGACGGTGAGCGTGCCGACCAGCTCGCGTATCTCGGCGATCTTCTAGCGCCCGGTGTCGTCTACAACGAGACCACTGCTGTCGCGTGCATCGAGGTCATCGAGGCGCTTCTGCCCGGCGCACCGAAGACGCGCATTTCTGCACCGGCGCCGTTCGGCCTGCCGGGCGGCTATCCCGTCGTCATCGAGAACGGGACGATCAGCCTCGACCTACCGCCCGGCCAGGAGCTCGACGAAGCCTGCGCGTGGCAGTCGTCGATTGCGCGCAACGACGGCGTCGAAGCGATCGCGCCCGACGGCACGGTGACGTTCACGGAACGCGCGCGCGAGGCGGTGGCGAAGGTCGCTCCGTGGCTGACGGAGCCGCTGCATCCGGACGAAGCTCTCGAACGCGCCGCGCGCATCCTTGAACTGCTCTAGAGCGGCTGCGCGTAGATCCCGTGTTCCAGCGCGGCGGGATCGGGCGCCGGCGACGCTTCGGCTTCCGCCAACCCGGCGGCGATCTCTTCGACGACCGAGCGCCTGATCGCATCGGCCTCCGGCCCGAGCCGCGCCGCGAGCAGCTCGATCGGATCGCGGCCCGCGAAGGACGCACGCAGCTCCGCAGGCACGTACGACGCATCGTCGTGCGCCGCATGCCCATGGCCGCGCAGCGTGACGCACTCGACCGCCTGCGGTCCTTCGCCCGCGCGCGCACGCTCGACCGCAGCCTTGATCGTCTCGTAGCAGAGCACTGCATCCGTTCCGTCGATGCGCACGGCGGGAATCGACCAGCCGCCCTGAATGCGCTCGGCGAGATTCGTGTTGACCATCTGCGCCGAGCTCGGCGTCGAATACGAGTAGCCGTTCGACTGCAGGATGAAGACGGCCGGCACCTGCCACACGCCGGCGAGGTTGAGGCCCTCGTGCACGTCGCCGACCGAGAACGCTCCCTCGCCGAGAAACGTCAGCGCGACGTGCAGCTCGCCGCGGCGCTTGAACGCAAGCGCGGCACCGACGGTCACGGGGCAGAGGTTGCCGAGCATCGAGACGAGCGGGAACACACCGCGCGCGGGCACGCCGAAGTGCATGTTCCCATCGCGTCCGAACGTCGGTCCATCGGCGCGGCCGAGGAACTGGCGGAACGCATCGGCCACCGTGACGCCGCGCGCGAAGTGCGTCGCGAGCTCGCGGTTGAGCGGCGCCACCACATCGCCGTCCTGCAACGCGAGGCCCGCGGCGGCTGCGACCGCCTCCTGTCCGAGGCCGTCGTACATCGAGCCGCTGATCCGCCCTTGCTTGTAGAGCGCCCACGTGCGCTCCTCGAACGTCCGCTGCAGGACCATCAGCCGGAAGAGCTCAGTAACCAAGGAGCTCCTCGACGGCAGCCGCGAGCGTCTGCGCGGACGGGAGGTACGCGTCCTCGAGCTCGGGAGCGAACGGAACGGGAGTGTCGGGCGGCGCGAGCACCATCGGCGGCGCATCGAGCAGCTCGAAGCCCTCGGTCGCGAGCAGCGCGAGGATGTGGCCCGCGACCCCGGACGAGCGTGCCGCCTCCTGCAGCACGAGCGCGCGCGACGTCCGGCCGACCGACTCGAGCACCGCCTCGCGGTCGAACGGCCACAAGGTCCGGAGGTCGAGCACCTCGACGTCGTGCTCGAGGCCGAGCGCGAGGTCGACGCCCGCGCCGTACGTGATGACGGTCGCGTCGGAACCGCGGCGCGCGATCCGTGCGCGACCGAGCGGCGTGCGCGTCTCCTCAGGCGGCTTCGTGCCCTTCAACCGCCGGTAGAGCCCCTTGTGCTCGAAGAACAGCACGGGGTCGCCGTCCTCGATCGCGCTGCGCAGCAGCCCGTACGCGTCCTCGACCGTCCCGGGGCAGACGACCTTCAGCCCCGGCACGCCGACGAACCACCCCTCGGGCGAGGACGCGTGGAACGGCCCGCCGCGCACGCCGCCGCCGTTCGGCGCGCGGATGACGATCGGCACGGCGATCCCCGAACGCCAGTGCGTCTTCGCCGCGACGGTCACGATCATGTCGAACGGGCAGCTCGCGAAGTCCGCGAACTGCAGCTCCACCACCGGCCGTTCGCCCTGCCACGCCGCGCCGATCGCAGCACCGACGAACCCCTCCTCCGCGATCGGCGTGTCCATGACGCGCCCCGCGCCGAACTCCTCGAAGAGCCCCGCCGTGACGCCGAACGCGCCGCCGTAATGGCCGATGTCCTCGCCGAGCAGAAATACGCGCTCGTCGCTGCGC
>DATGEH010000174.1:0-12295 GCA_035310325.1 Gaiellaceae bacterium
CCGTGCTGATGCGGCGCACGCGGCAATCGACCCCGGCTTCCGCGAAGATCGCCTCCGCGAACTCGGCCCACGTGCAGTCGCCGTCGGCGGCGACGTGCCACACGCCGTACGGCAGCGCGACGAGCTCGCGCACAGCGGCAGCGAGATGGCCGACGTACGTGGGGCATCCACGCTGGTCGTCGACGACGGCGACTTCGTCCCGGCGGGCGCCGAGGTCGAGCATCGTCCGGATGAAGTTCGTCCCCGTCTCACCGAACAGCCAGGACGTGCGCGCGATCCACGCCTGCTCGCCCGCCGCCGCCTCGCCGTGCAGCTTCGTGCGCCCATACGCGGACAACGGGTTCGGCGCGTCGGACTCGACGTACGGCGTGCCCTTACGCCCGTCGAAGACGTAGTCGGTCGAGAACGCGACGAGCGGTGCGCCGAGCTCGGCGGCGTGCTGCGTTCCCCCGACGTTCACCGCTGCAGCGCCCTGCGGATCCGCCTCCGCCCCATCGACGTTGGTCCACCCGGCGGCGTGGAGCACGAGATCGAACGCGCCGAGCTCGGACGGCGGCGGCTCCGTCACGTCCCAGTCGGAGTGCGTCAGCCCGCGCGCCTCCGGAAACTCGGCGAGGAGCGCCGTTCCGAGCTGCCCGCCGGCGCCGGTTACGAGGATGCGTCGCGTTCCGACAGGATCGGCGATGTCGTGCTCCAGAGATGGCGGACGCGCTCGTCATCCCACGGCAGGGTGTTCTCGTCGGGATCTGCCGGGTCGTACTCCTCGGTGACGAGATACATGAACAGGCAATCGGTCAGCGCTTCGTAGCCGTGTGCATTCGAGCCGTCGACGAAGAGCGCAACGGGATTGTCGTCGCCGATGTCCTCGGTGTACGTCTCGCCGGTCTCGCGGTCGAGCACGACGACGCGCACCATCCCGCTCAAGCAGACGAAGAGGTCGTTTTGGCCCCGCAGGTGGTAGTGCAATCCACGAATGACGCCCTTGCGCGAGCGTGAAAGATTCGCCTGCTTGAAGCTGCCGCGGGCGAGCTCGGCGAACCAGCCGCGCGCGTCCTCGTGGCGCGTCATCGGGAAACGCTTGACGATCACGAGTTCACCGTGTTGTGACGCACGAAGTCGTTGACCTCGTAGTACGCGTCGATCGACTCGCCCGCATCGCCCCAGAAGCCTTCGACGACGTCGGCTTCCATCGTGCCGTTCTCGACGTACCAGTTGTTCACGTCGGTGATCTCGAGCTCGCCGCGGCCGGAGGGCTCGAGCGTCGGCAGCACCTCCCACACCTGCGGGTCGTAGAAGTACGCGCCGGTGACCGCGTACCGCGAGGGAGGCGATTCAGGCTTCTCGACGATCTTCGCGACCCGCTCGCCGTCCATCACCGCAACGCCGAGATGGCGCAGGTGGTCTTCGTTCTCGACGTACGAGAGAACCACGCGCGCGCCCGACTCCTGCTGCCGAAAGTTGTCCGCGATCGAGCGCAGCGACCGCTCGTAGATGTTGTCGGCGAGCAGGACGCAGACCTTGTCGCCGTCGACGAACCGCTCGGCGAGCCCGAGTGCCTCGGCGATGCCGCCCGCCTGCTCCTGATAGCCGTACGCGAGGCGGTCGATCCCATGCTCCTGCCCGTTGCCGAGCAGGCGGAAGAACTCGCCGGCATGGGTTCCGCCGGTGACGAGCATGAGCTCGTCGATCCCGGCGCGCACGAGCGCCTCGACGGCGTACGTCACCATCGGCCGGTCGTAGAGCGGCAGGAGGTGCTTGTTCGTGATCCGCGTCAGCGGGTGCAGGCGCGTGCCCGATCCGCCCGCGAGGATAACGCCCTTCATGGCGCCCGATGCTACGGAATGTTCCGTTGCCGGCCGCCGAGAGGAACGGGGAGGAAGGGAGGAGCCCCTCTCGACGGCGCGGCGAAAACGGTCTTACGGGTGGGCCGGAAGCACGAGGAGGAGCACGGTGAGCGCAGCCGTCAGGGTGACGATCAGACGCATGTGCGTGCCCTCGTGTTCACAGAACTGACGATAGAGGCGGCCCGTCAACGGTCCGTTTCGGCTTTGGAAGGAAATGGTTAGCTTTGAGGCGATGAGCACGAGGCCGCGCCGCGCCTGCCTGACCGTGCCGGCTTCGAGCCCGCGCATGCTCGAAAAGGCAGCCTCGCTGCCGGCGGACGAGATCGTCGTCGACCTCGAGGACGGCGTCGCGGTCGACGCGAAGGGGCGGGCGCGCGAGAATCTCGCCCGCGCCCGGGCTCGTGGGCTCCTCGCGATTCGCATCAACGGGCTCGCGACGCAGTGGTGGCGCGACGACCTCGCCGCCGCCCTCGCGGCCAAACCCGACGTCATCGTGCTGCCGAAGGCGGAGACGGCGGACGAGGTCGCCGAGTTGATCGCGGTCCTCCCTGCCGGAATCGGACTCGAGGTGATGGTCGAGACGGCGCGCGGTCTCGTCGAGGTGGAGCGGATCGCCGCCCTGCGCGGCCCGCTCGAGGCACTCGTCTTCGGCCCAGGCGACTTCGGCGCGTCGCTCGGCGTGCCGGTGCTGACCATCGGCGAAGGATCGTGGGAGTACGCGCTCGCGCGGATCTCGGTCGCTGCGCACGCGTTCGGGCTGCAGGCGATCGATGGGCCGTACGCCGCACTCGACGACGAGAGCGCGTTGCGTGCATCCGCGCACGGCGCCTTGGCGCATGGCTTCGAGGGGAAATGGGTCGTCCATCCGACCCAGATCGCCCCGGTCCGCGAGGTCTTCACGCCGACCGCCGAGGAGGTCGAGCGGGCGCGCGCGATTCTCGCTGCGGCCGACGGCGCCTCACGCGTCGACGGTGCGATGGTCGATCTCGCATCGAAGCGGCTCGCCGAACGTGTGCTGGGCCGCGCAGACGGGTAGAGCGCCGGAATGAGCGAGCCCGAGTTCGTGCTCGTCAGCGCAGAGGAACTGGCCCGGGCCCAAGAGCTCCCGCTGCCGGCTGCGCTGCCGGTCCTTCCCCTGAAGGAGACCGTGGTGCTCCCGGGCACGATGACGCCGCTCGCGATCGGGCAGGAGCGCTCACTGACGCTCATCGACGACATCGTCCGAAGCGATCGTCTGGTCGCGCTTCACTGCGTGTGCGATCCGGAGGTGCCCACGCCCGGCTGGGACGACATCTACCCGGTCGGCTCGGGCGCGTTCGTGCACCGGATGATCCGGGTTCCCGACGGCACGGTGCGCGTCGTCGTGCAGGGACTGCGGCGCGTTCTGGCCACGCGTCACCTCCAGGAGGCGCCGTACCTCGTGAGCGAGGTCGAGGTCGTGCCCGACGTCGTCGAGGCGAACGATCTGGAGACGCTGACGCGAACTGCGCAGGAGCTCTATGCGCGCGTCGTGGGCTTCGTTCCCTATCTGCCTCCGGAGCTGCACATCGCTGCGGCGACGGTGACCGATCCGAGCACGTTGTGCCACCTGATCGCGTCGACCCTGCGGCTCGAGGCGGAACAGAAGCAGCGACTGCTGGAGCTCCCGGACGTCGAGCAACGCCTACGCGACGTGCTCCTCCTCCTCGACCACGAGCTCGAGTTCGTCGTCGATTAGCCGAGGCTGAAGCTCGAAAGAAGCAAGGCGCAGGCGGGAGCGTTCGCGTCCTTGCAGAGGAGCTCGTACTCGTGGCGCCCGGCGAGAACGAACGCGACGCGAAGCTCGGCCTTTGGAGTCGAGTACCGGTACGCACGCGCCTTGCGCCCCGCGATCGTCGTCGTCGCGCTCTCGGTCAGTTTCCCGTGAGAGTCCGAGACGAGCTTCGCGGCCACGCGGTCGAGCTCGGCGGCCGCGAGGTCGAACTGGGCCGACACGTAGTTCCTACGGAGCGTGAACACCGAAACCGAGACGGAAGCGGCGGCGCTCGAGGCCGGCGCCGTGTACGTGTATCCCTTCCCGACGACGATGCGTGCCGGACCGGCATGCTTGCCCGAGCCCCCGCACGCGGCGAGAATGGAAAGCAGCGCCAGGGGTATGAGCACCGCAAGCGATCGAAAGGATGCGCGCAGCATGACGAAGACGAAAGACAAGGTCTCGGACATCACGATCAATGTCAAACCGTATGTCGAGCGCGCTTTGCACGATGCGGAGCTTCGCCAGAACCTCCGTAGCGCATACGAATCGGTTCGCTCGCTCTACGACGAGCTGATCGGCCAGCGCGGCGTGACGGGAGTCGCGACGCGTGTCGCCAAGGACAAGGACGTCCAGGAGGAGCTGCGCAACGCAATCAGCGAGCTGCGCAGCGCGGCTGGCCGCGTCCAGGGCAAGGCCGAGCGCAAGAGCCGGTCCGGTCTGCTGTTCGTCGTGGCAGCTGCCGCGGCCCTCTTCAACCCGATCACCGGCCCGCAGACGCGCAAGTGGATCAGCGATCGCCTCTTCGGCGGCGACGACGATTTCACGTACCGCCGCGGCAACGGCTCCGGGAGCGAGAACTAGCGACCGACGATCGACGGCAAGCCGACGATTCGGCCGAGCGAGGCCGGGTCGAGTCCGCTCGCGCTCGAGATGTCGGTCCCCTGCAAGAGGATCGCGCCTGCCTTCGGCGCCGTGCCCGTGGCGAGCGGCGGCGTGAAGGCAGCCGCGCCGAACAGGCGCACGTTCAGCAGGTGCCGCCAGCCGCGCAGATAGCTCGTCGGATCGACCGCGCCGTCGTAGCCCAGGTTGAGCAGGCCGACCGGATGCACCTCGAAGTGCAAGTGGTACGGGCCTCCTTCGGCGTCGCCGGTGTTGCCGACGAATCCGAGCACGTCGCCGGCGTTGACGATCGCGCCGTCGACCGCGAGCGGCGTATAGGCGGAGAGATGCGCGTAGTAGAAGAGGTTCCCCTGGTCGTCGCGCAGCCAGAGCCGCCAGCCGCCGACACGCTCGTAGCCGACGGAGAAGACCGTTCCGTGCGCGACCGCGAGAAGCGGGGTGCCGAGCGGGGCGAAGATGTCGTCCCCGTGGTGCCAGCCGCCTGGAACATCCGGCCGTGAGGCGCCGAACTCGTCGCCCCACGCAGCGCGTCCGTACACGGGAAAGACGTAGTGCGCGCCGCCGAGAACAGGCGTCACCGTGGGCGGACGGGAAGGCGTCGGTGTCGGCGCGACCGGCGTAGTCGTGGGCGGAGGCGGAGTGAGCGTCGTCGTGGTCGGCGGTATGCGCTGCGCCGTCGCGCCGACGACGAGCACGAGCGCGACGAGCGCGACGATCGCGGCCGGCGACGCGAAGCGGAGGACGCTACGCACCGAGATGCTCGCGGGCGAAGGCGCGGAACCGAGCGCGCGCCTCGTCGTCCGGTCCAACCGGTCCTTCGTCGGCGTACTTCGGGTCGGCTGCGATCTCCTTCGCCACCGCGCGCACCTCGGCGGTCAGCATCGCATGGTGCTCCGGAACGCTGAGGAGGGCGTCGACCCAACTGTCGGAGCCGTCGTACGCCGGAACATCGTTCTCGAACAGAAGCTGTCCGAGCAGTAGGCCGCAGCGGATGTACGCGAATGTGCGAAACGCGAGGATCCGGTGAGGGGACTCGACGAGCCGCGCGATGTCGGGGTTCTCGCGCTCGATTCGCTCGACGATGCCGCCGATGGGCTCGTCGACGAGCGGAATCCAGAGGTCTTCGAGCCCGGTCACCCCTGGATTATGGCTTCGGGCGGGCGCGCCACGCGATCTGGGCGGCCACGCCCAGCATGAGGATCGCGAACAGCTTCCGCAGGGTGGATTCGGGCAGGGATTCGGCCACCTGGGCGCCGCCCACGGCCGCTCCGATCGACGCGACGCCGATCACCGCGGCCGCCCGCCAGCGCACATGGCCGTGGCGCTGCTGCCGCCAGACGCCGACGAGGACCGTGGGAATGATCGCGAGCAGCGACGACGCCTCGGCGTGGACCTGACTGAGGCCGAGCCAGGTGAGCGTGGGAACGAACAGGATGCCGCCCCCCACCCCGAACAAGCCGGCGAGCACGCCGGCAAACGCGCCGAGCACGACTGCGAGCACGTAGCTCACTGCACGAGCATCCGGATCGCGATTGCGACGAGGAGCAACGAAAATGCGAACGACAGGGTTCGTGTGTGCACGCGGTGCTGCAACGTCGTACCGGCAACCGCACCGAACGCAGCGGGGATGCCGACGAGCGCCGCATACACCGGCCGTACGTCGCCGTGGACGGCGTAGACGATCGTCCCCGCAGTGGCCGTGATGCCGATCGCGGCAAGCGATGTGGAGATCGCCGGCCGCAAGTCCCACCTGGTGACGAGCAGCAGCAGCGGCACGATGACGATCCCCCCGCCGACCCCGAAGAGCGCACTGAAGAATCCCGCGGCCAGCCCGATCAGGATCAGACGCACTCGACCGTATCCTAGGCATCGTGTCCGTCACCGCCGCGCTGCTCGAGCCGCTCGTCGCCGCGCCCGCGGCTACGGGTCTCTTCCTCGACTTCGACGGTGTGCTCGCGCCGATCGTCGCGCGCTCCGAAGATGCGGCCCTGCCAGCCGAGACGCGCGGCGAGCTCGAACGGCTCGCCGCCCGCTACGGCCTGGTCGCCGTCGTCTCGGGTCGCAGCGGTGACGACGTTCGGGCACGCGTCGCCGTCACCGGAGTCACGTACGTGGGCTCGCACGGTCTGGAGCTCGATCCCGCAGCGGAGCACTGGCGCATACAGATCCGCGACTTCGCCGCCGGCGCGCCCTGGCCGCCCGAGCGCACGGACCTGAAAGGGCTGTCGGTCGCCTTCCACTTTCGCGGCGTCGACGACGAGGCGACCGCTCTGCACGAGCTCGAGCTGCTCGCACAGCGGGCGACGGAGGAAGGCCTCGCACCCCGCTTCGGGCGCAAGGTGCTGGAGGTGCTCCCGCCGACCGGCTCGCACAAGGGCACCGCGGTGCACTCGCTCGTCGAACGCGCGGGGCTGACACAGGCGCTCGTCGCGGGCGACGACACGACGGACATCGATGCATTCCGCGCCGTCGGGAGCCTCGCGCATGCCGTGCGCGTCGCCATCGTGTCGGACGAGTCGCCGGACGTCCTGCGCGACGAGGCCGACATCGTGCTCGGGAGCACTGACGAGTTCCTGCAGCTGCTCCGCACGCTGTAGTGGAGATCGACCCGCGCTTCGGGACGCCGGCGGAGCTGACCTGGGAGGGCGAGATCAGCGAACGCGAATGGGCGCTGGCCACGTACAACCCGCGGCGCACGCACGACGTGACGCTCTTCATCCTCGACCCGTCCCGACGCATCGCGCTCATCCGCAAGCCGCAGTTCGAGGAAGGCGTGTGGCGCCCGCCGGGCGGCGGGATCCAGCCGGGCGAGGACTTCGCCGCCGGCGCGGTCCGCGAAGCGCTCGAGGAGACCGGCCTGCACGTCGAGCTGCGCCGCTACCTCGTCGCCTCCGCGGCAGTGTTCCGCTGCAGCGGGCGGGAGCTGCGCTGGCGCACGCACGTCCTGCACGCCGAGACCGGGGACGAGGAGCTTGCCCCGCGCGACACCACGGAGATCGCCGGCGCGCGCTGGGGAACGCTGGACGAGCTCGCCGGCCCGCTGCGCGAGCGCCTCCTCGCCACGGGCCATGCGTTCTGGCGCTACCGCGTCGCGCTGCACGACGCGGCGCTAGAGCAGCTCGAGCACCTGGGGTAGGGCGGTGATCCGCGGCCCGGGCCAGTCACGCACCTCTGGCCAGGGCGGGTCCTCGCCGTCGCGATGGATCAGGACGGCCCGCATTCCGGCGCGCTCGGCGCCGTCGAGCTCGTCGTTCGCGCCGTCGCCGACGAACAAGGCGTGCTCGGCACGCACGCCGAGCTGGTCGCACGCGATCCGGTAGATGCGCGCGTCGGGTTTGCGAAGGCCGACCGAGCACGAGAAAACCTCCGCATCGAAGAGGCCGGCAAACGGTGTTCCGCTCCAAACGGCAGGAACGTCGTCGCTACACACCGTGATGAGCCCCGTGCCGATGCCGCGCGAACGAAGCTCTACGAGCGTCTCGACCGCGCCAGGCCGCGGGGTGCCGAGCAGGCGCCGCGACGACTCCTTGCGTAGCTCGGCAAGCGCCGCGACGGACTTCTCATCGAGACCGAGAGCCTCGAGATACGCCACGAGCGGCCCGGTCTCGCGGTCGGGCCGGCCTGCGCGCCAGGTCGCATGAAACTCGTCGTGGTCACGACCGAGCAGTCGTGCAGCCGAACCGCTGAACTCGCGCGAGGTCGTCTCGTCGTAGTCGACCAGAGTGTCGAACAGGTCGAACACGACCGCCCGCGTGTCAGACGCCGTTGAGGACCTCCCACGCGCGCCGGACGTCCGCTTCCGTCGTGCGCGCGTTGCCGATCGCGAGCCGGAGCACGTAGCGGCCGTCGAGCTTCGTGTGCGAGATGAAGATCTCGCCGCTGCGATTGACCCGCTCGAGGATCGCCTCGTTCTCCTCGTCGGTGCCCGCGTATCGGAACGCGACGAGCGAGAAGCGCACCGGCGCTGCGAGCTCCCAGCGCGGATCCGCTTCGACCCACTCCGCAAACAGCCGCGCGAGCCGCATGTGCTCGCGCTGGATCGCCCGCAGGCCCTCGGCCCCGTAGCAGCGCAAGACCGCCCACAGCTTGAGCGAGCGGAACCGCCGCCCGAGCGCGGGCCCGTAGTCGGGCAGCGAGTCGACGTAGTCGCTCGTGCGCAGGTACTCCGGCGTCAGCGTGAACGCCTCCCGCCACTCGTCCGGCCGCGACGTCCAGACGAGCGAGCAATCCGCCGGAACGAGCAGCCACTTGTGCGGATTGACGACGAGCGAGTCGGCCAGCTCGACGCCGTCCTGCGACCAGCGCTCCTCGTCGCAGATCCACGCCGCGCCTGCGTATGCAGCGTCGACATGCAACCACGCGCCGGCCGCATGCGCGCGCTCGGCCAGCTCGCGGACGGGATCGACGGACGCGAACGACGTCGTCCCCACCGTCGCGACGACCGCGGCGACATCCGAGAGGTCGAGCCCGTCCGTGCGCATCGCGAGGTTCTCGTCCGCGGCGATCTTGCGGATCTCCATGCCGAGCATGCGAGCGTCCTTCTCGACCGACGAGTGCGCATGCTCGGAGAGGACGACCGCGTTTCGACCGGTCACGTGCCGCGCGGCGACAAGCGCGGCGAGCGTCGACGTCGACGCGGTGTCCTCGATGTGCCCGTGCCAGCCGCCCGGCAAGCCGAGCAGCTGCCTGACCCAGTCGACGGTGCGCAACTCGAGCTCGGTCGAGGCCGGCGACGCACGCCACACGATCGCGACCTGCTGCAGCGCTGCAGCGAGCAGCTCCGCGAGGATCCCCGGCTCCGACGACGTGACCGCGAAGTACGCAAAGAAGCGCGGGTGCTGCCAGTTCGTGAGCGCCGGCAGGATCAGATCGTCGAGGTCGCGCAGCACGTTCGCGAACGGCTCGGCCTTCTCCGGTGCCGAGAGCGGAAGCTGCGCGGAGAGCTCGCCCGGCTTCACCTGTGCGAGCACCGGCAGCTCGCCGACGCGTTCGAGATAGCGCGCGGCCCACTCGAGCGCGGCGGCGCCGTCCACGCGGAAGTCGGTCACGGACGCTTCCGGCGCAGCTTCTGCAGCTGCGCCCACGAGCGCGCGTTGGCGACGTCGCCCTTGGTCAGCCAGCCGCGCCGCGCCTGGCCGATCGCGAGCTCGACGTAGTTCTGCGCACGGATCTGATGCGCATCCGAGGAGATGACGAGCTTCAAGCCCGCCTCCTTCGCCGCGCGCACGTGCACGTCGGGCAGGTCGAGCCGGTCCGGCTGGCCGTTGATCTCGAGGAACACGCCGGTCTCGAGCGCCTTCGCGATCACCGCCGCGACGTCGATGTCACGCGGGCCGCGCGTGCCGATTCGGCGTCCGGTGAGATGCCCGATGCAGTCGACGTACGGGTTGTCCATCGCCTCGAGCACGCGCTCGGTCGGCCGGTTGTGCGGCGCCTGGTGCACCGAGGCGACGACCCAGTCGAGCCGTGCGAGATCCTCTTCCGGCACATCCACCTCGCCGTTCGTGCGGATGTTCGCCTCGACGCCCGCGAGGATCCGCAGCTTCGGGAAGCGCGCACGCACCGCTTCGATCTCCGCGAGCTGCGCCGCGAGCCGTCCCTCGCGCAGATAATGCGAATGGTCGGTGATCGCGTAGTACTCGTAGCCGCGCTCGACCGCGGCGGCGACCATCTCCTCGAGCGTGCTCTTCCCGTCCGCCGACCAGTGCGTGTGCGTGTGCAGATCGCCGCGGACATCCGACAGCTCGACGAGCGCGGGCAGCTCTCCGCGGCGCGCGGCCTCGAGCTCCCCGCCGCTCTCGCGCAGCTCCGGCGGAACCGGCTGATAGCCGAGAAACTCGTACAGCGCGTCCTCGTCCTCCGTCTTGAACACGGCGCCGCTCTCCACGGTGGTGACGCCGTACTCGGAGATCGAGAATCCGCGACGCACCGCATCCTCGCGCATCGCGACGTTGTGGTCCTTCGAGCCGGTGAAGTGCTGGAGCAGGTTGCCGTACGACTCCGGCGGCACGACGCGCAAGTCGAAGCGCAGCCCGTCCTTCGACACGATGGTCGCTTTCGTATCGCCGTGCGCGGCCACGGCGTCGATCCATCCGAGCTGCGTGAAGTACGCCGTGAGCTCGGCCGGGTCGGTCGCGGTCGCGATGATGTCGAGGTCCTTGAACGTCTCCTTGCGGCGGCGCACCGATCCCGCCTCGGAGACGTGCACCGCGGCGGGATGCTCGCGCAGCGCCGCGACGACCGCTTGCACGGCGGGCAATCCCTCGCCGAGCAGCCGGCGCCCGGTGTCGGGGTTCTCGGCCTGGAACGCGAGAGCGGCGAGGATCTTCTCCTCCGACTTCGGCCCAAGCCCGGCGAGCGTGCGCAGCCGCTCTCCCTCGGCGGCCTGCTTCAGCTCGTCGAGCGTCGTGATGCCGAGCTCGCGCCAGATGCGCGCCGCCGTCTTCGGGCCGAGCCCCGGCAGGCGCATGAAGAGGACGACGCCAGGCGGGATCGTGTTGCGGCGCTTCGCGAGCGCTTCGATGTCGCCCGTCTCGACGATCTGGACGATCTTCTCCTCGATCGTCTTGCCGATCCCCTGCAGCTCCTTCGCCTTTCCGTCGAGCGCGAGCTGCGCGACCGAGGCCGACGTCTCGCGCATGCGCGTCGCCGCGCGGCGGTACGCAATGACCCGGAAGGAGTCAGCGCCCTCGAGCTCGAGCAGGTCCGCGAGCAGGTCGAATTGGTCTGCGATCTCCGGATTGCGAGGGAGCGTGGCTATACCCGAAGGATATGTAGCCTCCTGCAGCGTGGAGAGCGCCGTCGTCTGCCTGCCGACGTACAACGAGCGCGAGAATCTCGAGGCGATGCTGCGCGCACTCGCACCGCTCGGCGTGCGTGTCCTCGTCGTCGACGACAACTCGCCCGATGGAACCGGCGACCTCGCCGACGGGCTCGCCGACGAGCTCGGCTTCGTGTCCGTCCTCCATCGCCCGCAGAAGGAGGGGCTGGGGCCCGCCTACATCGCGGGCTTCCGTCGCGCGCTCGCCGACGGCGCCGAGTACGTCCTCGAGATGGACTGCGACTTCTCCCACGACCCTGCGGAAGTGCCGCGGCTCATCGACGCGTGCGTCCAGGGAGCGGATGTCGCGCTCGGCTCGCGCTACGTGCCGGGCGGCGGCACCGAGGACTGGGGGCTCGGCCGCCGCTTCGTGTCGATCGGCGGCTCGTGGTATGCGCGCGTGCTCCTCGGCGTGTCGATCCGCGACCTCACGGGCGGGTTCAAGTGTTATCGCCGTGCCGTGCTCGAGCGGATCGATCTCGACGCCGTGCACGCGAAGGGTTACGCGTTCCAGATCGAGACGACGTACCGCGCGCTGCGCGCCGGCTTCCGCGTGGTCGAGGTGCCGATCCGCTTCTCCGACCGCACGGCCGGACAGTCGAAGATGAGCAGGGCGATCGTCCTCGAGGCCGTTGCGCGCGTCCCGGCACTGCGTCTCGCGGCGCTCACGGGACGGTTACGCTGACGCCGTGCGCGAGCTCGACGCCGGCACCTTCGACGAGGCGATTGCGGGCGATCCGCTCGCCGTCGACTTCTGGGCGCCATGGTGCAGACCCTGCATCGCGCTCGAGCCAATCCTCGCGGAGCTGCCGGTTCCGGTTGCACGGTTGAACGTCGACGACTTCCCCGAGATCGCGTCGCGCTACGAAGTGCTCTCCATCCCCACCGTTTCGCTCTTCGCCGGGGGCGAGCGCAAGGGGACGCTCGTCGGCTTCCGCCCGCGCGCGCACTTCGACGCATGGCTAGCGGAAGTGCTCCCAGCCGGCGATGTCGAGG
>DATGEH010000175.1:0-5126 GCA_035310325.1 Gaiellaceae bacterium
TCGAGGTTCTCCTCTACGAGCCGAAGCACGCCTCACCCCTGGAAGCGTTTCGGAGCAAATAGCTCCAGCTGCGGCGACGAGGTGTCGCCGCGCATCGCGTCGGCGACGAGCTCGCCGCACGCGAAGCCGAGCACGTTGCCGTGGCCGGAGTAGCCGGCGGCGACCCAGAGGCCGTCGCGGCCGGGCACGGGTCCGACGAGCGGGAGCATGTCCTGCGTCAGCGCGAAGATCCCCGCCCAGCGGTGCGAGATCTTCGGCTCCTCGCCGATGAGCTCGCCGAGGAAACGCTCGAGCGACGCCTGGATGGTCGGCGTCGTCTCCTCGACGTCGGTGAGCTCGTCGAGGATCGAGACGTCGCGAAAGCCGCCGAGGAGGATGCGCCGGTCGGGCAGCTGCTGCCAGTAATCGAACCCGTGGCGTGCGTAGTGCGGCTTGTCGTACAGGACGCGATCGAGCGGCTCGCTCACGACGACCTGGCCGCGGGTCGGCCAGATCGCCTCCGCGAGCTCCGGAACGAGCCCGTGCCCGTAGCCGTCGGTCGCGATGAGGACGCGGTCGGCGTCGAGCGTGCGCACATCGTCGACGCGCTCGTGCTCGCGGAACTCGGCGCCCGCGCCGGCCGCGCGCACGGCAAGACGGCGCACGAAGCGCGCAGGCTGGATCGAGCCGTCGCGGTCGTGCGAGATCGCGCCGTAGAAGCCGTCGAGCGGATCGTCGATCCACGTTGCGTCGATGCCGTCCTCGCGCAGCGCCTCGTACTCGGCGCGAATCTGCTCGCGTTCCTCTTCGTCGGCCGCCAGGCGCAGGCTTCCCGGACGGCGCAGCGCGTCGCCCGCAAGCTCCTCGATCCGGTCGAGTGCGCGCTCGGTCCAGTGCCATAGGCTGGACGCCTGCTCGCGGCCGTACGAGTCGCGCGCGACGTCGTAGCTCGTCGCACCGCCGCGCAGCGCGAACCCGCCGTTGCGCCCGCTCGCGCCCTCCGCGATGCCGCGCTGGTCGTACACGCGCACGCGCATGCCGCCCTCCGCGAGCCGAAGCGCCGCGGAGCAACCGGTGACCCCGGCGCCGACGATCGCGACGTCGACGCGCCCGGCATGCGTTCGCTGCGGGATCTCGGGCCGCTCGTCCTCGAGCCAGTAGGGGTTCATGGGCGGAACGGTAGTTAGTGCGCGGGGTGGATCCGCGTGCGACCCGATGGCGGCCGCTCGAGTGGGCCCTAGCGTGGATCGAGAACGATCGAAAGGCTGGAGAGGAGACTCCCATGAGCGCTGCTCGCGGCACCCGGCTCCGCGTCGTCGATCAATCCGATCCCGCCGGGCGTGATCGATCTGCCGACCATCACCGGCCTGCATGTCGTGAATCTCCGCGTCGGCCGCTGAGCGTGCGATAGACGCCGTCGGTGCAGACGATGCGACCGGCGAGCTCCAATTCCACAAGCTGGCGAGCGAGCTCATCCACCGCGACTCCTGTCCGGCGGGTGAGCTCGTCCGCAGTCGCCGGCAAGAGCTCGAGCAACGGCGAGTCGGGCTCGGGCTCGTCGGGCCGTTCGATCCCATAGCTCGAGAGGACGTCCTCGACGCGCGTGAGCGGCGAGGCGCCGAGCTTGAGCAGGTCGTTCGTGCCCGCCGACAACGAGGACGTGATCTCTCCCGGTACGGCGAAGACCTCCCTCCCCTCCTCGAGCGCGAGGTCGGCCGTGATCAATGCGCCACTCCGCTCGCGCGCCTCGACGACGACGGTCGCCGAGCAGAGGCCGGCGACGATGCGGTTCCTCGCCGGGAAGCGCCAGGGCGCCGGCTCGACGCCGGGCGCGTATTCCGAGACGACCGTGACGCGACGAGCAAGCTCGGCGTGGGCGGCCGGATAGTCGCGGTCGATTCCGCAGCCGAGCACTGCGATCGTGGCGCCACCGGCGTCGAGTGCGCCGCGATGGGCTTCGCCGTCGACGCCGCGCGCAAGACCGCTGACGACGACAAGGCCGGCCGCCGCGAGATCGCGTCCGAGCGAGCGCGCGACGCTCACGCCGTAGCCGGAGCAGGCGCGCGCGCCGACGATCGCGACGGCGGGACGCGAGAGCAGCTCGACCTCGCGGCCGCGTACGAACAGGCCCGGCGGCGGATCGTGGATCGCGCGTAGCAGCGGCGGGAACTCGGGCGACGAGCGCGGGAGAAAACGGAAGCCGCGCTCGCCGAGCCGCCGTTCGTACGCATCGGCGTCGAACCCGCGGAGGTAGCGCTGCCAGCGCGCGTCGGTGGGCAGGCGAACGAGGTGCGTCCCCGTCTCCGACGCATAGGCGGCGAGCGCGAGGTCAGACACGGTATGCGAGTGCCTCTGCGACGTGGTCCCGTTCGACCTGCTCGGCGCCGGCGAGCGCGGCGATCGTGCGCGCGACTCGGGCGACGCGCGCGCGGCCGCGTCCCGAGAGCGGCAACCGATCGACGGCGCGCGAGAGCAGCTCGTCCGCCGCGCGCGTCCGCGGCGCCGGCGGCCGGCTGCGGGCGGCGAGGACCCGCGCCGCAACCTCGTCGCTCGACTCGCCCGTTTCGGCCGCGAGCTCGGCTGCACAGGCACGCGGAACGGAGACGAGGAGATCGAACCGGTCGACCAGGGCGCGCGAGAGCTTGTTCTCGTACGCGACCAGCCGCTGCGGCGTGCACGAGCACTCGACCGCCGGATCGCCGCGCGCGCCGCACGGACACGGGTTCATCGTCGCGACGAGCTGGAACCGCGCCGGGAACACTGCGCGACCGGCGGCGCGCGCGACCGAGATGTAGCCGTCCTCGAGCGGCTGTCGTAGCGCCTCGAGCGCGGGCCGCGCGAACTCGGCGAGCTCGTCGAGCAGCAGGACGCCGCGGTGCGCGAGCGACGCCTCGCCGGGACGGATGCCCGGCCCGCCGCCGACGATCGCGGCCGTCGACGCGCTGTGATGCGGCGCGCGGAACGGCGGATGCTCGACGAGGGCGTGCTCCGGCGGAAGGAGGCCGGCGACCGAGTGGATGCGCGTCACCTCGAGCGCCGCCTGCGCGTCGAGCGGCGGCAGGATGCCCGGCAGCCGCCGCGCGAGCATCGTCTTGCCGGTTCCTGGCGGTCCTGAGAACAGGAGGTTGTGTCCGCCCGCGGCCGCGATCTCGAGCGCGCGGCGCGCACGCTCCTGCCCGCGCACGTCCGCGAGATCGAGCTGCGGCACGCCGTTCGACCGCACCGGCGCGGCGACGGGCTCCGGCTCGAGCTCCCCGCGCAGATACGCGACCGCCTCGGCCAGGTGGCGCACGGGCACGGGCTCGATGCCGGCAAGCGCCGCCTCCGCCGCCGACTCGGGCGGACAGAGCAGGCGCTCGATTCCCATCCGCTTCGCCCCCTCGGCGACGGCGAGCACCCCGCCGACGCGCCGCAGCCTCCCGTCGAGCGCGAGCTCGCCGATGGACGCGTGGCGGCCGAGCGCGTCGTGCGGAACCTGCGCCGACGCCGCGAGCACGGCGAGCGCTATCGGCAGGTCGTAGCCGGAGCCTTCCTTCCGCAGCCCGGCGGGCGCGAGATTGACGGTGACGCGGCCACGCGGGAACTCGCACTCTGCGGATGTGATGCCGCTGCGCACGCGCTGACGCGCCTCGGCGCACGCTCGGTCGGGCAGCCCGACGATCGCGAACGCCGGTGCGCCGCGATGGACGTGCGCCTCCACCTCGACGCGCCGGGGCTCGAGGCCGACGAGCGCGTGCGTGATCGCGCGTGCGAGCACGCCTCGACGCTAGAGCCGGATGCGATACAGCTCTATCGAGCCTGTTGAGCGACGAGCACGTCTTCGAAGTACTCGCCGGCGCGGCGGCCGGTACGCCGGTTCACGTGCCGGCGAAGCCGCTTCTGGAGCACGAGGCCGGCACGGTCGAGGATCTCCGGGTAGAGCGAGCGGCGGTCGTTCACGACGATGAGCAACGGCGCGTCGGGAACGAGCGCGGATGCAGCGTTCGCGAGGGCTGCAGCGATGCCCTCGCGATACGCCTCGAGCGCAGCTTTCGTCGTCCCCGTACCGAGCTCGAGGTCACGGCGCTCGTCGAGGCCGAGGAGCTCGTACGCATACCGGTGCTGCTCGTGGTAGTCGATGAGCCCCGGATACGGCGGTGACGTGAGCACGCCGTCGTAGATGCTCTTGTACTCCACGTCGCGGGAGTCGGCGTGCAAGACATGCGCGTCGCGGTCGCTGCGTAGCTCGGCGAACGCCCCGATCCGCGCGAGGGTGTCGAGCGTGTAGCGGCGCAGGAACCCGGCGGCCGACTCGACGGGCTTGCACATCCGGCGATGCTTGTGGCACCAGTACGTGCTGGTCTGCGGCTCGCGCGGAGCTTCGAGGTCGAAGTGCGCGGCACGGCGCGCCGAGCGTGCGGCGCGCGAGAGGATCACACGCAGCACGTCCTGATGCTCGTACTCGGCGATCAGGTCGCGGAACGCCAGCAGCTCAGCAGCCGCCGCAGGTGAGTACCAGGCCCGCATGTACGCGCGAGGGCGCCTTCTCGACGCGAGCGAGTCGACGCGCACGCAGACGTCGCGCAGCTCTTCGCCGAGCGCGTCGACGTCGTAGCGCGCCGTCTTGACCCCGATGAGCAGGCAGTTGAACGCGGCGAGTTCGACGCCGGTCGCGTCCATTCCCGATTCGAGCGCCTGGACGAGCGTCGTTCCCGAGCCGGCGAACGGATCGAGGACGTGCCCGCCGGACGGGAGATAGCGGTCGAGCAGCACTTCGACGAGCTGGGGGATGAACTTCCCGTGATACGGATGCAGGCGGTGCACGTGCTTCGTGCGCTCGTGTTCCGGCAGCGCGTTCTCGGACCACGAGAGCTCGAGATCGACATCGAGCAGCGACGCGTAGAGTCTTTCCTGCGAGACGGCCACGGGTTGCGGGGTTCGACATAACCCGCGGCGGACCTCTATTTGCTCTTAGGCGCCGGTCCGATCTGTTTCGCGAGCCGCATCGCGGACGACTTCGGTCAGATCCTCATCCAGTCTTGCGGGCTGTCGAATCTCGGTCATGCGCGAGGGGTCCGCCTGCCAGCCGTGGACGTGTGTCTCAACGTCCCCGGAACTGGTCGCCTCATACAGGACATGAACGCGAGCGCCCGAGACAGCATGCACGT
>DATGEH010000176.1:0-2233 GCA_035310325.1 Gaiellaceae bacterium
CGCGAACTTCTTCGCAGCCGTGCAGTCGATGAAGGACCGCCTCGGCGCGAACCCGATCCCGCTGCAGATCCCGATCGGCCAGGAGGATCAGTTCACGGGCGTCGTCGACCTCGTCGAGATGAACGCGATCGTCTACAAGGACGAGCTCGGCCAGCAGTTCGACGTCACGGACATTCCGGAAGGCCTCGCCGAGCAGGCGCACGAGTACCACCACCAGCTGATCGACGCGATCTCGCACTTCGACGACGAGGTGCTCGAGGCGTACATCGAGGACGAATCCTCGGTCACTGCCGAGATGATTCGCCGCGCCGTGCGCGCCGGCACGCTCGCCGACGAGATCACGCCGGTGCTGCTCGGCTCCGCCTTCAAGAACAAGGGCGTGCAGCCGCTGCTCGACGCGGTCGTCGACTACCTGCCGAGCCCGCTCGACGTCCCGCCGATGATCGGCATCGACCCGAAGACCGAGCAGGAGATCTCCCGCAATCCCTCCGTCGACCAGCCGTTCTCGGCGCTTGCGTTCAAGGTGATGTCGGATCCGTACGTCGGCAAGCTCACGTACTTCCGCGTCTATTCCGGGAAGATCAAGTCCGGCGACCGCGTCCTCAACACGACGACGGGCAAGACCGAGCGGATCAGCCGCATCCTCCAGATGCACGCGAACCACCGCGAGGAGCGCGACGAGATCATGGCGGGCGAGATCGCCGCAGGCGTCGGCCTCAAGAACACGACGACAGGCGACACGCTGGCGGCGGAGAACGCGCCGATCGTCCTCGAGTCGATGACGTTCCCCGAGCCGGTCATCCAGGTCGCGGTCGAGCCGAAGTCGAAGGCCGACCAGGACAAGCTCGGCGCCGGCCTCGCGCGGCTCGCCGAAGAGGATCCGACCTTCCGTGTCACCACGGACGAGGAGACCGGCCAGACGCTCATCGGCGGCATGGGCGAGCTCCACCTCGAGATCATCGTCGACCGGTTGAAGCGCGAATTCAGCGTCGACGCGAACGTCGGCCGCCCGCAGGTCGCCTATCGCGAGACAGCAGGCAAGCCGGTTGAGAACATCCGCGAGAAGTTCGTGCGCCAGACCGGCGGCTCGGGCCAGTACGCCGACGTCGTCATCAACCTGACGCCGCGCGAGCCGGGATCGGGCTACGAGTTCTCCGACAAGATCACCGGCGGCAAGATCCCGAAGGAGTACATTCCGGCGGTCGACGCGGGCATCAAGGAAGCGATGGACGCCGGCGTCCTCGCCGGCTATCCGGTCGTCGACATCGGCATCGAGCTCACCGACGGGTCGTACCACGAGGTCGACTCGAGCGAGCGCGCGTTCAAGATCGCCGGTTCGATGGCGTTCAAGGAGGCGTTGAAGCGCAGCAAGCCGAAGCTACTCGAGCCGGTGATGGCGGTCGAGGTCACGACTCCGGAGGACTACCTCGGCGACGTCATGGGCAACCTCAACGGCCGCCGCGGCCGCATCGAGTCGATGAACCCGCTCGGCAACGCGCAGGTCATCGCTGCCGTCGTCCCGCTGTCGGAGATGTTCGGGTACGCAACCGACCTGCGTTCGATGACGCAGGGTCGCGCAGATTTCACCATGCAGTTCGAACGGTACGAGGAAGTTCCCCAGTCGATCGCGAGCGAAATCATCGGCGACGCTGGGTCAACAGGAAACTAGGAAGGAGCACAGGGAGCCACCCATGGCCAAGCAGAAGTTCGAGCGCACGAAGCCACACGTCAACGTCGGCACCATCGGTCACATCGACCACGGCAAGACGACGCTGACGGCCGCCATCACGAAGGTGCTTGCAGAGCAGGGCACCGGCACCGCGGTGACGTCTTTCGACGAGATCGACAAGGCGCCCGAGGAGCGGCAGCGCGGCATCACCATCAACACCGCGCACGTCGAGTACGAGACGGCGAACCGGCACTACGCGCACGTCGACTGCCCGGGTCACGCCGACTACATCAAGAACATGATCACGGGCGCCGCGCAGATGGACGGCGCGATCCTCGTGGTGTCGGCTGCCGACGGCCCGATGCCGCAGACGAAGGAGCACATTCTCCTGGCGCGCCAGGTCGAGGTGCCCGCGATCGTCGTGGCGCTGAACAAGGCCGACATGGTCGACGACCCCGAGCTGCTCGAGCTGGTCGAGCTCGAGGTTCGCGAGGAGCTCTCGAAGCGCGACTATCCCGGCGACGACATCCCGGTCGTACAGGTCTCCGCGCTGAAGGCCCTCGA
>DATGEH010000177.1:0-2042 GCA_035310325.1 Gaiellaceae bacterium
CGAGCAGCCGCTTCAGCCGGTTGTTCCGATTGATCACGCGGCGGTAGAGGTCGTTGAGGTCGGACGTCGCGAAACGTCCGCCGTCGAGCTGCACCATCGGGCGCAGGTCCGGCGGGATGACCGGAAGGATCGTGAGGATCATCCACTCCGGCGAGGCGCCCGAGCGGAGGAGCGCCTTGATGAGGCGCAGCCGCTTGATGGACTTCTTGCGGCGCTGGCCGGTCGTCGAGCGCATCTCGTTCTGCAGCTGCAGCGCGAGCTTCTCGAGGTCGAGCTGGCGGATGATCTCGAGGACCGCCTCCGCGCCCATCTGCGCGCGGAAGTACCGGTACTTGTCGGCGTACTGCCGGTACTCGGTCTCGGTCATGTTCTGCATCCACTTGATCGCGTCGACCTCGTCGCGCTTGGCCTTCGCCTCGTCGCGGACCTGCTGCACGTCGGGGGCGATCTCCTGCCGGACGACGCCGAGGTCCTGGTCGGCGCGGGCGCGGATGTCGGCGATGCGCTTGTCAGCCTCGGTGCGCGAGCCGGCCTCGCCCTGGCGGCCCGACTTCACAAGCCGGTCGGTCTCCTTCTGGAGCGCGCGCTGGAGCTGGGTGAGCATCGAGCGGGTGACGTTCTCGCCCTTCTCGACGATCTTGAGATCGGTCGGCTTGAACACGATGTCCTTCGGCGCGGGCTTCTGGAGCGACTCCTCGAGCGACTCCTTCACCTTCGCCGCGGCCTGGGTCAGGGTCTCGAGCTCGGCGGCGAGCTCCTCCTCCTGGGTCCGGACCTTCTGCTCCGTCGAGGTGCGGATGCGCATGATCTCGGCGTTCGCCCGGCTCTCGATGGCGCCGGTGCGGTCCGAGATCGTCTGCTCGAGGCGGCGGATCTTGGCTTCGGCCTCCTCCTCGATCGTCTGCAGGACGCGCTCCTTCTGATGCTCGTCGATGTGGGTCACGACGTAGAGCGCGAAGTAGAGGATCCGCTCGAGGTTCCGCGGGGACATGTCGAGCAGGATCCCCAGGCGCGACGGCGTGCCCTTGAAGAACCAGATGTGCGACACCGGCGAGGCGAGCTGGATGTGGCCCATGCGCTCGCGGCGGACCTTGGCGCGCGTCACCTCGACGCCGCACTTGTCGCAGATGATCCCCTTGTAGCGGATGCGCTTGTACTTGCCGCAGTAGCACTCCCAGTCGCGCGTCGGACCGAAGATCCGCTCGTCGAACAGGCCGTCCTTCTCCGGACGGAGGGTGCGGTAGTTGATCGTCTCGGGCTTCGTGACCTCGCCGCTGGACCACGACCGGATCTGGTCCGGCGAGGCGAGCGAGATGCGGATCGCGTTGAACTCGTTGACTTCGAGCATTAGTTACCCGCCTCCAGGCCGGAGATGTTGATGCCGAGATCCGGCGTCGCGAGCGCGTTCGCCTCCTCGATGAAGCGGATCTCCTCTTCGTTCTCGTTGAGCACCTCGACCGAGAGGCCGAGCGACTGGAGCTCCTTGATGAGCACCTTGAAGCTCTCCGGCACTCCCGGCGGCTGGATGTCCTCGCCCTTCACGATGGCCTCGTACGTCTGCACGCGGCCCATGACGTCGTCGGACTTCACGGTCAGGAGCTCCTGGAGGATGAACGCGGCCCCGTAGGCCTCGAGCGCCCACACTTCCATCTCGCCGAACCGCTGGCCGCCGAACTGCGCCTTGCCGCCGAGCGGCTGCTGGGTGATGAGGCTGTACGGGCCCGTCGAGCGCGCGTGGATCTTGTCCTCGACGAGGTGGTGCAGCTTCAGCATGTAGATGTAGCCGACGGTGACGTCCTCTTCGAACGCCCGGCCGGTGCGGCCGTCGCGGAGCTGGATCTTCCCGCTCTCGGGCAGCCCGGCGTCGCGGAGGGTCGCCTTGATCGCGTCCTCTTTCGCGCCGTCGAAGACCGGCGTCGCGACCTTGATCCCGAGGGCCTGCGCGGCCCACCCGAGATGGGTCTCGAGGATCTGTCCGATGTTCATCCGGCTCGGCACGCCGAGCGGGTTGAGGACGATGTCGACCGGGGTGCCGTCCGGCA
>DATGEH010000178.1:0-2539 GCA_035310325.1 Gaiellaceae bacterium
CAAGCTGCTCAAGCCCTCGCTCGGCGCGCTCTTCGTCTCGCAGCTCGCCGTCTTCGTCGTCTTCCCGCTCTACCGGCGCGGCCTCCGCTGGCTGCCGCTCGCCGCCGTCGCCTCCGGCCTCGCCGCGTGGGGCTTCTACACACTCGTCGCCGGCAGCGCGTCGACCTAGTTCGCTGTCCCCACGATCAGCGGCCGGACGAACTTCGGCGCCTTCGGCATCTCCGTCTGCTCGAGCTCGGCGATGGTGAAGTTCGTTGCCTTGATCGTGGACAGGGTCGGCCGGTTGCAGTCGCAGTCGACGACGATCCGGTTCAGCCAGTTCATCCGGTCCTGGAAACGTGCGAGCGCCGGATCGTCCGACCGAACGTGCTCGAGGAACAGGAAACGGCCGCCGGGACGGAGGACGCGCCGGATCTCGCGCAGCGCCCGCGTCTGGTCGTCGACGCCGCAGAGCACGAGCGTCGAGACGACGGTGTCGAAGCTGTCGTCTTCGAAGGGCAGATCCTCCGCGGGGGCGCGCAGGATCTTCGCGAGCGGAGCTTCCTCGCGTGCCTTCTTCTGCAGCCGGCGGAGCATCGCCGGCTCGGGCTCGGTGAACACGAGCGACTCGACCCTTCCGTCGTAGTGCGCCAGGTTCGCGCCGGTGCCGGCGCCGATCTCGAGCACCGACCCGCCGGCCCCGGCTAGCAGGCCTCGGCGCAGGTCGCGCAGGCCGGCCTCCTCGCTCCCGCGGGACATCGGGTCGTACATCGCAGCGAAGATGTTCTTCCGTAGGCTCATGCAACGAGGTTACGCCGAGGCCATCGCCCTTGCCTGGGGCGATTGCCTCATCTTTCAGAGCAGGCCGTGCTCCGTCGCGAAGAGGCTCGCCGCGACGCGCGACGAAGCATCGATCTTCGTGTAGATGTGCTCGATGTGGTTGCGCGCCGTCTTCGGCGTGATCACGAGTTGCGTGGCGATCTGCTTGCTCGACAGGCCGCGTGCGACGAGCCGAAGGACGTCGACCTCCCGGGTCGTCAGCCCGGCCGGCCACTCGCGGCGGCGGCCGACCTCGTGACCGGCCGCAACGAGAACGGCGCCGACGGCTTCGGCGTCGAGCTTGCCGGCTCTCGCGTCTGCCTGTAGCTCGGAAGCGGCCTCCTCCGCGGTTAGCGCGGGACGATGCGGACGCGGCTCGCGCATCGACTGGTACGCGTCCACGGCGCCGAGGATCCGGGCGGGCCGGCTGATCGCTCCCCCCGACAATGCCTTCGGATAGCCCGATCCGTCGAGACGCTCCCGGTGCTCGACGGCGACGGCGGCGAGCGGGGCGAGCGCGGACGATTGATGCAGCATGCGCTCGGTCAGATACGGGTGCATCCGAACGCGTTCCCATTCGCCCGTTCCGAGCGGGCCCGGCTTGTCCCAGATCGCGTTCGAGACGCCGAGCCGGCCGAGATCGTGGACGATCCCCGCCCTCCGCAGCAGGCGCACTTCGTCCTCCGGCAGACCGAGCCGGGTGGCCGTGGCGGCGGCGAGCTCGGCCACCGCCCGGGCGTGGCCGAGCGTGTACGGCGACTTGAGATCGACGAAGTCCGCGATCGCGAGCAGCGCCTGGTCGAACGCGTCGTCGGAGAGCGTGACGCGCAGCGTCGGCTCTGCGTCGATCACCGCGCTCCATGTGTGCGCGGAGTCGAGCTCGCCAAGAGTCCCGTCCGGATCGGAGCGCAGCGCGTCCGCGAGCGACGGGTCGAATTGCGAGCCCGCGCGCCTTTCGGCCAGCGCGAGCGCCGCATCGACTCCGCCGAGGCGATGCGCCACCTCCACGAACTCCGAGAACTGAGCCAGCCGCGCAGCGACCGGGATGCGATCCCCTGCCAGCTCTCCGGGCCAGCCCTTTCCGTCCCACTGCTCGTACGACGATCCGACCGCCTGCTGGACGGTCTCCGGCAGGCTGAGGCGCTCGGCCAGCCCTCGCGCGAGGGCCGCGTGGTTCTCGATCATCCCGTCGAAATCGCGACGGCCGGAGATGGCGAACTCGAGCCCGACCCGGAAGCGATGCAGAGGCGGGTTGCCGCTCCCGATGAGGCTCATCGTCGCCGCGGCCGCGCCGAGGCTCCGGAACTCGTGGTCGTACTTGCCCGACCTCAGGTTGATGTCGTCCCCGAACCACTTGGCCTGCTCGTGCGCGTCGGCGTGGCAGCCGACGTTGACGAGCAGAGCCGTGTAGTAGACGGTCGAGCGCTCGACCTCATCGAGCTCTAGACGATCGGCCAGGCGCAACGCAATCAGGCACTCGCGCAGCACGTGCTCCATCGGCTGCCCGAAGCCGAGATCGACGCCGAGCGACAGGGCCGCGACGAGCTCCGCGAGCCGTACCTCCGCCATGCGTCAACTATGAACCACCGCGTATGGACGAGCTGCTACAGTGAACTCAATGGTTCAGTATTCGTCGACGACCGACCGAGCCTTCGCAGCCCTCGCCGACCCCACCCGCCGGGCGGTTCTCGAACGGCTCGGCTCGGGCAGCGCGTCGGTCAGCGAGCTCGCCGAGCCGTTC
>DATGEH010000179.1:0-10351 GCA_035310325.1 Gaiellaceae bacterium
AGAGGACGATCAGTCCGCCGACCCCGGAGACGATGAGCATCATCATCGTGCTGAGCGGGTCGACGAGCACGCTGAGCCCGACGTGGAAATTGCCGCTCTGCAGCCACGTCCACGCCGTGGAGATCGCGGGATGCTCCGAGCCGTGCGAGCGCAGGCCGAGGAACGACCACACCGCGCCGCCGAACGCGACGAAGACGCTCGCCGTCGACAGCCAGCCGGCGTTGCGCCGTGAGATGCGCGTCCCCGCCGCCGTGATCGCCAGCGTTCCTGCGAGCGGCGCGAGCAGGCAGAGCCACGCGCCGGCAATCATCCGCGGAGCTCCGACAGTTGGTCGACGTCGAGCGCGAGCTTGCGGCGGTGCAGTGCGACGACGAGGCCGAGCCCGACGCACACCTCCGACGCGGCGACCGCCATAACCGCGAGCGCGAAGATCTGCCCGGCACCGTTGCCCGCGTGGCGCGCGAACGCGATCAGGGCGAGGTTCCCGCCGTTGAGCATGATCTCGAGCGAGAGCAGGACGATCAGCGGGTTGCGGCGGATGAGCACGCCGAGCGCGCCGGTCGCGAACAGGAACGCCGCGAGGCCGAGGTACCAGACGATGCCCGGCCCCTGGAGCACTACGCGGGACTCCGCTTCGTGTGCGAGCCGAGGATGACGCCGCCGACCGCTGCGACGAGCAGCACGATCGACGTGATCTCGAACGCGAGCAGATGGTCGGTGAGGAACAGCCGCCCGATCCACCCCGGCGTGCCGAACGTGCGGTGCACGTGCTCGGAGTGCTTCAGGCGTCCGCCGGCCTTGAGGCCGAGCGCGACGATGATCTCGAGGAAGAGCGCGCCGGCGGCCAACGTCGCGCCGATCGACTGCCAGCCGGGCCCGCCGGCCCACGGCGTCTCCATGCGCGGGCCGACGTACGCGATGACGAAGAGGAACATCACCATCACGGCACCCGCGTAGACGAGCACCTGCGCCGCGGCGACGAACTCCGCCGACAGCAAGAGGTAGAGGATCGCGAGCGACCCGAGGTTCCCGATGAGCGACAGCGCCGAGTAGAACGGGTTCGAGAACGACACGACTGCGACGGCGGACGCGAGACACGCGAACCCGGCGAGCACCCAGACGATCCAAACCAGGACGGGACCTGCGGAGCCGATGATCACTGGGGAGCCCGCTCCGGGGAAGAGATGAGAATCACGAGTCGGAGCGGTAGAAGGGGATGGGCGTGTCGAACAGGTCGCGGTCGGCCACCGGCACCTGCTTGATCGGCTCGGCCAGCAGCATGTCCTTCGTGTAGATCTGGTCGTCGCGGTTGTACTCGGAGATCTCGAACTCGTTGCCGAGCGTGATCGCGTCGAACGGGCACGCGAGCTCGCAGTAGCCGCAGAAGATGCAGCGGCTCATGTTGATCTCGTAGATGCGCGCGTAGCGCTCGCCGGCCGACACGCGGTTGTCGGGCGTGTTCTCCGCCGCGACGACGCGGATGCAGTCCGCAGGGCAGGCGGCGGCGCAGAGCGAGCAGCCGACGCACTTCTCCAGCCCGTTCTCGTGCTTCCACAGGCGATGCCTTCCGCGGAAGCGCGGATAGACCGGCCGCTTGTACTCCGGGTACTGCTGCGTGATCGGCTTCTTCAGGATCTGCTTGAACGTGACCCCGAAGCCCTTCAGCGTGGACAGAGGTTGCGTCACGTCGCCGCCACCACGAGCGCGGTGATCACCGCGTTGACCGTCGCGACCGGCAGCAGCACCTTCCAGCCGAAGCGCATGAGCTGGTCGTAGCGCAGGCGCGGGAGCGTCGCGCGCACCCAGATGAAGACGAAGAGGAGGGCGAGCAGCTTCAGCACGAACCAGAGCGGGCCGAGGTGCCACGGCCCGTGCCAGCCGGCGAAGAAGAGCGTCACCATCAGCCCTGAGAGCGTGATGAGGTTGACGTACTCGGCGGTCTGGAAGAGGCCCCAGCGCATGCCGGAGTACTCGGTGTGGTAGCCGGCGACGAGCTCGGTATCGGCTTCGGGGAGGTCGAACGGCGCCCGGCTCGTCTCGGCGATGCCCGCGAAGAAGAACACGAGCATGCCGACGAACTGCGGTGCCGCGAACGGGAGCAGCTCACCCTGCCGGTGGACGATGTCGACGAGCGAGAGTGAGCGGCCGAGCAGCACGACGCCGAGCACGCTGAGCGCGAGCGAGACCTCGTACGAGACGAGCTGCGCGCACGTGCGCATCGAACCGAGCAGCGAGAACTTCGACTCCGACGCCCAGCCGCCGACGATGAAGCCGTAGATGCCGAGGGAGCCGAGCGCGAAGACGAGGATGAGCGCGATCGGCACGTTCACGACCTCGCCCTGTACGTCCCAGTGGTAGATGTGCCAGCCCGGCCCCCACGGGATGACCGAGAACGCGGCGAGCGCGGTGAAGAGGGCGATGACCGGCGCGAGGATGTACGGCGCGTCGATCGCGCTCGACGGCGCGAAGGCCTCCTTGCGGACGAGCTTGACGAGATCGGCGATCGGCTGGAGCAATCCGAACGGGCCGGCGCGGTTCGGGCCGTAGCGAAGCTGGATTCGGCCGAGACCCTTCCGCTCGAGCCACGTCAGGTACGCGAACGTGACCATGACGAGGTTCACGATCACGACCGCTTCGACGATCGCGATCCACCAGGGCTCCCTCATGCTGAGACCTCGACGGTGCCCAGGAGGCCGCCGGCGTGCTCCTGCGCGACGCGTGCGACTCCCGCGCGCAGCGTCTTGCTCACGCGCGCGCGCAACTCGACGGACGTTCCGTTCGAGCCGACGCGCACCGTCTGGCCGGTGACGATGTTCCGGGCCTTCGCATCGGCCTGCGAGAGCTCGACCTCGGGCTGCGGCCGCTGGAACTGCAGCTCGGCGACGCGCTCGACCGCCGGGCCGGAGAAGAGCGGCTTGTAGCAGACGAGCTTGAGGCCCTCGCCCATGTCTTCGGGGGCGGGAAGCGGCGGGACGTCGACGTGCACCGGTGCGTCCTCGTAGCTGCGCAGCGGCGCGCGCTCGCCCACTTCGCCGAAGGACAGCCCGCCGTAGATCCGCTCCGACAGCTCGGCGAAGACGGCCTGCGGAGACGGCGAGAGCTCGACGTCGAAGCGCGCCGCCAGCGCCGCGATCCACTCGAGCTCGTCCCGGCCGGGCGGGCTTGCGGTACGCCGCAGGCGCTGCAGCCGTCCTTCGAGGTTGACGTAGGTGCCGTCGCGCTCGAGATAGCTCGTGCCGGGCAGGACGAGGTCGGCCCAGCCGACCGCGAGCCCGTGGAACATCGACGTCGCGATGACAGCCTCGGCCCGCTCGGCGAGCGCGCGGACGTTCGGGTTGCCCGCCGCCTCGTCGCCCGAGACGATCAGCAGCCCGATCGAGTCGGTCGCGCCTGCCTCCTCGTCCGATGCAGCTGCCCATGCGTCGGCGATCCCGCGGCCGTTCGGCGTCTCCGGCACGTAGAACGCGCCGGCCACCCCGAGCCGCTCCGCGTGCGCTGCGACAGTCGCGCCGCCGCGGCCGCCGGGGCCGGACCAGATGAGCACCGCGCGCTCGGCCTTGCGCACGTCGCTCTCGTTCAGCTCGTACAGCACCTTGGCGCCCTTGCGCCGCGCCGCCTTGATCCAGAGGTCGACGACCGGAGCGCTCTGCTCGATCGCGACGTCGCCGAGCACGACGACGACGTCGGCCCCGCCGATCGCCGACAGCGGCAGGCGGTAGGCGTCGAGCGCGTTCGAGACCTCCTCGGGGAGCATCGCCGCGTGCGAGTCGAGCCCGGTCCGCAGCAGCTTCGCGAGCGCATACGTCTGCTCGACGGTCTCCGAGCCCGAGAGAACCGTCACGATCCGCCCCTTCGCCGCGCGCAAGAGCCGCTCCGCCTCGTCGAGCGCCGCGTCCCACGACACGGGCTCGAAGCCGTGCCGGTGCACGCGCATGATCGGGTCGACGATGCGGTCGGCCGAGCGGAGGTGCGTGAACCCGAAGCGGCCCTTGTCGCAGATCCAGCCCTCGTCGACCTCGGGATGGTTGCGCGACAGGATGCGCTTCACCTTCCCCTCGCGCACGGTCGCGTGCACGTTGCAGCCGACGGGACAGAGCCCGCACACGGTCGGCACGTTCGTGATCTCCCAGGGGCGCCCTTCGAACCGGTACTGCGTCGGCAGCAGCGCGCCGACCGGACAGAGCTCGGTGACGTTCCCGGTGAACGCGCCGGTGTACGGCACGTCTTCGAACGTCGTGATCACCGACATCGCGCCGCGGTTCGCGGCGACAAGCTGGCCGTCCTCACTCACCGACTCGCTGAACCGCGTGCAGCGGTAGCAGAGGATGCAGCGCTCGCGATCGAGCGAGATCGCCGGCGAGATCGGGATCGGCTTCTCGAGCGTGAGCTTCTCCATGCTCATGCGGGTGTTGCCCGGCCCGTAGCGGAACGTGAGGTCTTGCAGCGGGCACTCGCCGCCCTTGTCGCAGACCGGGCAGTCGAGCGGGTGGTTGACGAGGATGAACTCGAGCGTTGAGTTCTGTCCCTCGGCGGCGAGCTGCGACGTGCGCGCGGTGTGCACGACCATCCCGTCCTGCGCGGTGAGGGTGCACGCAGCCTGCAGCTTCGGCATCCCCTCCACCTCGACGAGGCACATGCGGCAGGCGCCGATCGGCGCGCCGAGGCGCGGCTCGTAGCAGAAGACGGGAATCTCGATCCCGGCGCTGAGCGCGGTCTCGACGAGGCCGGTGCCTTTCGCGACCTGCGCCTCGCGCTCGTCGATTCGGACGTGGACGGTCTCGGGCGCGTTCACGCGGTCACTCCGACGTCGTGCCGGAGGTCGCTCGGCGCGACGATCCCCTCGATCGACGACCCGCCCTCGAACGGGCAGCGGCCGAGGTGGACGTGCGCCTCGAACTCCGAGCGCCAGTGCTTCAGGTAGCTATGCACTGGATACACGGCGAAGTCACCGAGCGCGCACAGGGACCTGCCGAGGATGCCCACGCCGACGGAGTCGAGCAGGTCGAGCTCGGAGAGCTCGGCGTCGCCGGCCTCGATGCGCTCGAGGATTTGCACCATCCAGCGCGTTCCTTCGCGGCAAGGCGTGCACTTGCCGCACGATTCGTGCATGTAGAACTTCGTCGAGCGCAGCGCGAGCTGCACCATGCAGCAGCGGTCGTCGACGACGATCAGGGACGCGGCGCCGAAGAACGTCCCGAGCGCCGCCAGCGAGTCGTAGTCGAGCGGTACGTCGATCTGGCCGGGCGTGAGTGCGGGCACCGACGAGCCTCCCGGAACGACCGCCTTCAGCTCGCGGCCGTCGGCGATGCCGCCCGCGTGGTCGTAGATCAGCTCGCGCATCGGCGTTCCGAGCACGAGCTCGTAGTTGCCGGGGCGCACGACGTTGCCGGAGATGGAGAAGATCGCCGTGCCCGGCGACGACGGCGAGCCGATCTTCGCGAACTCGGCCGCGCCCATGTTCACGATCGTCGGGAGCGTCGCGATCGTGCAGACGTTGTTGATCTGCGTCGGCGCCGCGTAGAGGCCTTGCACGGGCGGGAACGGCGGGCGTGGTCGCGGCTGGCCGCGACGCCCTTCGAGCGAGTCGAGTAGCGCGGTCTCCTCGCCGCAGATGTACGCGCCCGCGCCGCGGTGCACGGTCACGCGCACGTCGCCGAAGAGGCCCGCCGTGCGCGCCTCCTCGACCGCGGCGGCGAGGATCTCGTACTCGGTCAGGTATTCGCCGCGGATGTAGATGAAGACGTCCTTGCACTCGATCGCGTGCGCGGCGATCAGGCAGCCCTCGACCAGCCGGTGCGGCGCCTGCGCCAGCACCTGCCGGTCCTTGAACGCGCCCGGCTCCGACTCGTCCGCGTTGACGACGAGGTACTTCGGCTTGCCGCTCTTGCGGTCGATCAGCGAGGCCTTGCGTCCGATCGGGAAGCCGGCTCCGCCGCGCCCGCGCAGGTTCGACGTCGACATCTCCACGATCAGGGCGTCGGGCGTCATCGCGCGCGCCTTCTCGATCGCCGTGTAGCCGCCGATCGCGCGATACTCGGAGAGCCGCGTCAGGTCGCGCTCGCTCGTGCCGCCGAGGAGAAGCTCAAGCGTCGGCACGAATCTCCTCGACGATCGCGGCGGCGTCCTCTGGGCGTACGCGGTGGCGGTAGCGATGGTCGACGGCGACCGCGGGTGCGTAGCCACACGCACCGAGGCACTCGACGAGCCGGAACGTGATCTCACCGTCGGCCGACGTCTCGCCGGGTTGCAAGCCGAGCTCTTGCTCGAATGCGTCGACGACGCGTTGAGCGCCGACGAGCGCGCACGAGAGATTCGTGCACACCTCGACCGTGTGCCGGCCGACGGGCTCGAGGTGGAACATGTCGTAGAAGCTCGCGACCGCGAAGCAGTACGCGGGTGTGAGCTCGAGGGCGGCTGCGACCTCCTCGATCGCCTCGCGTGGCAGCCAGCCGTCGTGTCCTGCTTGCGCGAGGCGCAGTGCGGGCAGGATGGCCGAGCGTGGGTCGGGGTACCGCTTCGCGACCTTCTGGACCTCCGCCGTGAAGCTCATCGGTCGCTGTCCCCCATGACGGCGTCGAGCGAGCCGACCACGGCGATCATGTCGGCGACGAGCGTGTCGCGCATGCATGTCGCCGTCGCCTCGAGCGCGACGAACGATGGTGCGCGGAAGTGCACGCGCCACGGCTTCGGGCCGCCGTCGGAGACGACGTAGCACCCGGACTCGCCGCGCGGCGACTCGATCGCGACGTAGACCTCGCCCTCGGGCACGCGGTAGCCCTCGGTGACGATCTTGAAGTGGTGGATGAGCGACTCCATCGAGGTGTGCAGCTCTTCGCGCGGCGGCAGCACGACCTTGCGGTCGTCGGCGATCCACGGCTTGCCGTCCATGCGCTCGAGCTTGTCGAGGCACTGCTCGATGATCCGCACCGACTCCGCCATCTCGTCCATGCGCACGCGGTAGCGGTCGTAGACGTCGCCGCCGTGGTACACGGGAACGTGGAAGTGGACCTTGTCGTAAGAGAGGTAGGGGTCGTCCCGGCGCAGGTCCCAGTCGACGCCCGACGCGCGCAGCACGGGACCTGACTGCCCGAGCGCGATCGCATCGTCGGCGGAGAGCAGCCCGACGCCCTTCGTGCGCTCGAGCCAGATCTTGTTGCGGTCGAGCAGGCCGAGGTAGTCGTCGAGCGCCTGTGGCATCCATTCGACGAACTTGCGGCACTCGGAGTAGAAGCCGCGCGGAATGTCTTCCGCAAGGCCGCCGGCCTGGAAGTAGCGCGTGTGCATGCGCTGACCGGCGACGAGCTCGGAGAGATCGAGCACCATCTCGCGCTCGCGGAACGTGTACCAGAACATCGAGATCGCTCCCAGCTCGAGCGCCGACGTTCCGAGGAACACGAGATGCGAGTGGATGCGGTTGAGCTCGCACAGCAGCATGCGCATCCACGTCGCCTTCTCGGGGATCTCGAGCGCGAGCAGCTTCTCGATCGCGAGCACGAACACGAGCTCGTTGTTCTGATAGCCGACGTAGTCGATGCGCTCCGGGTACGTGATCGCCTTCCACCACGTCTTCTGCTCCATGTTCTTCTCGAAGCCGGTATGGAGGTAGCCGATGACTGCGCTGAGGCCGACGACCTGCTCGCCGTCGAGGTCGACGATGAGGCGCAACACGCCGTGCGTCGACGGATGGTTCGGGCCGAAGTTGACCTGCAGGATGTCGTCCGACGAAAGCAGCTCCGGCGGGACGTCGAGGACCGTCGGCACGCGCTGCGGGATGCGCGAGCTCTCGTAGATCTTCGTGCGCTCGGCGAGGCTCATTCCGCGTCCGAGAAGCGCACCGGCTCGCCGCCGATCGGATAGTCCTTGCGCAGCGGGTGCCCTTCCCAGTCGTCCTCGAGGAGGATGCGGACGAGGTTCGGGTGGCCGTCGAAGCGGATGCCCATGAGGTCGAACTGCTCGCGCTCGTGCCAGTCCGCCGTCGGCCACACCGAGACGACGCTCGGAACCGGGTCGCCGTCCTCGAGCAGCGTCTGCAGGCGCAGGCGCGGCGCGCCTTCGCGCAGCGCGAGCAGGTGGTAGCTCACCGAGAAGCGCCACGGCTTCGGCCGCGGCTGCGCCTGGAGGCCCTGCGTCATCGGCAGGTTGAGGTCGCGGCCGCTCGCCGTGCCGATGTAGCCCGAGACGCCCTTCGTGCCCCAGTTGAGGTAGTCGGTCGCGACGACGTCGGCGAGGAAGTTGAAGCCGAGCTCGTCGCGGAGGTGCCGGGCTGCGTCGCGCACGCGCTCGCGCTCGACGACGACCGTCGTCTCGCCGTGCTCCTCTCTCACGTCGAGGAAGCCGGGAATGTCGCGGACGTTCACGTTGCGACCTGACGCCGCTCGTACGCCGGCGGCACGCCGGCGAGATGCGCCTCGTGCAGGCGGAGGATTCCCTCCATCAGCGCCTCGGGCCGTGGCGGGCAGAACGGGACGTAGATGTCGACGGGGACGATGCGGTCGACGCCCTGCAGGATCGCGTAGTTGTTGAACATCCCGCCCGAGCTCGCGCACGCGCCCATCGCGATCACCCACTTCGGCTCGACCATCTGGTCGTAGATCTGCCGCAGCGGCTTCGCCATCTTGTGCGACACGCGGCCGGAGACGATGAGCAGGTCGGCCTGACGCGGCGACGCGCGGAATGCCTCCATGCCGAAGCGCGCGATGTCGTAGCGCGCGGAGACGATCGCCATCATCTCGATCGCGCAGCACGCGAGCCCGAACGTGTCGGGCCACATCGACTTCGTCTGCGCCCAGCGCACGGCCTTCTCGAGCGTCGTCAGGCCGAGCGCCTGCTCGAGCTCCTCGACGCCCATCTCCTCTTCGAACTTCGACGGGCCCTTCGTGGGCCACAGCAGTCGCTCCGACTGCAGCCCGTGATCGCGCAGCCGCGTCACCAGTCCAGCGCACCCTTGCGCCAGATGTAGACGTAGGCGACCAGCAAGATGACGATGAAGAAGAGGAACTCGACGAAGCCGAACCAGCCGAGTGCGTGCAACTGCACGGCGAGCGGGTAGAGGAACACGATCTCGATGTCGAAGACGATGAAGAGCATCGCCGTGAGGTAGAAGCTCACGGTGAAGCGCTGCGGCTTCATCTGGCCCTGCGACACGCCGGACTCGAACGGCACGAGCCGGGCGCGCGTGCGCCGGGCAGGGCGCGTCGCAAGGGCGAACGAGGCGTAGATCATCGATGCAGGAATCGCGAGTGCGAGCAGCCCGTAGATGAGGAACGGAAGCCAGTCGCGGAGCATCGGCGGGTGACGTTATCAACCTGTGACTTGCGGGGCCGCAATCCCTGGAACCGTGCCTGAGACGGGTGTTACAAAGTCGGTACCCGTAACCGCCTGGGCCGTTGGTACGATGATGTCCAGATGGAGCTGCAAGAGCGCACCGAGATGCCTGTCCTGCTGACCGCGTCGGCGGCGGAGAAGATCCGCGGCCTCATGGCCGAGGAGGCCGACGTCTCCGTCCTGCGCGTCGCCATCGAGGGCGGCGGCTGCTCCGGCTTCCAGTACGGCCTCGGCTTCGACCGCGGCGCCCAGGAGGGCGACCTCGAGTTCGAGTGCGAGGGCGTGAAGGTCGTGGTCGACCCGTTCAGCGCCCCGTATCTCAAGGGCTCGACGGTCGACTACCTCGAGACCATCCAGGAGTCCGGGTTCAAGATCGACAACCCGAACGCGGTCGCGTCGTGCGGCTGCGGCCACTCCTTCCAGGTGGCCGAGGGCGAGGCGCCCGAAGAGGGCGCCGCCGGCTGCGGCTCCGGCTGCTCGCACTGACATAACGTAGGCGCCGATGGGCGCTCCTCTTCGTGTGGCGATCGTCGGCTCAGGGCCGGCGGGCTTCTATGCCGCCGGCGCCCTGCTCTCCGCCGACACGCCGGTCGAGGTCGACATGATCGAGCGGCTGCCGACGCCGTGGGGCCTCGTCCGGCTCGGCGTCGCGCCCGACCATCCGAAGCTGAAGACGGTCTCGCGCGCCTTCGAGCGCATCGCAGAGCAGCCAGGCTTTCGGTTCTTCGGCAACGTCGAGATCGGTCGCGACCTCACGCACGAGGATCTCCTCCAGCTGTACGACGCGGTCGTGTACGCCGTGGGCGCGCAGACCGACAGGCGACTCGGGATTCCGGGCGAAGATCTTCCCGGCTCGTGGGCGGCGACCGAGTTCGTCGCCTGGTACAACGGCCACCCCGACTACCAGGCCCTGCAGTTCGACCTGAACGTCGAGCGGGCGATCGTGATCGGGAACGGCAACGTCGCGGTCGACATCGCGCGCATGCTCGCGCTCACACCTGAGGAGCTCGCGCCCACGGACACGACC
>DATGEH010000180.1:0-15467 GCA_035310325.1 Gaiellaceae bacterium
CGCTGCGTTCGAGCTGCGGCAGGCAGAGCTCGACGAGCCGCACGGCGGGCTCGACGAGAAGCGCGACGGCCTGCTCGACCGACTCCGGCGTGACGTCGAGGGCGCCTCCGGGAGGCGGCCCGCCCGCGTTCCACACGAGCACGTCGAGCCCTCCGAACGCAGTGAGCGTCGTCTCGACGGCGCGTTCGAGGTCGTGCGGGATCGTGACGTCGCCTCGGATGGCGAGTGCGCCCAGCCGGTCGGCCTCCCGCTCGAGCTGGTCGCGGCGTCGCGCGAACATGGCGACGTTCGCGCCCTCGCCCGCGAGCGCCTCGGCGCTCGCGAGGCCCAGGCCGGACGACGCGCCGGTGACGAGCGCGGTGCGGCCGGTCAGTCCGAGATCCACGATTCCGGAACGTCGCCGGAGCTCGCGAGGACACGCGTCGTCATGCCGCCGCGTGCCGTGAACACACCCTCGACCTCGACGAAGCGCGGTGCGCCGTCGGCGACGAGCCGCTCGAGGACCTCGTTCACGACCTCCTCCTGCAGGATCGCGCGCTCGCGGTATCCGCCCAGGAAGTCGCGGAGGGACTTGAGCTCGAACAGCTTCTCGCCCGGGACATAGCGAATGGTCAGCTCGCCGAAGTCGGGCGCCCCGGTCAGCGGGCAGATCGACGTGAACTCGGGCGCGCCGAGCTCGACGAGGTAGTCGCGGTCGCGGAAGCGGTTGTCGAGCGTCTCGAGCACGCGGAGGAGCGTAATGGTTTCGCGTCCGCCGGACGGGGTACGGACGAGTCATGAAGCGCCTCATCGCACTCGCGATCCTCGCCCTCGCGCTTGCCGTACCGGCCGCTGCCGCTGCGTCGACGACGTTGCGGATCTCGGCCTCGCCGACCGCCCTGAGGTATTCGACGTCCCGTCTAACGGCGCATCCGGGGCTCGTCACGATCCTCATGACGAACCGCTCGCCTCTGCGCCACGACATCGAGGTCAAGGGCCACGGCGTCCTTGCCAAGGGCAAGATCGTCGGCAAGGGCGGCGTCTCGCGCGTCAGCGTGCGCCTGAAGGCGGGGACCTACACGTTCCTCTGCACCGTCGACTCCCACGCGGCAGCCGGCATGAAAGGGACGTTGGTCGTTAAGTAGTGAGAACGCCGACGACGTCGCGGACGGCGGCGGCGCTCGCCTTCAGCGCGTCCGTCTCGCCGGGCGAAAGCTCGAGCTCGACGATCTGCTCGATGCCGGCCGCACCGAGCTTCACCGGTACGCCCATGTACAGGCCGTCGATTCCATACTCGCCCTCGAGGTAGGCGGTGCAGGGAAGCACGCGCTTCTCGTCGAGCATGATCGAGTCGACCATCTGCGCGGCGGCTGCGCCGGGCGCGTACCAGGCAGAGGTGCCGAGCAGGTTGACGAGCTCGCCGCCGCCCTTCGCGGTGCGCGCGACCATCGCCTCGATCGCGTCGTCCTTCGCGAGCTTGCGCAGCGGGATGCCGCCGACCGTCGTCGCCGAGACGACGGGGACCATCTGGTCGCCGTGCCCGCCGAGCACGGTCGCCTGCACGTCCTTCACCGACGCGCCCGTCTCCCAGGCGATGAAGGTGGAGAAGCGCGCGGTGTCGAGGATGCCGGCCATGCCGAAGACGCGCTCCTTCGGCCACTTCGAGACGTTCTTCGCGACATGGCACATCGCGTCGAGCGGATTCGAGACGACGATGAGGATCGCGTCGGGGCTCTGCCCGATCACCTTCTCGGTGACGTCCTTCACGATCTTCTCGTTCGTCGAGACGAGATCGTCGCGCGACATGCCGGGCGACCGGGGGAGGCCGGCGGTGATGACGACCACGGCCGAGCCGGCGCTCTCCTCGTAGCCGTTCGAGCCCACGACGTTGGGCTCATAGCCGAGCACTGCGCCCATCTGGTTGATGTCGAGCGCCTTGCCCTGCGGCAGGCCTTCCTTGATGTCGACGAGCACGATGTCGGCGTAGTCGCGTGTCGCGAGCACCTGCGCGCAGGTTGCACCGACGTTGCCGGCGCCGACGACCGTGATCTTGCGCCGCGCGCTCATGCGAGGACCGCCGCCTCGAGCTTCTCGACGATCGCGTCCGCGACCTCGCTCGTGCCGACCGCGGTCGGGTCGTCGCGGGTCGGCTTCATGTCGTACGTGACGTTCTCGCCCTCGGCGATGACGTCGGCGATCGCGCGCTCGAGCCGCTGTGCGGGGAGCAGCTCGCCGAGATGGCGCAGCAGCAGCATCCCCGAGAGCATCTCTGCGATCGGATTGACCTTGTTCTGGCCCGCGTACTTCGGCGCCGACCCGTGCGTCGGCTCGAAGACGGCGACGTGCTCGCCGTAGTTCGCGCCCGGCGCGACGCCGAGCCCGCCGATCATTCCTGCGCAGAGGTCGGAGAGGACGTCGCCATACAGGTTCGGCAGCACGAGGATGTCGTATTCCTCCGGACGCTGCACGAGCTGCATGCACATGTTGTCGACGATGCGGTCGTCGAACTGGATGTCCTCGTTCTCGGCGGCGACCTCGCGCGCGACGCGCAGCCAGAGGCCGTCGCTGAACTTCATGATGTTCGCCTTGTGCACGCAGGTGATCTTCTTGCGGCCGTTCTTGCGCGCATAGTCGAATGCGAACTCGAAGATGCGGCGCGTGCCGGTGATCGAGATCGGCTTGATCGAGATGCCGGCGTCTTTGTGCCGCAGGCTCGCGCCCTTCGACTCGATCCAGCGGATGAGCTCCTCTGCGTCGGGTGTGCCCTGCTCGAACTCGATCCCCGCGTAGAGGTCCTCGGTGTTCTCGCGCACGATGATGAGGTCGACGTCCTGGAAGCGCGAGCGCACGCCGGGGTAGCTCTTGATCGGCCGCACCTGCGCATACATGTCGAGCTCCTTGCGCAGCGCGACGTTCACCGAGCGGAAGCCGCCGCCGATCGGCGTCGTGATCGGGCCCTTCAATGCGACGCCCGTCTCGCGGATCGCATCGAGGACGTCGGGTGGGAGCGGATTGCCGCCGTACTGATCCATGACGTCGGCGCCGGCCTCGCGGACGTCCCAGTCGAACTCGACCCCCGTAGCCTCGAGGACGCGACGCGTCGCCTCGGTCAGCTCGGGGCCGGTTCCGTCTCCTGGGATGAGGACTACGCGATGCGCCACGTTTCCCACTCTATTTAAGGTTCCGTCGATGTCGTTGCAGGAAGCCGCGGCGCAGGCTGACGCGCTGGCCCAGGAGGGGCAGGAGCGCGAGCTCGCCGATCTGCGCGGGGAATGGGGGGACGAGCTCGAGGCGGCCGCTCGCAGCGCCGACTTTCGGGAGCGTGCGGTCGCATTCCGCGCCATCGGCCAGTTCCGCTGGCGCGCGAAGGAGGAGCTGCTGCGCCGCGGGCTCGACGACGAGAGCCCTGCCTGTCGCGGCTCGGCGCTGCTCAGCATCGAGCTGCTGTCGCGCGACCACCCGAGCTCGGTCAACGGCGTGCGGTCGCTGCTGCACAAGCTCGCGTCCGGCGACGGCAATGCCGCCGTGCAGCGGCTCGCGGTGCTCGCGTTGAAGAACGGGTCGCCGCAGCGCGAGACGATCGTCCTGCTCGAGGGGATGAGCGAGGACGACGAGTCTCCTGCAGAGCTGCGCAAGACCGCGGCGAGCGTCGCGCAGCAGCTCAAGCGGCGCGCGCCGAAGCAGCGCTAGCTAGTACAGCTGGAGCAGACGCGCTCTTCGATGATCCGCCCGCAGGACGGACACGTCCTGCGGCGGCGGCGCCATTCGAGCGCGCTCTTCTGCAGGCCGGCCTGGGTCATCAGCCAGCCGGCCGCCAGCGTCGCCATGAGGAGTATTGCGGTGTGCAGTTGGAGCATTGCGAGTCGCCTTCTTCCGCGCATGGGGATGCGCCTGGAAGTACAACTCCCGACGCCGCCGATCGGTTACGTGGGTGTAGAGCTCGGTGGTCGAGAGATCGGCGTGGCCGAGCATCTCTTGGACGGAGCGCAGGTCGGCGCCGCCCTCGAGCAGGTGGGTCGCGAACGAGTGCCGCAGCAGGTGCGGATGCACACGATCGGGCTCGAGGCCGGCCGCGTCGGCGAGCTTCCGCAGGATCAGGAAGGCGCCGGCACGCGTCAGCCCGCCGCCCTGCGCGTTGAGGAAGAGCTCGGGGCGGTGGCGCTTGTCGAGATACGGCCGTCCGCGCGAGAGGTAGCGGCGCAGCGCGTCGACGGCCTCGCGGCCCATCGGCACGACCCGTTCCTTCGAGCCCTTTCCGACGCAGCGGACGAGTCGCCGCTCGAGGTCGACCGCGCCGCGCTCGAGCCCGATCGCCTCGCTGACGCGGAGTCCCGCGCCGTACAGGAGCTCGACGAGCGCGCGGTCGCGCAACGATCGCGGCGTCGTCCCCTTCGCGGCCTCGATGAGCCGCTCCGCTTCGCCGGCGGACAGCGTGCGCGGCAGCGTTCGGCGGCGGCGCGGCAGCTCGAGCTCGGCCGCCGGGTTGTCGCTGCGTACGCCGATCAGCACCTGGTGGCGGTAGAACGACCTGACCGCCGCAATCCGGCGCGCGATCGTGGTGGCTGCGAGCCCCTTCGCGCGCAGGGTGGCGACATACTCGGCGAGCTTTTCGGCGTCGGCCGAGTCGGGCGGCCCCTCGAGCCAGGTGCACAGGTCGACGAGATCGCGCCGGTACGCCTCGACGGTGCGCGGCGCGAGACGCGTCGCCGACAGCGCGAGGAACGACTCGACTGCGTCAGGAACGCGGGTGGGCACTGTCGTACACCTTTCGCAGCCGGCGGGCGTCGACGTGCGAGTACATCTGCGTCGTCGACAGGGAGTTGTGGCCGAGCAGTTCCTGGATCGTGCGGAGATCGGCGCCGCCCTCGAGGAGATGCGTCGCGAAGGCGTGACGCAGGCGATGCGGATGCGGGGCGAGCCGGCGCAGCGTGCTCGTGTCGAGCCGCTTCCCGCGCGCGGAGATGAAGAGCGCGTCGTTCGCGCCGTTCGCCAGCTCGGGACGGGCCTCGCGGACGTAGCGCGCGACCCAGTGCGCCGCCTCCTCGCCGAGCGGCACGACTCGTTCCTTGCCGCCCTTGCCGCGGCGGACGTGCACGAGCTCTTGCTCGAAGTCGACGTCGCCGAGATCGAGGCCGACCGCTTCCGCGCTGCGTAGTCCGGCCGAGTAGACGAGCTCGACGAGCGCGCGGTTGCGCAACGGGAGCGGGCCTTCCCCTTCGAGCGCCGCGAGCTCGCGCTCGAGGTCCTGCTGGCGCGGCGACTCGGGAAGACGGCGGCCGCGGCGCGGCGCGAGCCGCGCGTCGGGCACGCGTGCCGCTCCGAGCGAGTGCCGGAGGAATGCACGTACGGCAGCGAGCTTGCGTGCGATCGTCGCGGTCGCGAGCCGGCTCGGCTTGCGGCCCGGCCGCGCGGCTCCGAGCGTCCCGGCGTACTCGACGAGCACCCGCACGTCGACGTCGTCGAGATCCGTGCCGCGCTTCTCGAGCCACCGGCAGAACTCCTCGACGTCGACGCGGTACGCGCGCCGTGTGCCCTCGGCGAGGGCGGGCGAGTCGAGAAAGCGTGCGGCGGCCGCGTGGGAGTCCACATCCGCTCATTCGACATAGAGCTTCCGCAGCCTGCCGCGCGTGGGGCAGAGTGAGGTCGTGAGCCACAAGGCCAAGGTCTGGGTCGCGCTCGCGACCGTCTACCTCATCTGGGGCTCGACCTATCTCGGGATCGAGCTCGCCGGCGAGACGATCCCGCCGCTCTTCGCGGTCGGCGTTCGCTTCGTGCTCGCCGGAGTCCTGATGACGACGCTGACCGCGGTGTGGCGCGGCCGCTCCGTGTTCCGCGTGACCCGCGCCCAGCTCGGGTCGGCGCTCCTCGTTGGTGCGCTGCTGCCGGGCGCGAACGCCGTGCTCTTCGTCGCCGAGCGGCACGTGCCGACCGGGCTCTCGTCGCTCATCATCGGCTCGGTCCCGCTGTGGATCGTCGTCATGCGCACTGCGACGGGCGACCGTCCGCACCGGGCGGCGCTGCTCGCCGTCGGCGCCGGCTTCGGCGGGCTCGTTATCCTCGCGCGGCCGAGCGGCAGCGCGACGACCACGGGGATCCTGCTCGTGGTGCTCTCGGCGCTCATGTGGGCCGGAGGCTCGTTCCTCTCGAGCCGCCTGCCGATGCCCGCTGACGCGTTCGCCGCCGCCTCGCTCGAGATGCTCGCCGGCGGCGCGATCCTGCTGCCGATCGCGCTCGCGACGACGCATCCGCACTTCTCGCAATTCTCGGCGCGGTCGATCTTCGGCTTCTTCTATCTCGTCACGTTCGGGTCGATCGTCGGCTACACGGCGTACGTCTGGCTGCTCGACAACGCACCGCTCGGCACCGTGGCGACCTACGCGTACGTCAATCCGATCGTCGCGATCGCCCTCGGCGCGATCGTCCTGCACGAGTCGCTCACCTGGTCGATCGGCGTAGGCGCACTGCTCGTGCTCGCGTGCGTCGCGATCGTCGTGCGGCAGGAGTCGACTACGCGTCGTCCGGCAGCAGCGAGTACATCGCCCAGTCCAGCCGCCGCTGCAGCCGCGGGCTCCAGTGCGCCGAGCGTAGTACCCCCTCCAGCCTGAACCCCGCCTTCTCGGCGACGCGGCGCGACGCGTCGTTGCCGACCGCCGCGCGCAGCTGGATGCGCGCGGCGCCCTCGCCGAATGCGACCTTCGTCACGAGCGCGAGCGCCCGGGTCGCGACCCCGCGCCCGCGTGCATCGTCGCGGAGCCAGTAACCGACCTCGGCGACGTCGTGGGCGTCGTTCCAGCGCAGGCCGATAGAGCCGAGCAGCCGGGCGTCCTGCGCGTCGGTCACGGCGAACGCCTGCTCGCCGATCCCGCCGATGTAGACGAGCGCGTCGGCGAGCGTGTACGGCTGGGGGATCTGGTCGAGCCAGTGCGCGATCTCGTGGTCGCCGTCGAGGCAGTCGACGAGCGCCGGAGCGTCGGCGGCCGTCCAGGGCCGCAGCGTCACGACACCATCGGAACGCGGCTCCTCGCTCATCGGGCATACGATAAGAGGCAATGACCGCCATGGACGTCCGCGGGCGCGTCGATCTCTCCACGCACGGGATCGCGCCGAGCGGCAAGGTCATCTGGAATCCGACGACGTCGCTCCTCTACGAGCACGCGGTCGCGCGCGGAGAAGCGCGGATCGCCGAGGGCGGCCCGCTGGCCGTCGACACCGGCAGCCACACCGGCCGCTCGCCCAAGGACAAGTTCGTCGTCCGCGAGCCCGGCTCCGAAGACCGGATCTGGTGGGACGGCAACAAGGAGTTCACGGAAGACGGCTTCGAGCGGCTGCGCGAGAAGGTGACCGACAACCTCGCCCGCGAGGCGACGCTCTACGTCGTCGATGCGTTCGCGGGCGCCGACCCCGCGCACCGCGTCGCCGTGCGCGTCGTGACGGCGTACCCGTACCACGCGCTGTTCGCGCGCACGATGTTCATCGATCCGACGCCGAGCGAGCTGCGCGGCTTCTCTCCGCAGGCGCTCGTCCTGCACACGCCGGGGCTCGAGGCGGATCCGGCCGAGGACGGCACGCGTACCGAGACGTTCATCGTCCTGCATCCGTCGCGCAGCGAAGTGCTCATCGGCGGCACGTTCTACGCCGGCGAGATCAAGAAGTCGATCTTCACCGTCATGAACGACCGGCTGCCCCTCGAGGGCGTGCTGCCGATGCACTGCTCGGCAAACGTCGGCGACGACGGACGCTCTGCGATCTTCTTCGGGCTCTCGGGCACGGGCAAGACGACGCTCTCCGCAGATCCCGATCGTGCGCTCGTCGGCGACGACGAGCACGGCTGGGGCGACCAGGGCGTCTTCAACTTCGAAGGCGGCTGCTACGCGAAGGTGATCCGCCTGTCGGCGGAGGCCGAGCCCGAGATCTACAAGACGACGCACACGTTCGGGACGATCCTCGAGAACGTCGTGCTCGACGAGCTCGGCGTGGTCGATCTCGACGACGGGTCGAAGACCGAGAACACGCGGGCTGCGTACAAGCTCGAGCAGATCTCGAATGCGCACGCTGACAAGCGCGCCGGCCATCCGAGCTCGGTGATCATGCTCACCGCCGACGCGTTCGGGATCCTGCCCCCGATCGCGCGGCTCGATCGCAGCCAGGCGCTCTACTACTTCCTCTCCGGCTTCACGGCGAAGCTCGCCGGGACGGAGATCGGCGTGACCGAGCCGCAGCCCACGTTCTCCACGTGCTTCGGGGCGCCGTTCCTGCCACAGCCGCCGAGCGTCTACGCGGACATGCTCGGCCGCAAGCTCGCAGAGCACGGCTCGGCCGTCTGGCTCGTCAACACCGGGTGGACCGGCGGCCCCCACGGGGTCGGGGAGCGCATGCCGATCGGGGCGACGCGCACGCTCCTGCACGCCGCGCTCGAGGGCCGGCTCGACGACGTCGAGTACCGGACCGACGAGGTCTTCGGCTTCCAGGTCCCGGTCGAGGTGCCCGGCGTCGTCTCCCAGCTCCTCGATCCGCGTTCGACCTGGAGCGATCCCGCTGCATACGACCGGAAAGCCCGCGAGCTGGCCGAAATGTTCCGCAAGAACTTTCAGCAGTTCCCCGCAGAGCTCGCAGCGGCCGGCCCGCTAGGTTGACGTAGTGATCGCGAAGCACGACGTCCTCGTGGTCGGCGCCGGCTGCGCCGGGATGCGCGCAGCCATCGAGGCGTTCGACGCCGGCGCGGACGTCGCGATGATCTCGAAGCTCCATCCGACCCGCTCGCACTCGGGCGCGGCGGAAGGCGGGATCAACGCCGCGCTGGGGAACGCCGCCGAGGACAGCCCCGAGACGCACGCCTACGACACGGTCAAAGGCTCCGACTACCTCGGCGACCAGGATGCGATCGAGATCTTCACGCGAGAAGCGCCCGACGACATCATCCAGCTCGAGAACTGGGGGGCGTTCTTCTCGCGGCAGGAGGACGGCCGGCTCGCGCAGCGCCCGTTCGGCGCCGCGGGCTCGCCGCGGACGATCTTCGCCGCCGACATCACCGGCCACGTGCTCATCCAGGTGCTGTACGAGCAGGTGTGCAAGCGAGACATCAAGGTGTACGAGGAGTTCTTCGCGTGGCAGCTCGTCGTCAACGAGGACCGCTGCCAGGGCGTCATCTGCTGGGACCTCCTCAACGGCGGGCTGAAGACGGTCGGCGGGAAGACCGTCGTCCTCGCGACCGGCGGCGCCGGGCGCCAGTACCGCGTCACGACGAACGCGTACGCGTGCACGGGCGACGGCACGGCGATGGCGCTGCACGCGGGTGTGCCGCTGAAGGACATGGAGTTCATGCAGTTCCATCCGACCACGCTCTATCCGTCCGGGATCCTCCTCACCGAGGGCATCCGCGGCGAGGGCGGCTACCTGCTGAACAAGGACGGCGAGCGCTTCATGCAGCGCTACGCGCCGAACGCGCTCGAGCTCGCGTCGCGCGACGTCGTCTCCCGCTCGGAGCAGACGGAGATCGACGAGGGCCGCGGGGTCAACGGCTCGGTAATGCTCGACATGCGCCACATCGGCGCGGAGCGGATCATCGAGCGCCTGCCCGGCTCGCGCGAGCTGGCGATGACGTTCGCCGGCGTCGACCCGATCTTCGACCCGGTGCCGGTGCGGCCGGGCGCCCACTACCACATGGGCGGCATCGAAACCGACAACGACGGCGCGACGGAGCTCACCGGCCTGTACGCCGCCGGCGAGTGCGCGTGCGTGTCGGTGCACGGCGCGAACCGGCTCGGCGGCAACTCGCTCATGGAGACGATCACGTTCGGCCGGCGCTCCGGCCGGGCGGCGGCGGAGTGGGCGCTGTCGCACACGACGGTGACGGTGCCGGAATCCGCGGAGCGCGATGCAGAGCGCGAGCTGAAGGATCTGCTCGACCGCGACTCGGGCGAACGGCCCTGGCAGATTCGCGAGGAGCTGGGGTCGACGATGCTCGAGAACTTCGCCGTGTTCCGCCGCGAAGAGCAGATGGCGAAGCAGCTCGAGATCATCCCCGAGCTGCGTGAGCGGCATCGCAGCGTCTACGTCGAGGACAAGGGGAACCTCTTCAACAACGACCTGACGCAGGCGATCGAGCTCGGGAACATGCTCGACACCGCGTGGTGCATGCTGCAGGCGGGGATCGCGCGCAAGGAGAGCCGCGGCGCGCATGCGCGTCCGTACGACTATCCGAAGCGCGACGACGAGAACTTCCTGAAGCACTCGATCAGCCGCTGGGTCGACGGCGCTCCCGAGCTCTCGTACGCCGACGTGCGCATGACGAAGTGGCAGCCCGAGGAGCGGAAGTACTAGTGCGGCGGTTCGCGCTCGTCCTGCTCGCGGTACCGCTCGTGCTCGTCGCCTGCGGTGGCTCGAAGAAGACGGTGAGCACGAGCTCGGCGTTGAGCGCAGTCGAGGCTGCGGCCGTCAAGACGGTGCAGGCGGGTAGCTCGCACGTTTCGCTCACCGCGTCTGCGGCTGCGAGCGGGCAGAACATCTCGCTCACGGGCAACGGCGCCTTCGACACGAAGAGCCGCCGCGGGATGATGCACGTCGACCTGAGCGCGGGCACGCTCACGGCCGCGCTCGACGAGGTGCTCGTCGGCACGAGCGCGTACATCCGCTCGCCGCTCCTCACCGCTGCGCTGCCGCCCGGCAAGAAGTGGCTGAAGATCGACCTCGCGAAGGCCGGCAAGGCGGCGGGCTTCAACCTCTCCCTGCTCGCCTCGCAGGACCCGGGACAGGCGCTCAGCTACCTCCGCAGCCTGAAGAGCGTCACGGTGGTCGGCAAGGAGACCGTCGGCGGCAGCTCGACGACGCACTATCACGGGGTCGCGTCCGGGTCGACGTACGACGCGTGGGTCGGCGACGACGGCTACGTTCACCAGGTGCGCGTCGTCACCACCGCCGGAGCGAAGGTCACCGCGACCACGGTTCTCTCCGACTTCGGCACCGCCGTGAAGGTGACGGTGCCGCCGGCGGCGCAGTCGTACGCGACCAACTCGATCCCAGGGCTCGGAGGGTGACGTGCGGGCCGCGCTGAAGATCTGGCGCTACGACTCCGCGACGGGCGATCGCGCATTGAAGGAGTACGAGTTCGACGCCCCCGACGAGGCGACGCTGCTCGACTGCCTCGACATCGTCAAGGACAAGCACGACGGGACGCTCGCGTTCCGCAAGAGCTGCCGGATGATGATCTGCGGCTCGTGCGGTATGCGGATGGACGGCGCGGCCGTGCTCGCGTGCAAGGTGCGCATGCACGACATCGCGCAGGCCGGTCACGTGCCGACGATCTCGGCGATGGGGAACCTGCCGGTCGTGAAGGACCTCGTCGTCGACATGGAGCCGTTCTGGGACAAGTTCAAGGCGATGAAGCCGTACCTGCAGCCCGGCTACGAGCGGCCCGAGGACGGTCGCGAGTACCGCATCTCACAGGAGCGGATGAACGTCGTGCACAAGGAGTCGCTCTGCATCAACTGCGGCTGCTGCGTCTCGGAGTGCAACGCGATGGAGTCCGACCCCGAGTTCCTCGGTCCGCAGGCGCTCGCGAAGGGGATGCGCTTCGTCGGTGACCCGCGCGACGGCGCGACGGTCGAGCGCCTCGAGCAGTACAGCGGCCAGCACGGCATCTGGGAGTGCACGCGCTGCTACTTCTGCACCGAGCGCTGCCCGAAGGGCGTCGACCCGCGCGAGGCGATCGCCAAGCTCGGCGCCGAAGCGGTCAACCACGGCATCGACCGCGACATGGGCGCGAAGCACGCCAAGTGGTTCATCCGCTCCACCGAGACGACCGGCTGGTTGCGCGAGACCGAGCTCGTGCCCAAGACCCAGGGCATCGTGTCCTCGGTGAAGCAGATGAAGTTCGCGATGAACCTCATCGCGCACAACAAGGCCGGCCTGTCGTTCCCGCCGCACGTCGCGAAGGACGTCGGCGAGGCGCGCAACCTGCACAAGCTCGTGCACGAGCAGGGCCGCCTCGGGTCGGCCGGGCACGTTCAGGGCGAGCACGCGCTCGCGAAGCTCGCGCACGGCCACGTCGAAGGATCGCTCGAGGAGATCTATGCCAAGCCGGGCGCGTTCCCGCGGCCGCACCTGCCGGAGGAGGCGTAGTGCCCCTTCCGGTAACGGTTAGGGCGCCCCTGGCGGCTGCAAAGCATCGCGCTACGGCGACCTGCGTCCTTGTATCGCTCGCTTTTCGCTCGCCAGGAACGCGAAACCGTCACCGGAAGGGGCACAAATCATGAAGCGTGTCGCGTACTACAAGGGTTGTCTCGCGTCCCTGTCGGCGAAGGAGCTCGACACGTCGACGCAGGCGCTCGCGCCGCGCGTGGGGCTCGAGCTCGTCGAGCTGGAGTCGGTCACGTGCTGCGGCGCCGGCGACATCCACGAGGCGGAGCCCGACTACTACCTCCACCTGAATGCGCGCATCCTCGCCTACGCCGAGGCGACGGGCTGCGACACGCTCATGACGGTGTGCAACGTCTGCACGCTCAACCTCCGCCAGGCGAACTTCATGCTGAAAGGCGACGACACGCTGCGCGCGCGCGTGAACGAGAACCTCGCGGCCGTCGGCGTTCCCGCCTACAGCGGCGAGGTCGACGTCCGCCATCTCCTCTGGGAGATCGCGGAGGGGGAGGGCTACGAGCTGCTGAAGACGGCCGCGCACAAGGGCTTGAAGGGATTGAAGGTCGCGCCGTTCTACGGCTGCCAGATCCTGCGTCCGTCGAAGATCCTCGGCTTCGAGAACCCCGACCGCCCGTCGTCGCTCGAGCGGATCATCGAAGCGTGCGGCGGCGACGCGATCGACTACCCGGCGAAGGTCAAGTGCTGCGGGTTCCCGATCATCCAGGCGCGCGAGGAGACGGCGATGGGCGAGCTCATCCAGCCCATCGAGCAGGCGCTCGAGGCGGGCGCCGACGTGATGGTGACGCCGTGCCCGCTCTGCCATCTCTCCCTCGACGCGTGGCAGCAGAAGCTCGAGAAGGCCACCGGCAAGAGCTACCAGCTGCCGATCCTCCATCTCGCCCAGCTCGTCGGCGTCGCCGCCGGGCTCGAGGCGTCGGAGCTGAAGTTCAAGCGGCACATCGTCGATCCCCGGCCGGCATTGGAGCGGCTGGAGGTCTGAGCACGCCGCAAGATTCCGTGCCGAGGCGGGATCTGTATGGGTAACGGAGGGGCGGATTCCGGCGTGGCGGCCTTCGGGCGCCGCGCCGGATCCATTTTCGGGGGCGCGCTCGCCTGGGGTTGGTTCGAGGCGGGCTGGGTGCGGCTGCGCGAGCTCGAGGTCGAGCTGCCGGGCCTCGCGCCCGAGCTCGACGGGCTGCGGATCGCGCACCTCTCCGACTTCCACCTCGGCATCCCGTCGCGCGGCGTCCAGGCCGTCGAGACCGCAGTCGAGTGGGTCGCCGGGCGGCGGCCGGACCTCGTCGTCGTCACCGGCGACCTGCTGACGCATCCGCGCGGCGAGCCGCTGTTGCGGTCGCTCGTGCGCAAGCTCCCGCAGCCCGTGTACGCCGTGCTCGGAAACCACGATCTCGCGATCTCCCGCGACCCGCAGGCGCGCGTGTCGAACCTCGCCGACCTTGAGCCCGCGACGCTGCTGCGCGACGAGGGCGTCATGCTCGAGCTGCGCGGCCGGAGCGTCTGGATCGCCGGAGTGCATCCCCGGCTCATCGTCCGCCGCAAGGTGCGCATCGACCCGAACTCGCTCGCGCGCGAAGCCGACCTGCGCATCCTGCTCTCGCATTTCCCGCGCGTGCTCGACCGGCTCGAGCCGGGCCGCTTCGACCTCGTGCTCGCGGGCCACATGCACGACGGGCAGATCGCGCTTCCGTACCCGGGCGGCAAGATCCGCTTCGCGCATCTGGGCGCGCGCTATGCCCGCGGTGTCTACCGCGGCCCGGCGGGCGTCATGCATGTCTCGCCGGGGCTCGGGACGACGTTCGTCCCGTTCCGCTTCGCAGCCCGTCCGGAGGCGACGGAGCTGGTGCTACGTTCGGCCTGATGGCGGGCCAGGCCTCCATCTCCCCGGACATCCTCGCGCGCTACGCCGGCGATGCCGCCCGCGAGGTCGAGGGCGTGCGCGACGTGCCCAAGCGGGGCGTGAAGGTCTCCGGCTCGAACGGCGCGGTGCGGGTCGAGATCCACGTGAACGCGGAGTGGGGCGCATCGATCCCGGTGCTTGGCCGCGCGGTGCAGACGCGCGTGCGCGAGTACCTCCAACGGATGGCCGACGTCGAACAGGCGACGGTCGACGTTGTCGTCGACGAGATCAGTCCTGCGTGACGCGGTTCGCGGGCCTCACCGGCGCGACGCTCGACACGACGCCGACGGTCTGTCACGAGTGCATCTGGTGGCAGTCGCGGAGCGGCCGCGAGATCGACAAGCGCCGCTGGATTCGCGATACCGAGGACGAGTGGGGCGCGTGGGGGACGGTGTACTACGACGACGACGGCCGTCTGCTCGGCTCCATGGTGTTCGGGCCGTCGGGGTTGTTCCCGCGCGCATCCGAGCTCCCGGCTGGGCCGCCGAGCGACGATGCGGTGCTCGTCACGTGCGCGTATCTCACCGATCCGTCGAAGCCGTGGGTGATGCAGTCGCTCTTCCTCACCGCAATCGGGGAGGCGCGCGAGCGCGGGGGCCGGGCGCTCGAGGCGTTCGCGTACCGCTACGGCGAGAGCGTGAGCGCGTTCGAGCGGTTCAACCTGCACAAGACGATCTTCCCGCGCGACTTCCTCTCCGACTTCGGCTTTCTCACCGTGCGCGCGCACGGGCGCGTCGAGCTCGCACGGCTCGAACTGGGCGGGTTGCAGCCGGTCGCGGAGGGAACGCGCGAAAAAGTTCTTCGTGTGGTGCGGGACGCCTTCGTCCCCGCGCCCGCGCCGCAGCGACCCTAAGCGGCGACGCGCTGACGCGCGAGCAGCAGCTCGGCGATCTGGATCGCGTTCAGCGCGGCGCCCTTGTTCAGGTTGTCGCACGCGAGAAACAGAACGAGCCCGTTGTCCGACGCGCGGTCGGGGCGGATGCGGCCGACGAGCACGTCGTCCGTCTGCGCGGACGCGCCCGGCGTCGGCACGTCGACGAGGCGCACGGACGGCGCCGCGCGCAGCAGTTCCTCGGCCTCGGCGGGGGTGAGCGGCCGCTCGGTCTCGATCCACACCGACTCCGCATGGCCGACGAGCACCGGCACACGCACCGTCGTCGGGCTGATCGGCAGATCGGGCAGCTCGAGGATCTTCCGCGTCTCGGCGCGCAGCTTCGACTCCTCGTCGGTCTCGTCGCCCTCGAACGTCCAGTTCATGTCGAGATCGTGCTCGGCCTGCGGCTCCGCCAGGAGCTTCTCCATGCGCGACGCGCCCGCGCCCGACACCGACTGATACGTCGAGACCCGCACGCTGCGCAGGCCGGCCGCGTCGTGCAGCGGCTTCAGCACGCACGTCAGCGGGATGGTGCAGCAATTCGGGTTCGCGACGATCCCGTCG
>DATGEH010000181.1:0-3351 GCA_035310325.1 Gaiellaceae bacterium
GTCGAGGTCGCCGCGCCGATCGCGGCGGCGCTCATCGGCCCGGGCGCGCGGCGACTGATCGAGCTCGAGGCGCTCACGAAGCGCCGGTTCTTCCTCGACGCCAAAGCCGATCTTCATCTCGACCACTTCGTCGTCGTCGCCGAAGGCAAGCTCGCCGATCTCGCACCGCCGGCGCCGGTGGTCGAGGGCGCCGAGCTGCAGCTCGAGCTCGTCGAGGTCGATCGCCACGACGGGTCGGCCGCCGTCGGCAAGGTCGAGGGCATGGACGTCTGCGTCGGCGACGCGGCGGAGCTCGTCGGCAAGCGCGTGAAGGTGCGCGTCGAGCGCGTGCTCGACGGGATCGCATACGGCAGCCTCGTGCGCAGGACCACGAAGGCGCCCGAGCCGCTTACCGCCGAGGCGGAGGCCGAGAAGCCGACGCGCAAGCCGCCCGTGCGCAAGGGCGCCGCCGATGCGGAGGCGATCGAGGGCAGCGAGGAGATCGAAGAAGTCGAAGAAGTGGAAGAGGCGGGGTCTGACCCCGACGTAACCGACGTCACCCCGGTCACGCCGAAGAAGAAGACGCGGCGCGGCTCGCGCGGCGGCAAGAACCGCAAGAAGAAGCCTGCCGGGACGGCGGCCGCTGCCGCGACGCCCGCCGAAGAGCCCGAGCCGGAGCGCCCGGTGACGATCCATATCCCCGCAGAAGACCTCGGCACCGACAACGGCAGCGCCCCGGTGAAGAAGAAGACGCGGCGCGGCTCACGCGGCGGCAAGAACCGCCGCAAGCGCACGGCTGCTGCGGCCGCCAGCCAGAACGGCAGCGACCAGGCCGGCTCCGCTGACGTGGTCGCCGACTCTCCTCCCGAAGAAAAGCCGGAAGAGCGGGATGAGAACTGGGGCTACGTGCCCATGTCCGAGTGGGGCGACGAGTTCAAGTGATCGCTACACTTCGCCACTTGCGGGCCTCCCAGGGCCCGCTTTCGACGCTATGAGCTACGCGATCATCACCCTCGGCGGCAAGCAATATCGCGTCCAGGAAGGCGAGCGTCTGCTCGTGGACCGGCTCGGCGAGCGCGAGGGGAAGACGTTCAACCCCCGCGTCCTGCTCGTCGGCGGCAACGGCTCGACGGATCTCTCCCCGTCGACGACGGTGACCGCGCGGGTCGTCGGCCACGTGCTCGGCGACAAGGTCGTGATCGGCAAGTACAAGAAGCGCACCGGTTACCGCCGTCACAACGGCCATCGCAGCCGGCTGACACAGATCGAGATCGAGGCCATCGGCGCGAAGAAGGCACCGGCAGCCGCGAAGAAGCCTGCTGCCACGGCGAAGCCGAAGCCGACCGCGAAGCCGAAGCCCGCTGCAACGGCAGCGCGCGCCGCGCATCCGCCGAAGGGCTACGAGGAGATGACGGTCGCAGAGATCGCGGCAGAGGCGCCCGACTGGCGCAGGCCGAATCTCGAGGCCGCGCTCGAGTACGAGAAGAAGAACGCGAAGCGCAAGGGCGCGATCGCAGCGCTCGAGTCTGCGCTCGCGGAGAAGGAGCACTAATGGCGCATAAGAAGGGACTCGGCTCGTCGCGCAACGGTCGCGACTCGAATCCGAAGATGCTCGGAGTGAAGCTCTTCGCGGGGCAGGACGTGACGGCGGGGATGATCCTCGTCCGTCAGCGCGGCACGCGCTTCCGCCCGGGCGACGGCACGGGGATCGGCAAGGACGACACGATCTTCGCGACGCGCGCCGGCAAGGTCGCGTTCAGGACGAGCGGCGACCGCCGCTTCGTCTCCGTCGTCTAGGGAGCGACATGTTCCACGACCGGGCGCGGCTGCATGTCGTTGCCGGCCGCGGCGGCGACGGGAGCATGCACTTCCGCCGCGAGAAGTTCGTCCCCAGGGGCGGGCCCGACGGCGGCGACGGCGGTGACGGCGGCGACGTCGTGCTCGTCGCCGACCCGCAGCGGCGCGACCTCTCGGGGTTCCGTCCGAACCAGAAGCTCCGCGCCGGTCGCGGCGGCGCTGGCGGCCGCCAGCTTTCGCACGGCGCGCGCGGCGAGGACGCAGTGCTGAACGTTCCCGTCGGCACGCAGGTGCTCGATGCGGAGGGCCGGCTCGTCGCCGACCTCGCCCATCCGGGCGCACGTGTCGTCGTCGCGAAGGGCGGCGGCGGCGGGCGCGGCAACAAGCGCTTTGCCGGGCCGACGCGGCAGACGCCGCGCTTCGCCGAGGTCGGCCTCCCCGGCGACGAGGGCGACATCGAGCTGCGGTTGAAGCTGCTCGCCGACGCCGCGCTCGTCGGCCTGCCGAACGCAGGGAAGTCGTCGCTGCTCGCGCGCATCTCCAACGCGAAGCCGAAGGTCGCGGACTATCCGTTCACGACGCTCGCGCCCGTGCTCGGCACGGTCGAATCGGCAGACGGCCGCCAGCTCGTCGTCGCCGACGTGCCCGGGCTGATCGAAGGCGCGAGCGAAGGCGTCGGCCTTGGCCACGAGTTCCTTGCGCACCTCGAGCGCGCGCGACTGCTCCTGCACGTGATCGACTCGGGTGAAGGCGACACGGACGAGTGTTGGCGCACGATCGACGCCGAGCTCTCCGCGTACGGGGCAGAGCTCGACGAGCGGCCCCAGGTGGTCGTGCTGAACAAGATCGACCTCAGTCCGGAGCCGCCGCCGTTCGGCATCGAGGACGCGCGCATCGTGCGCGTGCTGCGTGTCTCAGCGGCGACCGGCGCGGGGATCGACGAGCTGAAGCGCGCGCTCTTCGAGCTCGTCCCGCGCGAAGAGGTGCTCCCTGTGACCGACGAGCAGGAGCTCGTCGACTACCTCGTGTACCGCCCGCAGCCGTCGCGCCGCTCGTTCCGCGTGTTCCGCACCGAGAACGGCTTCCGTGTGACCGGCCGCGCCCCGGCGCCGGAGCAGCTCGAGGCGATCCTCAAGGCCGCGGGCGCTCGCGAAGGCGACGAGGTCGAGGTCGGCGAGGAGACGCTGGAGTGGCAGTGACGCTCTTCGGCGGCGCGTTCGATCCGCCGCATGTCGGTCACGTCGAGCTCGCGCGGGCCGCGAAGGAGCGCTTCGACGTCCCGCGGCTCGTCGTCCTCGTCTCCGAGGCGCCGGGCCACAAGGGCGTCAGCCTTCCGGCCGAGACGCGGCTCGAGCTGGCGCGCGCCGCGTTTCCGGACGACGACGTGCGGCTCGATCCGTACCCGTGGACGATCGACCTGCTCCGCGCAGAGCGCTTCGACGACCCGCTGTTCGTCATCGGCGCCGACGAGTTTTGCGACTTCCCGACGTGGAAGGAGCCCGATGCGGTGCTCGAGCTCACTCGCCTCGCCGTCGGCACGCGACCCGGCTTTCCGACCGAGAAGATCGACGCCGC
>DATGEH010000182.1:0-2445 GCA_035310325.1 Gaiellaceae bacterium
GGCGGCCGCGAGCAGCGCGAGCCCGAGCGAGGTCATGTTGTTGATGCGTCCCGGTGTGCGGACGCCGTTCCATCCCGGTGCGACATCGCGGAGCAACCGGAACGGGGTGAAGCCGGACACGCTCGTCAGTCCGAGCGACAGCGCGATACAGACGATGGTGCCGGCGGCCAGCCCGATGCGCAGTCGACGGGAATACGAGGCGCCCGCGAGACCGAGCAGTGCCAGCACGAGCACTGTCACGCCGGGGAAGAGCGTCTGCTCGACGTCCGAACGCAACGTTGCCCGGGAATCGCGGGTCGCGTCGCCCCAGACCAGATCGAATCTGGGCGCGGTGATGAAGGCGCGCGGCGGCGGCGAGAAGAACGCCACCTCGGCCGTCGGCATCGTCGCTTCCGGATAGTCCTGCTGCACGCGCAGATACGGCGCGGCGACGAGCGCGGTGACCGTGACGAACGCGGCAACGCCGAGCGCGCTCGCGCGGAGCACAGTGCGAGTCGGCCTGGGCTTGCCGTGTCTCAACCAGAGGGCGACGGCTCCCGCGCCCAGCAGCAACAAGAGATATGCAAGCTGAAGAGCGAGGTTGAAGCCGAGCGTCATCTGCCAGGCCGCGACGAGCCATCCCGCGACGATCAGCCGGCCGCGCCCGTGCCGGTAGCCACGCACGAGGAAGTAGAGCGACAGCGGGATCCCGCCGCTGGACAAGATCTGAAGATGGCCGGCCTGTGCGAGCTTCCACGGCGCGTATGCGAACGCTGCGCCGGCGGCAGCGCCACCCCATGCGCCTGCGCTTAGCTCGCGCGCGAGCAGGAACGCGCCGAAGAAGGCGAGCGCGAACGTGAAGATGACGATCAGGTTGTGGACGACAAGTGCGGCGTGTGGGCCGCTCCCGGCGAACAGGCCCGCCGGCGCGTAGCCGAAGAGCACGTCCGTGAACACGAGGTTGTTCTTGATCGGGAAGTAGAAGTTCGTCTGGAAGATGTGCAGCGGGTCATGGAGCAGTGCATGACCGAGCCACGCCACCTGCCACGTCAGGTAGAGCGGATCGCCCCACTTGTCGACGAGCTGCGCCTCGCTCCCGAGATGCAGGACCAGCGGCCACGTCATCGCGACCGCGAGCACGATCGAAACGAGAATCGGCAGGCGGTAGCCGCGGCTCAACCGACGCAGCCTACGAACATGCTATAGTGAACCGTATGGTTCAATATCCCACGACCGTCGATCGCGCATTCTCGGCCCTTGCCGACCCCACCCGCCGCGCCGTCCTCGAGCGGCTCGGCGCCGGCAGCGCGTCGATCAGCGAGCTTGCGGAGCCCTTCGGCATGTCGTTGAGCGGCATGAAGAAGCACGTCCGGCTGCTCGAGGAGGCGGAGCTCGTCACGACGGAGAAGATCGGCCGCGTTCGCAGGTGCATGCTCACGCCGTACGCCTTCGAGGGCATGAGCACGTGGCTGCAGCGGCTCGACCGCTTCGCGCAGGTCGTCGAACGCACGAAAGGAGCCTGATGGCACGGAAGTTCACCGCAGAGGAGAAGGCCGCGGCGAAGGCGGCCCTGAAGGACACCGAGGGTGAGAAGGCAGTACGTGCGGCGATCGCGAAGATGGCCGAGTCCGACCGGAAGATCGCGGAGCGGATCCACGCCATTGTTCGCAAGGTCGCACCGGAGCTCACTTCGCGCACGTGGTACGGAATGCCGGCCTACTCGAAGGACGACAGGGTCGTCTGCTTCTTCAAGGACGCCGGCAAGTTCAAGGATCGCTACGCGACCTTCGGCTTCAACGACAAGGCGAACCTCGACCACGGCTCGATGTGGCCGACGTCGTACGCCCTGACGAAGCTGACGAAGACGGACGAACGGAAGATCGGCGACCTCGTGAAGCAGGCGGTGAGCTGATGAACGAGACCATGGTCACCACCCCGAGCGAGCTCGAGATCCGAGTCGAGCGTGTCTTCGACGCGCCGCGCGCGCACGTCTTCTCCATCTGGACCGATCCGCAGCTGATCCCCGAATGGTGGGGCGACGGCACGGTCGTCGAGGAGATGGACGTGCGCCCCGGCGGCACGTACCGCTTCCGCACCGCATACGGCGTCGTCGAGGGCGAGTTCCGCGAGGTCGACCCGCCGGAGCGGCTCGTGCAGACGTTCCAGAATCATCTGCAGACGCTCGAGTTCGAGGATCTCGGCGACAAGACGAAGCTGACGCAGACGATGCACTTTGCGACGACCGAGGAGCGCGACACGACGATGAACTACGGCGTCGAGGAAGGCGCGAAGAGCGGCTTCGCGCGCATCGACGCGGTGCTGCAGAAGATGGCGGCCATTGGTTAGTCGCTGCCGGGTTGGACGAGACCGGACTCGTACGGGTGGTAGTCGTCGCGATCAGCTCAGCTCGCGGGCACAGAATCTCCATAGCGCCGGCCGCCCAGTGACCTGAAGCGGTGGCAAACG
>DATGEH010000183.1:0-10794 GCA_035310325.1 Gaiellaceae bacterium
GCCGCGCGCAGGAGAAGGGCTACGCACACCTGACGCTCCTCGCCGAGACGACCGAGGGCTACCAGAACCTCATCAAGCTCTCGAGCCTCGGCTACCTCGAGGGCTACTACTACAAGCCGCGCGTCGACTGGGAGCTGCTGCAGACGCACGCGCCCGGCCTCATCGCCCTCTCCGGCTGCCTCTCCGGCCGCGTCGCGAAAGCGTTGGAGCACGGAAGAGCAGACGACGCCGAGAAGGAGCTCGACCGGCTCGAGCAGATCTTCGGCAAGCCGAACGTCTACGTCGAGATGCAGAACGCGCACCTCGAGGTGCAGCAGCGCATCAACCCGCTGCTCGCGCAGATCGCGCAGACACGCGGACTACCGACCGTCGCAACCGGCGACGTGCACTACCTCCGTCACGAAGACGCGCGCGCGCACGAGGCGCTGCTCTGCATCCAGTCGGGCGACTCGCTGAAGAACCCCGACCACTGGAAGTTCGATACCGACCACTTCTACTTCAAGACGCCCGACGAGATGGCGGGCGACTTCCCCGGCCACGAAGACGCGCTGCGGCGCACGCTCGAGATCGCCGAGCGCTGCAACGTCGAGATCGAGCTCGGCCGCATCCTCCTGCCGAAGTTCCCGCTCCCGGAAGGCCGCGACGCGTTCGACTACCTCGTCGAGCTCTGCGAAAAAGGCCTGCAAAAGCGGTACGAAAAGGTCACCGAGGAGATCCGCGACCGGCTGAAGTTCGAGCTGAAGACGATCAAGGAGATGGGGTTCACCGACTACTTCCTCATCGTCTGGGACTTCGTCTCGTTCGCGAAGAAGAACGGCATCAGCGTCGGCCCCGGTCGCGGCTCCACCGCCGGCTCGCTCGTCGCGTACTGCCTCGAGATCACCGACGTCGACCCGATCCGCTACGACCTCCTCTTCGAGCGCTTCCTCAACCCGGGACGGAAGCAATTGCCCGACGCCGACATCGACTTCGCCGTCGAGGGCCGCGAGCGCGTCATCAACTACGTCGCGGAGAAGTACGGGCGCGATCGCGTCGCGCAGATCATCACGTTCGGGACGATGGCAGCGCGCGCAGCCGTGCGCGACGCCGGCCGCGTGCTCGAAGTGCCGTACGGCGTCGTCGACAAGATCGCGAAGCTCATCCCGGAAGGGCCGGGGCAGCTGCTCGAGGACTGCCTCAAGCCGGGCGGCGAGCTGCGCGCGTCGTACGACTCCGACCCGATCACGCGCGAGATCGTCGACCTCGCAAAGCCGCTCGAAGGGCTGACGCGCCAGGACGGCATCCACGCCGCCGCCGTCGTCATCGGCGCCGAGCCGCTCATGAACGTCGTCCCGCTGCAGCAGAAAGGCGCTGACCAGGAGCTCGTGACGCAGTTCGACGGGACGAACATCGAGGCGGTCGGCTTGCTGAAGATCGACTTCCTCGGCCTGCGCAACCTCGACGTCATCGACAAGGCGGTCGCGCTCATCGGGAACGTCGACATCGAGCAGATCCCGCTCGACGACAAGCAGGTGTACGCGATGCTCGCGCGCGGCGAGGCGACCGGCGTCTTCCAGTTCGAGTCGTCGGGCATGCGCGAGGCGCTGCGCCAGGTGAAGCCGACGCAGTTCGAGGACCTGATCGCGCTCGTCGCCCTCTACCGCCCGGGGCCGATGCAGTACATCCCGCTCTACGCGCGGCGCAAGAACGGCCTCGAGCCGGTCACGTACGTCGACGAGCGGCTGAAGGAAATCCTTCATCAGACGTTCGGAATCTGTCTAACCGGCGACAGCCTCGTCCTCGACGCAAGATCTGGACGCCGGGTTCGAATCGATCAGCTCGCCGACTTCGAGAACGTCTTGGTTCAGGGCGTCGACAAGGATCTCGCGCCCACTCATGCGCGCATCACCAAGTGGATGGACAACGGTGTTCGCCGCGTGTTCCGCATGCGGCTGGCCAATGGGGCAACCATTCGATCGACGGCGAATCACGAGTTCCTCACTGAGGCCGGTTGGAAGCGTCTCGACCAGTTGGCAGAGGGCGACTTCGTCGCCACTCCTCAAAAGCTCTCGCTAGCGAGCCAAGGAACCATTCTTGCTAGCGACGGTCGATCGCGGCTCAAGGCTCTTGCGTACTTGCTCGGCGATGGATCGCTGTCAGGAGCGAGCCCAACGTTCTTCTCGTGTGACGAGACACTCATTGAGGACTTCGAGATGGCTTGCCAAACGGGCTTTGCCGATCTGGCCCTCACTCGACATCAGAAGATTCGTGACGTCGTGCAGGTCACGGTGTCGAAGCGGAAGGGCTCGGCTCACTATCACGCCCCGTCGACGCTCGAGGTCTGGCTTCGCGGGCTTGGGCTTCGGTGGAAGGCGAGCGCCGGCCGGCGTGGCCCAGGAAGTGCTGAGAAGTTCATTCCTGAGTTCGTCTTTGGGCTTGATGAAGAGGACATCGCTCGGTTCCTCGCCGCGCTTTGGGATTGCGACGGTCACGTCAACGAGCGTGCTTCCTCCTACAAGACGATCTCAGCGCTTCTTGCGCGGGATGTCCAAACGCTCCTGCTCCGCCTGGGGATCCGATCGAGCATCTACGAGTCGAGCTACGACGACCAAACGGCGTATCAAGTGCAGCCGCACGGCACGCAACGATTCGCGGAACTAATTCAGCCGTACATGGTCACCAGCAAGGCCTCGGTGATCACCCTTGCGGCAGACAGTGGGCTGACCATCGATCGCGCGAGCGCGCTTGCAGAGGTTCGAGAAGCTGCGAGGACACTTGAGCCGGTAGGGGCCCAGCGGCTGCGAGGGGGAGGCCTTTCCACCAGAGCGCTCGAGGCGCAGACGGGGTTCAGCCGTCAGCACTTCGGCCGTCGATCTCCGCGCATCCAGACGCGCTGCCTCGAACCGCTATCTGGTCTTGACCTTCCAAACGCTGCGCGTGCGTCACGGGTCAACTGGCAGGAGATCGTGAGCATTGAACCGGCAGGCGAGGAGCGGGTCTACGACATCACCGTTGAAGGCATCCACAACTTCGTTGCCGACAACGTGGTCGTCCACAACTGCATCTACCAGGAGCAGTCGATGGAGATCGCAAAGCAGGTCGCCGGCTTCTCCCCCGCGGAGGCCGACGACCTGCGCAAGGCCATCGGCAAGAAGATCCACGCCCTGATGGCCTCGCTGAAGGGGAAATTCCTCGAGGGCTGCGCGTCAAACGGAGTTCCCGCCGGCGTCGCCCAGCAGCTCTGGTCCGACCTCGAGCAGGCGCAGGACTACTCCTTCAACAAGAGCCACGCCGCCTGCTACGCGCTCATCGCCTACCGCACCGCCTGGCTGCGCGCCCACCACGCGAAGGAGTACATGGCGGCGCTCATCTCCTCGGTCATGAGCACGAAGGACAAGGTGCCGTTCTACGTCAACGCATGCGACGAGCTCGGCATCGACGTGCTGCCGCCCGACGTGAACGCATCGCAGATCGACTTCGCCGTCGTCGAGGGGAACATCTCGTTCGGCCTCAACGCCGTGAAGAACGTCGGCGAGGCCGCGTGCCGTTCGATCGTCCGCGCGCGGGAGGAGGGCGGCCCGTTCGCGTCCATCTGGGACTTCACCGAGCGCGTCGACCCGCAGACCGTGAACAAGCGCGCGCTGGAGTCGCTCATCAAGTGCGGCGCGCTCGATTCCACCGGTGCGCCGCGCAAGGGGATGCTCGAGTGCCTCGAGCAGGCGCTCGCGTGGGGCCAGAAGCAGCAGTCCGACAAGCTGCTCGGGCAGGGCTCGATCTTCGACCTCGGCGAGCCGTCCGAGAGCGCGCCGCGCCACCATCCCGTCGTGCCGCCCGGCGAGTTCGAGAAGGCCGAGCTGCTGCACATGGAGAAGGAGAGCCTCGGGCTGTACGTCTCCGAGCATCCGCTCGCCGCGATCCGCGACCAGCTGCGGCGCAAGTCCGACTGCACGCTGAACGAGCTCGAGCGCCGGCGCGACGGCGAGATCGTCACCGTCGGCGGCATCGTCTCGCAGCTGAAGCAGCTGACGACGAAGAAGGGCGACCTGATGGTGTTCGCGACGCTCGAAGACGTCACCGGGTCGTGCGAGGTCGTCGCGTTCAACTCCGTGTACGCGCACGCGCGCGACCTGCTGCTGCAGGACCGGATCCTCATCGTCAAGGGCCGCATCGACCACAAGCAGCAGGGCGAGACGAAGCTCGTCGCGCTCGAGATCGCCGCCTTCGAGGCGACGCCTGAGCGCAAGGAAGTGCGGCTGAAGGTCGACGCGCGCGTCGCGCGCGCCGGGATCCTCCGCGAGCTCGGCGTGCTGCTCAAGGACTTCCCCGGCGAAGCGCCCGTCCTCGTCGACCTCGTCATGTCGACCGGGCCGAAGCTCATGGAGCTCGGGCCGCGGGTGCAGCCGGTGCCGGACTTCTTCGCCGAGGTGAAAGCCCTTCTCGGCGAAGCCGCCGTTCTCTAGTTCGCGGCTACCGTGGCCGTATGGCCCGCCGAGAAGACCTGCGCAACGTCGCGATCGTCGCGCACGTCGACCACGGCAAGACGACCCTCGTCGACGCGCTGCTCTGGCAGGCCGGCTCCTTTCGCGAGAACCAGGACGTCGCCGAGCGCGTCATGGACTCGATGGACCTCGAGCGCGAGAAGGGGATCACGATCCTGGCGAAGAACACGGCCGTCCGCGTCGGCGACGTCAAGCTCAACATCGTCGACACGCCCGGTCACGCCGACTTCGGCGGCGAGGTCGAGCGCGGGCTGACCATGGTCGACGGCGTGCTGCTGCTCGTCGACGCGAGCGAGGGGCCGCTGCCGCAGACGCGCTTCGTCCTGCGCAAGGCGCTCGAGGCGGGGCTGCCCGTCGTGCTCGTCGTGAACAAGGTCGACCGCCCCGACGCGCGGCCGCAGGAGGTCGTCGACGAGGTGTACGAGCTCTTCCTCGATCTCGACGCGAACGAGGCCCAGATCGAGTTCCCGATCGTGTACTGCAACGCGCGCGCCGGTCGCGCCGGCTTCACGCCCGACGAGCTCGCCGCCGACCTCGGCCCGCTCGTCGAGACCCTGCTCGCCACGATCCCCGCGCCCGAGTACGACCCCGAGCATCCGCTGCAGGCGCTCGTCACGAACCTCGACGCGGACTCATACGTCGGCCGGCTCGCGCTCTGCCGCATCCATCACGGGACGATGCGCCGCGGCGCGCAGATCGCGTGGTGCCGCGCTAACGGAACGATCGAGAACGCGCGCATCACCGAGCTGTACGTGACCGAAGCGCTCGATCGCGTCTCCGTCGAAGAGGCGGGGCCGGGGGAGATCGTCGCGATCGCCGGGCTGGCCGAGGTGACGATCGGCGAGACGATCGCCGATCCCGCCGACCCGCGTCCGCTGCCGGTGTCGACGGTCGACGAGCCGTCGCTCTCGATCACGATCGGCATCAACACGTCGCCGCTCGCAGGCACGGAAGGCGACAAGCTCACCGCGAGCATGGTGAAGGCGCGGCTCGACCAGGAGCTCGTCGGCAACGTGTCGCTGCGCGTGCTGCCGACCGCGCGTCCCGAGGCGTGGGAAGTGCAGGGCCGCGGCGAGCTGCAGCTCGCCGTGCTCGTCGAGCTCATGCGGCGCGAAGGGTTCGAGCTGAACGTCGGCAAGCCGGAGGTGCTCACGCGTGAGATCGACGGCAAGCGGCACGAGCCGGTCGAGCGTGTCGCGATCGACGTTCCCGAGGAGTACATCGGCGTCGTCACGCAGCTGCTCGCGCTGCGCAAGGGCCGGCTGCAGCAGATGGTGAACCACGGCACGGGCTGGGCGCGCATGGACTACCTCGTGCCCGCGCGCGGGCTCATCGGCTTCCGCACCGAGTTCCTCACCGAGACGCGCGGCACCGGGATCCTCCACCACGTCTTCGAAGGCTGGGAGCCGTGGCACGGCGAGCTGCGCATGCGCCCGACCGGCAGCCTCATCGCCGACCGCCGCGGCGAGGCGACAGCATTCGCGATCCTCAACCTGCAGGAGCGCGGCTCGCTCTTCATCGCACCGGGCGCGCCGCTCTACGAGGGGATGATCGTCGGCGAGAACGCGCGCGCGAACGACCTCGACGTCAACGCGTCCAAGGAGAAGAAGCTCACGAATATGCGCGCGGCGAGCTCCGACGAGACCGTGCGCCTCATCCCGCCGCGGCCGCTCTCGCTCGAGCAGGCGCTCGAGCTGATCCGAGACGACGAGTGCGTCGAGGTGACGCCGAAGAGCATCCGGCTGCGCAAGGTGGAGCTGTCCGGCACGAAGCGTCAGTCGGCCGCGTCGAAGAGAAAACAGGAAGTCGTCGCCGAAAGAGGGTAGGGTCGAGCTATGCAGTCATTCATCGCAAAGCTCAAGAAGTTGCTCGGCCTGGGCCCCAAGGCCTAACCGAGCCCGGCTTCCCTCAGCTCAGCTTTCGCTTTCTCCGTCTTCTCCAGCCCGTCGAGGCCAAGTGCGTGCGCGACGGTCGGCGCCTTCGTGAACTGGATCTCGCGATAGTCGACGACCTGCACGAAGTTGCCCCACGGATCGTGGAAGTCGAGCGCGGGCGGGCGTGAGACCGCGACGCCTGCTTCCTCGAGCGCCGCACGTGCACCCTCCTTGTCGTCGACGACGAGCCCGAAGTGCCGCTCGCGGTCTTTGTGCGGTGCGGTGTCGCGCGCGAGCGCGATGAACTGGTCGCCCATGTCAACGAACGCCATCGAGTTGCCGGCGCGTCCGCGCAGCTCGAACTCGAAGAACTGCGCGTACCAGGCAAGCGCCTCGTCGATGTCGCCGACCTCGAGCGCGACGTGGTTGATGCCGACGAGCTTGGCCATCACTGGAACTCTTAGCGCCTACGCGGTGTAGTACGCGGCAGTGGAGGGCCGTCCACCTTTCGAGGACCTCGTCCGCCCGCACCTGGAAACAGCCTTCAGAGTGGCCTACGTCATCACGCGCAACGCCGCCGACGCCGAGGACGCGACCCAGGACGCGCTCGTGAAGGCCTGGCGCGCGTTCGGACGGTTCCGGCCCGGCGCGCCGATGCGCCCGTGGCTCCTGCAGATCGTCGCGAACGAGGCGCGCAACCGCCGCCGCTCGACGGGGCGGCGCGAACGGCTCACGCTGCTCGTCCAAGCTTCCTCGGGCGGGGCGGCCCCCTCGCCCGAGGATGGTCCCTCACGGTCGCGTGGCCCGACACGCCGGCATTCGAGTTGCGCCCGCGGCGGCGGCGCTGGCCGTTCGCGGTCGCGATCGTCGTCGCCGCACTCGCGGCTGCGTTCGCGGTGCCGCAGTCGCGCGGCGCGATCCTCGACCTCTTCGACTTCGGCGGCGTCACGATCGAACGCGTCGACGCGCTGCCCGCCGCGCAGGAGCGCCCGCTCGCCGCCGACCTCGGCCCGGTCGTGAGCGCGGCCGACGCGAGGGACGTGCTCGGCCGCCGCCCGTTCGTGCCGGACGTGCCGATCACGCTGCACCTGAGCGGCCAGGTCGTCTCGATGCTCTTCATCTACGCCGGCGAGCCGGTGCTGCTGAGCGAGTTCCGCGGCGGCTTCTCGGGCATCCTCGAGAAGATCGTCCCGCCTGCCACGAACATCGAGACGGTCCCGCACGGGGTCTGGCTCCAGGGCGCCCACCTTTATCTCTTCCCGGACGCGCCGCCCCGGCTGGCCGGAAACGTCCTGCTCTGGCAGCGCGGCGGGCTCACGATCCGCCTGGAAGGCAGCCGGTTAAGCCGGAATGAAGCTCTTACCCTCTCCTTACGAATCCGCTAAACCGACGGAGGCGTTCTTCCGAAAGGAAGAATAGATATGTCGATGCCTACCGTTGAATACGTCGAGACCGAGTTGGAGCGCGTGGAGCGCTGGCGCGCCGAGGCGCTGATCCGCGCGGGCTACGACGCGCGCGCGGCGACCGAGCTCGCGAGCCGGCAGGACATCGATCTGCATCGCGCGATCCAGATGCTCGAGGACGGCTGCCCGCCGGACCTCGCTCTGCAGATTCTTCGCTAGTGCAGAATGGCGCGCGTGAGCGCGCTCCTCGCGTCGATCCCCTCGCCGCCGAACGGCGTGTATCACGTCGGTCCGTTCACGATCCACATGTACGGCGTGATGCTGCTGCTCGCGATCGCCGCGGCGATCTGGTTGACGGGCGTGCGCTGGGTGCGCTGGGGCGGCGACTGGGATCTCGTCTATCGCGTCGCGATCTGGGGCGTCGTCGCCGGCATCGTCGGTGCACGCATCTACCACCTCATCACGAGTTGGCATCAGGACAGCGCGATCCACGCACATTGGTACGGGCCGTTCGCGGTGTGGTCGGGCGGGCTCGGCATCTGGGGCGCGATTCCGTTCGGCGCTCTCGCCGGCGCGTGGGTCGTGCGCCGCTCCGGAAACAGTGTTCGGCTGATGATGGACGCGGTCGCGCCCGGGCTCTTGCTCGCGCAGGGGATCGGGCGGTGGGGCAACTGGTGGAACCAGGAGCTGTACGGCAGGCACACGACGCTGCCGTGGGCGCTCGAGATCCACGGCAAGGGCGCCGCGAACGAATACCACCCGACGTTCCTGTACGAGTTCACGTGGGACGTGCTCGGCGTCCTCGTCTTGTTGTGGATCGACCGGCGCTACAAGATCCGGCGGCCCGCCTTGTTTGCGTTGTACGTCGCGATCTACACCGCGTTCCGCACGTTCGAGGAGACGCTGCGCATCGACCCGTCCAGCCACTTCCTCGGGCAGCGCATCAACTTCTGGGTGTCGCTCGCCTGCTTCATCGGTTCGCTCGCGTTCTTCGTCTGGTGGCAGTTCCTCCGGGACCCGACTGCGGCGCCGCCGAAGCCGAAGCCGCGCCCCATCCCGCAGGGGCCGAAGATGGCCGTCCCGCGTGGCCGCGTCCGCTGAGGCGGATAGTCTGGAACACGTGATCGTCCGCGAGCTGGAGCTCGATCTCGACGCGTTCGAAGGCCCCTTCGACCTCCTGCTTTCGCTCGTCCTGCGCGAAGAGCTGGAGCTGCGGGAGATCGACGTCGCGGGGATCGTGCTGGCGTTCCTGGAGCGGCTCGCCGAGCGCGAGCAGCTCGACCTCGAGGCGTGCGGCGAGTTCCTTGTTTTGATCGCCGCGCTGCTCGAGCTGAAGGCCCGCGGCCTGTTCCCGGAGGAGGCGGCCGAGCTCGCCGAGCTCGAGCCGGAGGCTGCCGCCGAAGAGCTCGCGCGGCGGCTCGCCGAGTACCGGCGCATGAAGGAGGCGGCCGCGTGGCTGCGCGAGCGGCTCGAGAGCGAGGGCGACCGCTACTTCCGGCTCGGGCCCGCTCCTCTGGCGCCGAAGGTCGAGGTGCAGCTCGCGCCGCAGGAGCCCGAACTGCTCGCGCAGGTGATCCGCTTGCTGGCGGTCGAGCCGCCGGAGGTCTCGCTCGCGCACATGGCGCTGCGCTTCCCGCCGGTGACGCAGTTCCTCGAGCGCTTTCGCGCCGTTCTGCGGCGGCGGAGCATCTTCGACTTCGACCAGGAGGTCGGCGAGCTCTCGCGCATCGAGCAGGCGGTCGCCTTCCTCGCCCTGCTGGAGCTGCGGCGCGCGGGGGAGATCGCAATCGACCAGGCGGCGCCGTTTGCGCCGATCAGGATTTCGCGCCACGACGTCGAAAGAGAGGATTCATGGACGCTCCGCTCCGCCTGATCTCCGCCAACCCGCTCGACCAGCTCGCGAAGACGTTGGAGGCTTTGCTCGTCGTCGCCTCGGCGCCGTTGTCGGTGCAGGAGCTGGCGGAGGCGGCTGCCGATGACGTCGAGCGCGTGGAGGCGGCCCTCGGGCTCGTCGGCGAGCGCTACCGCGAGGGGCGCAGCGGCGTGGTCTTGGAGAAGGTGGCCGGCGGCTGGGCGTTCCGCGCGTCGCGCGACGCGGCGGAAGCCTGCGCGCGCATGTTCGAGCGGCCGGCGCAGCGGAACATCTCGCAGGCTTCGCTCGAGACGCTCGCGATCGTCGCGTACCTGGGGCCGTGCACGCGGCCGGACATCGCACGCATCCGCGGCGTCGCCGCCGATTCGGCTGTTGCGAACTTGGTGGAGCGCGGGCTGATTGCGGAGTCGGGGCGCGAGGATGCGCCCGGCGGCGCGATCCGCTATCGCACGACGCTGTTGTTCGAGCGTGTGTTCGGCCTCGAGTCGCTGTCGGAGCTGCCGCGCCTCGACGACCTCGGCGCCGACGTGGATCAGATCCGCGCGCGGCTGCACGAAGTCGCCGAGAAGCGCACCGCATAGCTACGGCGGGGTCAGACACCCGGACATGTCCGCCGGCGGCGGACCCAACGCCAGCAGCGCGCTCCGATCGCCACCCAACTCACCGACGACGCGTCCCGCGTCGACGAACGGGAATGCGTCGTCGAGCCCACACGACGTCGCGAAGCTGCTCCAGCGCCAGTCGAGCGGATGGCGGACGAGACCTGCCTCGACCGGGTTCCAGGCGATGTACCGAAACGCCGCGAGCATCGCCTCGGCGGTCGACTTCCGCTCCGACCAGTAGCGCGTCCGCTGGAGCGTTCCCCGTCCTTCGTTGCGCACGTTCGTTGCCTGCGCGAATCCACTGTTGAGCCGCTGCATGCCAACCGGCAGCGACTCGTCGTTGGTCTCGAGCAGGAGATGCACGTGCGTCGTCAGCTGGCAGAAGCTCATGCACGTCCACTCGAATGTGCTCGCGACCGCGACGAGACGCCGGACCCAGTCGAGCCTGTCGATGTCGCTCTGGAAGTACGGGCCGCGCCCGGCCGCGCCGACGGTCACATGGTGGATGCCGGGGGAGCGATCGCGCGGTGCGCGTGCCACGTCGTCACTCTTCCGAGCATCGGC
>DATGEH010000184.1:0-22456 GCA_035310325.1 Gaiellaceae bacterium
ACGCCGTCATGCTCGAGGCGGTGATCGACTGCCAGCTCGCCGACGCCGAGAAGAAGCCGGCGCCCTGGTTCTGCTTCTCGGCGGCCGAGGTGCAGACGCGCGAGATGATCCGCTACGCGGGGATCCACGCACGCGCGATCGGGCTCGCGAGCGAGATCACCAACGAAGAGCACTTCGTGCGCGACGAGCGTGGCGACGGCAAGGTCACGATGCTCGCGATCAATTTCGAGCACGGCTCGCGCATCGTCGGACTCCCCACGAACATCTTCTCGATTCGCGGCAAGCACGGCAACCTGATCGGCGACGAGGCGGGCCACTGGCCGAACGCCGAGGAGCTCTCGGGCGCCGCGATGCCGATCGCATCGCGCGAGGGGCGGAAGATCCGGCTCGTCGGCACCCCGAACGAGCGGCGCGGCCCGTTCTACGAGATCATGAGCGGCGCGCGCGAGGGCTGGTCGCTCCACCGCGTCGATGTCCACCAGGCAATCCGCGAGGGCTGCCCGATCCGGCTCGAGGACGTCTACGCGGCGATCGGGCGCGGCCGGAAGTTCAACACGGAATACGGCCTCATCTTCGAGGACGCCGAGAGCCGCCTGATCCCGATCGAGGCGATCGTGCCCTGCGAGGACGAGGGCGTTCTCGTGGTCCCGTTCCTGCGCATCGGTGGCGCGCGCGAGTGGCGCCGCTTCGTCGACGCCGACCCGCTCGAGCTCGCGCCGTCCGAGGGCTACGACCACGTGAACGCGTGGAAGCGCCTCTTCGCGCCGCTGAAAGGCAAGACGCTCTATGCCGGCTACGACGTCGCGCGGCGGCGCGATCTCGCCGTGCTCTCGATCATCGAGCCCGACGGCCCGCTCCGCCGCGTGCGTGCGCGCATCGCGTTCGAGAGGCGGAGGTTCGCCGAGCAGCGCGCGGCGCTGTGGGCGGCGCTCGAGCACTGCCGCCGCGCGTGCATCGATGCGACCGGCATCGGCGCGCAGCTCGCCGAGGAGACGGTCGAGAAGTTCGGGGAGGCGCGGGTCGAGGCGATCGACTTCGGCTCGGCGGTGAAGGAGGACATGGCGACGCGCGTTCTCCGCCAGTTCGAGGACCGTTCGATTCGCGTTCCGTCCGAGCCCGAGCTCCGTGAGTCGATCCACTCGATTTACAAGATCACGACGGCGGCGGGAAAGACGCGCTACGACGCGGACGCGACCGAGGAGACCGGCCATGCCGACGACTTCTGGGCGCTCGGCCTCGCGCTCCTCGCCGCCGGCGACGGTGCGCACGAGACCTGGATGGCGAGCGCAGGCAAGCGGGCTTGGACGCGTGAGTTCACCGACTGGCGCGGCGACGGCGCCGGCGGCGCGCGGAGGTATTTGTGAGCCGCCTCGGCATCGGCCCGGCCATGGCTGCCTTCTGGGCGTCGCAGGCGCACGGGCGTGCCTTGGAGATCCCGCGTCGCAACGAGATGGGCGAAGCGCTCCTCGCGAGGATGCGCGAGCTCACGGGCGACGAGAGCCCCGAGGCGAAGATCCCGAACGCGAGCGAGGGCCGGCCGCCGCAGACGATCATCACCATCGCGCCGTCGCGGAAGATCGCGCGCTTCTATCCGACCGACGGGCTCGATCCGCGCCGCCTGCAGGAGATCCAACGGCTCGCCGATTTTGGCACGACGTTCCTCTGGCAGGAAGTGCTCGACGACGTCGCCTGCGACGCCCACGTGCAGTCGCAGCTTCTGAAAATGAAGATGTCGGTCGCCGGCGCGCCGGTCGAGCTCGAGCCGGGGGACGAGAGCGACAAGGCGGCGGAGATCGCCGAGGCGGCCGAGCTGTTCTGGAAGCGCATCCCCGACTCGGCGCAGATGGTCGCCGACCTCCTCGACGCCGAATATCGCGGCTTCGCGGCGGTGCAGCCGGTCTGGTACGAGGACGCCGGCGCCTGGTGGATCGAGCAGTGGGAGGCGATCGAGGCGCGCTTCTTCCGCTTCGTCGAGGGGAACACGCCGCTCATCGAGACGCTCGAGAACCCCGCGGGCGAGCTCATGCCCGAGGGGCTCCTCTTCCACGCGGTGCGCGATCGCGCGGGCCTGATCTGTCGCGGCGGCGCGGGCCGCGTGATCGCGAAGCCGTGGCTCTACAAGAGCTACAACCTCATCGACGGGATGAGCTTCATCGAGCGGTTCGGCCACCCGCATGTGCAGGTCGAGCTCCCGCCGAACGTGAAGGAGGGCTCGCCCGAGCTCGAGCGCGCCAAGGGCGCCGCGCGTGCGCTCATCGCCGACCAGATCGGGCTCGTTCCCGCCGGCGTGAAGGTGACGATCCTCGAATCGATCACGAAGGCCGCGACGGTGCGCGACGTCTACCTCGCGTTCATCGAGTACCTCGACGCAGCGATCTCGAAGGCCATAAACGGCGTCACCGCGACCACTGAGCTCACCCGCACCGGCGGCGCGCTCGGCGTCGGCGGCGCGGCCGAGGTGCAGGAGCGCGCCGAGCAGCAGCTCGTCCAGCTCCGCGCCGCTCGCATTGACCAGATGCTCACGACCGACCTCATCGGCCCGTGGACGGTCTGGCACTACGGGCCGCAGGCGCCAAAGCCGCGCCTTCGCCACCTCGTCGAGCCGCCGACCGACGAGAAGGCCGAGGCCGAGACGCGGAAGACGCGCGCCGAGACGCTCAAGGTGCTCGCCTCGATGAAGATGCCGATCGCGGTGCGCCAGGTGCGCGACGAGTTCTCGCTCGTCGAGCCGGAAGCGGGCGAGGAGACGCTCGGCGTCACCGAACCGCCCGCGCCGCCGGCGCCGGGCGCCCCGCCAATTCCACCGACGGGGAACGAGGGCGAGGAGATGCGCGGCTCGGGCGTCTGCCCGAACTGCAGCTCGCACATCCTCCTCGCCGACGCGCAAAAAAAAAAGCGGGCGATGAGCTGGGGGACGTAGAGGAGATCGCCGCCCGAGCGCCCGAGCGCGCGCGAGCGGCCGTCGAAAGGCTGAACGATGAAGTGCTCGAGCTGGTCAAGCGGGAGGGTCCGATGAACGCGAAGATGGTCGTGTTCGCGCTGCTCACGTCGAGCGCGGTGCCCGAGCTCGGGCGCGCGGCGGCGGAGTCGATGCTGCGCGCCGACATGCTCGCGCGCCTCGAGGCGGCTTCGCACGCGCCCGATTCGATTCGGCTCTCGGCGATGGGGACGCCCTCGTTCGCGGGGCTCCCGTTCGAGGAGGCGAAGGCGTTCTTTCGCCGGAAGACGGCGATGACGCCGCCCGAGCTCGACGCCCTCGAGGACCGCTACAAGTCGAAGGGCTTCGGCATCGCCGGTGTGCACGCGCGCCAGGTGCTCGAGGAGGCGCACGGCGCGCTGTTCGACGCGATCGCCGACGGGGCCGCCGAGAAGGACACGCTCGCCCGCATCCGCGCCTCCTTCGCGAGCGCCGGCGTCGACTCGCCGACGTCGTTCCAGCTTCAAACGACGTTCGACAACGCCGTGCTCGGCGCCTACGCCGGCGGCCGCTACGCGCAGCTCACGCATCCCGACGTGGCGCGCGCGCGGCCGTTCTGGCAGTACCGCACCGCCGGCGACAACCGCGTGCGCCCGACGCACCAGGCGATGAACGGCCGCGTCTTCCCGTCGGACTCGCCCGTCTGGCAGACCTGGTTCCCCCCGAACGGGCACCGCTGCCGGTGCGGGGTCGAGTCGCTCTCGCGCGGCGAGCTCGAGGCCCGCGGGCTCACCGCTGCCGACGACGTGCCGGCGCGCATCGAGACCGAAGACGGCAAGCACGTGCACATGATCCCCGATCCCGGCTTTTCGGGCTCGCCGGCGACGCAGGTCGCGGCCGACGAGACGGTCGACGGGATCCGGTTCGAGGCGCGTCGCACCGGCGCGCTCAGCCAGGGCGCAGGCGATCTCAACCGCGCCGCCGATCCGACGCGCCGCCGCCGGGTCGAAGCCTTCGCAGGGCTCTCGCCCCACGACGTCGAGCGCCAGCTCGAGCGGACGCCGGTGTTCAACGTCGAGCTCGCTCGGCCGCCGCTCGCGCATGGCGAGCTCGAGGTCGACTGGCACATGTACTCGCAGAACCTCGACACCGCCGAGCAGCTCGTCACGCGGCTCGTGCAGGAGAAAGGGCTCTATCGGCTGAAAGATCGCATCGCCGTCTCCGCGCGAGCGACGTTCTTCTCGGGCTGGGATGGAGCGCACTGGCCCGATCCCGAGGTCGTCTACGACGACGCGCTAGCGCACCGGATGGGCCTCGCCGCCGGGGCGACGGTGGCGAGCTCGACCGAGTATGCCTTGCGTCTTCGGGTGCACCCCGGCGAGCTCGAGCACGCGCTCGCCTTCCTCGAGGCGAACGGCGAGCGCGGCGAGGGCAAGTCGCCCGTCCGTCGGGCGTGGGACATCCAAGACGTCCGCGTGCGCGGCGGCGCCGGTGCGCATCTTCCCGACGGCGCGAAATGGAAGCGCGCCTTTCGGAACGTGCGCGCCACCGACGGCGGCCGCGAGATCGTGACGCTCTCGCGGGGGCCGCTCCCCGGCTTCGACCGGGCGGAGGCGATCGCCGTCAACGCTTCGCTGTGGGGGGTGCTCTAGTGCTGCGCTTCGTCGCCGCGCTGCTCGTCGCGGGGGTACTTCCCGGCCATCCGGGGGCTGTCGCTGCGCACGAACGCGCCGCCGAGAAGGACGTATTCGCGGCCGTCGCGGAGCAGGAACGGTCGGCCGAGCTCGGGGTCGAAGGCTTCGGCGAGGCCGAGCTGGTCGCGGCAGGCGGCGCAGATCACCCGAACCGGGGGCAGGAGCAGCTGCGCCGCCCACGGCCCGAGGTGCTCGGTGTCCACGTCCACCGGCTCGCCACACTGGCACGGGTACAGGGCCACGGGATCAGCCTAGGCGACCGGCTCGGCGGGGTCAACCGCGCCGCCGTGATCTTTCGGCTGAGCAGACGCTCCGCTGCCGGACCCCTCGTCCATCCATTGATCCGGTTTGGCACGGCCAAAAGCGGCGTCGGGGACGCTCTGGGCACGGCGCTCCGCGTTGCGCTCGATGAGCCGGCGCTGACCATCCTCGAACTTCGCCCTGCTTTCGGGCGACATGGCCGCGAGCCGGGACGCGTGTTGGGCACGGCGCCGGTCACGGGCCACCTCGCGTGGCAGCAGGCCCTTGCCCGGCAGAAGCTCGGGGTATTTGGCTGCGATGCGCTCCCGCGTGGCGCGCTGGGCGCCACAGGGATCTTCGCCTGGCAGCTCCTCGCGCTCGGCAGCTCGGGGATCGAGCGGGCAGACGTTGCACGAACAGGACTCGAACGACGGGCACTCGCGGAAGGGCTCTCGCATGGGGGGCTCCTTGCGTACGCGGCGCAGCTGCCGCGCGAGCCCCGTCTTCTACGGGAAGGAAGCTACCCTACCAAACGTTTTCAACCGCGAAATACCCTTCCGTTCTCTCACCGCGGGCCCGTCGGCCACCGCGCCACGAAAAACGCTTTTCAGGAGGTCGCGTAAATGCAGCCAGTCACCGATGCGGGGCTGATCCTGTCCGCGCGCCATGCGGTTGCGGTCGCCAAGCCGACCGTGCACCAGGAGCTCGACGACTTCATCGTCGTCAACCCGCTGAACGGGGATCTCCTCGCGACCGCGCTCGTCAACGCGGCCGCCATCCACGACGCGCTCGTCTCGCACTTCGCCGACGCGGGCGCGACGGCCATCGTCGATGCGCCGCACCGCCTGGCCGACGCCGGCGCCGAGGTCGCCGCGCTGATCGCCGCCGGTCACCCGGCCGACCAGCCCGGTCTCATCGCCTGGATCGCGCTCGCGAAGGCGGCGCTCATCGCCCACGGCAACCGCGCGGGCGTCCACTTCACGAACGACGCCGGCGCCGGCGGCACCGGCTTCGCGCTCGCCCACGATCCGCCGGTCTCCGTCGGCGACTGCAACGACGATCTCGCCTCGCTCAAGACCGGCTACAACACGCACGTCGATCTCGCGAGTCTCCTGTGAGCGGGGGCGTGCACAAGGAGAGGGCGTTCCACGTCGTCGAGGGCCTCGCGCTCTTCTCGGCCGGCGTCGCCGACGGGAAGGCGGCGCCCGCCGAGATCGAGATCATCCGCGAGGGCCAGATCGCCGACGGGCCGAAGCCGATCCCGATCACGAGCGAGCACATCCGGGAGATGGTCGCGAACTTCTCGGCGCTCGTCGACGAGCCGCCGGTCGATCGCGAGCACGAGAGCGCGCTCGCCTTCAACGAGGCCGGCGCGCGCGGCTGGGTGAAGTCGCTCCGCGCGGCGCCGTCGTCGAAGACGCCGAAGAAGCTCTCGCTGTACGGCGCGATCGACTGGACCGCCGAAGGAACCGACGACGTCGTCGGCAAGCGCTACCGCTACGTCTCGGGCGGCGTGGTGTGGCAGCGGAAGGATCCGGAGACCGGCAAGTCGCTCGGCGCGGCGCTCGATCACGTCGCGCTCGTCAAGAACGCTCGCGTGAAGGGCATGGCGCCCCTCACGCTTTCTGCCGGCGCCGCCGGCGAGGAGAATCCCATGAACGAAGAGCTCAGAAGCAAGCTCGTGCTCCTCTTCGGCGCCGCGAAGGACGCCGACGAGGTCGTGCTGCTGTCGCACGTGCAGAAGTACGAGAAGGAGATCGTCGCGATCGCGAGCGGCAAGGGCGCGCCGCTCCTCTTCCTCGGTGCGGAGCCGCTCGCGCGGCTCGGCCTCGACGGGGCCGCGACGTTCGTCGAGGTGAAGGGCAAGATCAACGAGCTCGCGGGCAAGGCGGGCGAGCTCGTGACGCTCGGCGCCCGCGTGGTCGAGCTCGAGACGAAGCAGCTCGAGGCGGAGGTCGACCAGGTGATCGCGGAGTTCAAGGCGGCGCCGGCCGAGCGGGCGGAGCTGCTCGAGCTCGCGCGGTCGAACGTGAAGCTCTTCCGCGCGCTCATCAGCAAGCGCGAGCCGATGTCGCCGGGTCGCGCCGGTCTCCGCACGCCGAAGGACAAGGCGCGCGGCGACGTCGCGACCGAGAAGGCGAAGGCGCAGAAGAAGGCGATCGCCGACTTCATGGCGTCGAACAAGGACGCGACCTACACGGTCGCGCTGATGGAGTGCTCGAAGGCGGATCCGGTCCTCTTCGCGCGCGACGCGGCCGAATTCCGCACGGAGGAGGTCTAAGCCCATGAGCCAGAACATCCTCCAAGATCTCGGCCACGCGCTCATCAAGAGCTTCATCGCCGACGCCGACATCGCGCGCCACCAGGCGGTGAAGTTCGGCATCGACGAGGCGCACGTCACGCCCGCCGGCGCGAACGACGGGGCGCTCGGCTTCTCCCTCTACGACGTGAAGGCCGGGCAGGACTGCCCGGTGCATCTCGAGGGCGGCGTCGGCTATGGGATCGCCGCCGGCGCGATCCCGCCCCTCGCGAAGCTCGTCGTCGCGGCGGGCGGCCACGTGACGTCGGCCAGCGATCCGCCGGTCACGAAGATCGAGGCGGGCCTCGTGCCCGCCGCGAACTCGGCCTTGCTCGTCGAGAAGGCGCGCCAGCTCGTCGCGGTCAACGTGACGGCGGCGGGGGTGGGCAAGCCGACCGGCCCCTACGCGTTCCTGCCGAGGGGCACGGCGCCGGCGGCGAGCGGGCAGTGCTCGCTCCACGCCGACGGGACGAAGGTCGACTTCCTCGCGGGCGACGGCGTCGCCGCCGTCGACGTCGAGTACGAGCCGCTCTCCGAGCAGAACGTCGTCGCGACGGCGCTCGGCGTCGCGGCCGAAGAGGGCGACCTCATCCCGATCCTCATCAACCGCGAAAGCAAGAGGGGGCAGTAAGCCATGGCCATCGAACCCGGCTCGCTCTATCAATCGCCGCTTTTGTCCAACGTGGCGGTGAACTACAAGAACCGCACCTTCATCGCCGAGCGCGTGCTCACGCCGCTCTCGGTGCCGAAGCTCGAGTGTCAGTACCTCGAGTGGGATCGCGCGGCGCACTTCAAGCTCGCGCAGACGCGCACGACGCCGAACGCGGCGCCGGGCCAGCTCGAGCTCAAGGCGACGAAGAAGTCGTTCACGCTCGGAACGCACGCGCTGTCGGATTACACCGACGAGCAGGAGCGCGCGCTCGCCGGCCCCGGCATCGCGCTCGAGGCGTACAAGACGGAGGCGCTCACCGCCGCGATGCGGCTCCGCCTCGAGCACGACGTCGCGAGCGCGCTGCGGGATCCGACGCAGATGCCGCTCAACACGACGGTGGTGGGCAACGATCAGTGGGACGACTACGTCCACTCGGATCCGGCGTCGCAGATCCTCGAGCAGGCCGATCGGATGCTCATCAAGCCGAACGTGTTCATCGGGGGCCGGCGCGTGATCACGGCGCTCCGCCGCCACCCGAAGATCCTCGACGTCACGAAGTACACCGAGCGCGGCAAGGTCTCGATGGAGGCGCTCGCCGACTACCTCGAGGTCGACGAGATCCTGACCGGCGAGGCGTTCGTCGACACGGCGGCGCTCGGGCAGCCCGAGTCGAAAGACTACGTGTGGGGCCTCGACGCGATCCTCGGCTACCGCACGAAGGAGACGCCGTCGCCGCTCATGGACCAGCCCACGCTCGGCTACCTGCCGCGCTGGGGCACGGGCTCGATCGGGCCCGACGGCTCGGCGATGGCCGGCGCCGCCGCGGGTGCGCCGCCCTGGCGCGTCTACACCGCGCGGAACCCGTTCGTCGGCACCGGCGAGGGCTCGACCTTCGTCAAGGTGGAGACGTCGCACGGCGTGCTGCTCTCGGGCGCGGCCGTGATGGGCTACCTCTTCAAGAACGCGGTGAGCGCCTGATGGACGCCGCGTCGATGAAGAAGTACCGGGTGCGTGACGGCAACAGCATCACCATCCGGCGCGAGGGCGAGAAGAGCTCGCGCTACGTGAAGGAGGGCGAGCTCGTCGAGCTCACCGAGGAGGAAGCGCGCGCGATGCCGTGGGCGGTGATCTTGCCGCCGCCGGAGCTCACCGAGGAGGAGGCGCGCGCGATGCCGAGGGCGCCGGGCAAGGGCAAGGTCAAGTAGGTGGTGGCGCTCGGCGGCGGTGACGTGTTCGGTGGGGGGCCGGGGGGCTCCGACCACCGGGCGGGCGGCGGCGCCGCCGCCGAGCGTGCCAGTTCCTCGAAGGGGATCTGAACGAGATGTCCTACGCAGCTCGAGCGGACCTGAACCTCGACGACGTGCGCCTCGCGGAGCTCACCGACTCCGCGAACGCGCAAGGCGTCGTCGATGTCACGCTCGTGCAAAAGGCGCTCGACGACGCGACGGCGTGGATCGAGGACATGCTCCGCGGAAAGTACCTCGTGCCGCTCGTGCCGGTGCCGACGGTGATCCGGCTCGCCTGCCGCGATCTCGCCCGCTACTTCCTCTACGCACGTCGCGAGACGATGCAGATGCCCGACTCCATCCTCGACGATCACATGCGCGCGCAGAAGCTCGTCGAGTCGATCGGGCGCGAGGATTCCGACGTCGTCCTGCCGTGTCCGCGCGCACGCGCCGACACCTCGCCGTCGCCGTCGGGCGGCGGCCTCGAGCAAGGCATCCGCCGCAAGTTCGGGCGGAAGCGGGATCCGCTCGCATGAGCGTGACGCTGCGCAAGCAGATCGATACCAGCCGGTGGGAGGCGCCGCTCCGCGACGCCGCGCGCCGCGCCGGCGATCTCACGCCGGTTCACCGCCAGATCGGCGAGCTCCTCACGAACGTCGTTCACCGGAACTTCGACTCGAACGGGAACGGCCGCTGGCCGGACCTCTCGGTGTCGACGCTGATCGCGCGCGCGCGCGGCCGCACCGGGACGGCGAAGGTGTTCAAGCAGGCGCGGAAGGGCGTCGAGAGTCGCGCGCTCACGAAGCACGCCCAGACGATCATCGAGGGCGCAAAGGCGCTCATCTGGTCGGGCAGGCTCTACCGTTCGATCACCTATCTCGCCGATCGCGCGTTCGTCGAAGTCGGTTCGAACTTGAAGCAGGCCGCGCGCCTCTTCTTCGGCTCGGGGCCCGGCGTGCGGCCGGCGACGCCGGCGCGCAATCCGTTCGAGCTTCTGCCCGGTGACGAGCAGACGATCATGGAGCTCTATCGGATCTACCTCACGGGAGGGCTCACGTGAGCTACCTCGTCGAGGTCACGTGGGAGCAGATCCTGGCCGGCATGATCGCCGAGCTCACGCCGGTGCTCAACGTCGACGGCACCGATCCGACGAAGTACCTCCGCCAGCTCGACGTCTACGTCGGGCAGTTCGAGGGCGAGGAGGGCATGGTGCAGGGCGGCATCGCGGGGCGCACGCCCGCCGTGCTCGTCGATCTCGCCGGCGAGAAGTCGCTCCACTCGACGGTGGCGCGCAACTTCGATCACGTCGAGGGGACGTTCCTCGCGATATGCGCGACCGACGTGCACCGCACGCGGAAGGATCGCGAGCGCCTCTTCGCCGTGATGCGGGACGTGCGCAGGCGGCTCGGGGGCCGCCGCCTCGGCCTCCAGATCTCGGGCCTCCGCTACGACGGCCTGGTGGTGGTGGCCGAGCGGCCCCAGCTCCTCGCCTACGGTGTGAAGTTCACGACGCGCTACCACGTCGACCTCACCCGCTCGACGTCGAACGACCTCTTGCTCGAGACGACCGGAACGATCACCAACACCGACGAGCCGCCGAAGACGATCGGCGGTCTCGACCAAACCTTCTGAGGGAGGACCGGATGTCGAAGCCCAAGATGCTCTGGATCGTGGCGACGGGCGATCCCGTCCCCCGCGAAGAAGCGCCACGCCGCTACGTGACGAAAGAGGCGCCGGTCGGCGTGATCTGGAGCTGGTACTACCAGCGCCGCATCGCGACCGGCGAGCTCCGCGAAGTGTCGAAGCCGGCCGAGGCGCCGGCGGCCGTCAACCCGAAATCGGAGGCGAAGTAAGCCATGGCCCCTCAGATCGATCTCCCTCCCGAGATTTCGCGGAGCGACAAGACGCCGCGCACCGCCGTCGCCTTCGATCGCACGAGCGGCGTCAAGCAGACCTCCGACCTGCAGAAGTTCGTGCTGCTCGTCGGGCAGAAGCTCGCCGCGGGCTCGATCGCCTCGGGCGTCCCCGTCGACCTCTTCCGCGAGACCGACTCCGAGAACTTCTTCGGCCCCGGCTCGGTCCTCGACGCGATGGCGAAGGCCGCGTTCAAGGCGTACCCGCTCGTGCGGATGCGCGCCGTTGCCGTCGACGATCCGGTGGGTGCGAAGGCGACGAACACCGTCACCTTCGTCGGCACCGCGACCGGCGCCGACGGGGCGGAGCTCTTCGTCGCGGGCCGGCGCGTCGCCGCGCAGGTCTCCACCGGCGACACGGCCACGGTCATCGCGGCGGCGCTCCGCGACGCGGTGAACGCGATCGTCGATCTGCCCGTGGTCGCGACCGCGGCGGCCGGCGTCGTCACGCTCACCGCCCAGAACAAGGGCGTCGCGCCGAACGACATCTCCGTCCGCGCCGACATGCTGCTCGGCACGAGCGGCGTCACCGTCGCCGTCGGGACGGCGAAGATGACCGGCGGCGCCGGCGCGATCGACGTGACCGCCGCGCTCGCCGCGGTCGCGGCGGTGCGCCACCACGACATCGCGCTCGGCGTGAACGACGGCACGAACGCCGGCGTCCTCTCGGGCTTCCTCGATCTGCAAGGCGACGCCGAGCACTCGCACGGCCAGGTCGGCATCATCGCGGTGGCGACGCCCGCCTCGCTCGCGTCGACGACGACGCTCGCGACCACGCTCGACGGCGTGCGCATGCTCGTCTACTGGCTCGAGGGCTCGGAGAGCTGGTTCCCGACGGTGGCGGCGGCCGCCGCCGCCGTCATGTCGAGCGAGGAGGATCCGGCGAAGCCGTACAACACGCTCCCGCTCCCCGGCATCCTGCCGCCGCCGATCGCGTCGCGCCCGATCCGGGGGGAGATCACGAGCGCCCTCGCGAACGGCGTCTCGCCGCTCGTCGTCGTGCCGGGCGACCAGGTCGCGATCCTGCGCGCCGTCTCGACGCACACGCTCGACGGTGGCGGGCACCCCGACTACTCGGTGTTCGACATCATGACCATCCAGTCGTTCGACTACATGCGCGACAACATCGAGCAGATGTTCTCCGAGCGCTACGCGCGCTCGAAGTGGGCCGACGACGATCCCGACGGGCTTCTGCCGCCCGACGTCGCGACGCCGGCGAAGGTGAAGGACGACATCATCGACGTCTGCCGCACGCTCGAGCGGCTCGGCATCCTGCAGCAGGTCGAGGAGCTCAAGGACGAGATCGTCGTCAACAAGGTCGGCACCAACTGCCAGTTCTCGATCCCGGCCGACTTCGTCCAGTCGCTGCAGGAGGCGCTCGGCAAGATCGTTCTCATCCAGGCGCCGTTCGCGGCGTAACGAAAGGAGCCCGCGATGCCCACTCCCGAATACGTCGAGTTCATCAGCCTGCGCATCGGCTCGCAGGCGCTCGACGACGTGATCGTCGACGTGACCGAGTCGACGGACACGCCGACGAAGACGGTGAACACGATGAACAAGCGCCGTCGCGCCCGCGGCTACAAGCAGGGCAACACGAGCTTCGGCCTCGACGTCACCGCCGAGCAGATCGTCGACCCGAACATCCCCGACTGGGAGACGCTGGTCGCGAACCGCACCGAGTTCTCGATCACGAAGACCCCGTCAGCCGGCCCCACCGTCACCTACAGCCGCTGCCGCGCGACGAGCGCGCAGCGGAAGACCTCCGACGGCGACGGGAGCTACACGGTGAAGGTGATCGCGCTCGAGAAGAACCCGAACTAAACGCACGTTCGAATCGCACAGGAGCCCCCTTTGTCGAAATCGTTCCTCGAGAAGATCGAGCCGAGCGCGCCGCGCGCGAAGCTCGTCCCGTTCCCCGGCGCCCCCGGCGTCGAGGTGCGCCTCCGCGTCCTCGGCCAGACCGATCTCGAGCGCGCGCATCTCGAGACGGCGGAGTACTTCAAGAAGCTCGCCGCCGAAGCGAAGGCGGCGCGGCGTCCGGCGCCGCCTTCGGATCCGACGGCGATCACGTTCCTCATGCGGGAGCGCGCCGCGCTCCTCTTCCTCGCCGCGCGCGATCCCGAATCGGGCGAGGCGATCTCGCGCGACACCGACGAGCTCGCGGCGCAGCCGTCGGAGGTGATCGCCGAGCTGTACAACGAGTGGACGTCGCTGCAAGGCTCGGTCGCCGCGCGCCCAAACTCGCGCGAGGAGACCGATGCGCTCGTCGAGAATCTAAAAAAAAACATCCACTCGGTTCGGCTCGACGTGTTGCCTTCGACTTTGCTGAGCGAGCTCGTGCGTACTTTGGTGTCGCGGCTTGCGACCTCGACGACGGACAGCTCTGGTGGTTTTGCGGAATGATCGCAAGCGGCAACGAGATGCGCGCCGACGAGGACGCGCGCCGGCGGGGAAAGTCCCCGCCGAAGCGCTCCGTCTCCCGCCTCGCGCTCAAGAAGCTCGCCGAGCGGGCGAGGGCGAAGAAGCGCTCCGCCCGAGGCGGACGATGAAGGTCGGCGCGGTCGAGCTCGAGCTCGACGACTCGGGCCGCATCCTCGGCCCGAACGGTCCGCTCGAGCTGCCGGGCGCGCCGCTGTGCGGTGTGCGCCACCCCGACATCGTGGGGATCGCGTGCACGCTCCTTTTCCACGTGGAAGGGCCGCACCGCCATTCCGCGATCACGTGGGATGACGCCCCGTGACGATGGAGGCGAAGTTCCGGGTCTCGCTCGAGGGCAAGGACGAGCTCTCGCAGTTCTTCGAGCGCTCGGGGCGCGGCGCGAAGACCTTCTCCTCGATGATGCATTCGGAGCTCAGCAAGGTCGGCGCCGACCTCGGCTCGATGGTGCGCTCGACGACGAGCGCGATCGCGGGGCTCGGTGGTCTCGCCGCGAGCTTCGGCTTCGCGCAGCAAGCCCGCGGCGTGGTGGAGCTCCGCGATGCGATCCAGGGCGTCGCCGTCACCGCCGGCCTGGCGGACGATCAGATCGCGGGCCTGCGCGCGCAGATCCTCTCGGCCTCGCAGGCGACGAACCAGTTCGGCCAGGAGCTCACCGATGCGCTGGGCGCGTTCGTCGCGAAGACGGGCGACGTCGAGACCGGCCGCAAGAACCTCGAGCTGTACGGCAAGACCGCGACGGCCACGCGCGCCTCGATCGCCGACATCGCGAACATCGGCGCCGATCTCAAGAAGCTCAACATCGGCGGCGACCAGACGCGATCCTTTGCCATCCTCGCGAAGCAAGCCGACGTCGGCGCCGTCGAGCTCAAGGATCTGGCATCGCAGGGGCCGCGCCTCCTCTCGGCGTTCGGTGCGGCAGGACTGAAGGGTGAGAAGGGCCTACGCGAGGGCGGCGCGTTCGCGCAGGTGGCACAACTCGGCACCGGCAACGTCGAGCGCACATCGACGGCGGTCGAGGCGGCGTTCCGCGATGTGATGCACGCGAACAAGATGGGCAAGCTGCGGGGCTCGGGGATCGACGTACTCGATCCGAAAACGCATGAGATGCGCGACCAGGTCGAAGTCATCCTGGACATCATCCGCAAAACGAAGGGCCGCCAGGATCTGCTCACCTCCATTTTTCAGGAGGAGAGCATCCGCGCGATCAACCCGCTCGCAAAGGAGTTCCGCGAGACGGGCGGCTTCGCGACGTACGAGAAATTCCGCGACGTCTCGGGCGACGAGTCGATCATCGATTCGAAGTTCAAGCAGAACACGAACACCGCGGCTGCCCGATTCAAGCAGGCGCAGATCAAGATGCAGGGCAACGCCGACAAGAACCTCGGCGACAAGATCGATCAGCTCTCGACGCACGCCGACCTGGTCGCGGAGCTCCACCAGGGCGTGCTCGAGCACCCGCTCCTCGCCGCCGGCGGACTGGTCGGCGGCAAGCTCGCGCTCGGGGTGGGCGGCCGCGCCATTAAGGGGGCGGCTGGCGGCCTCCTCGATCGCCTCTTCCCCGGCGCCGGCGCGGCTGCGAGCGCGGTCGCCGGCGGCGACCAGGGCGACGGCTCGCGCGTCTTCGTGACCAATTGGCCCTCGAGCTTGGGCGGTGGTTCGGGCACGCTCCCTGGCGCGGCGGGCCTTGGCCTGCCGGGCGTCGGTGGCGCCGGCGGTCTCGCCGCGTCGCTCCCGCTCATCGCCTCGCTCGGCGTGGTGGTGGGCGGGATGGCCGCCCAGGTCGAGACGCTCGTCGAGCTCGGCAAAGCCTCGGCGATGAAGCAAGGGTTCGCCGTCACTGAGATCAAGCCGGAGGCGGCGGCCGAGCTGGCGGCGGCGGCGGCGGCGGCCGAAGAGCGTGGTCGCCAGGAGCGCGGGAGGGAGGGCGGCCTCCTATTATATAGAGAGGAGCAGCGCAAGAAGGACGAGGCGGCGGCCAAGGCGGCGAAGGAGGGGGCGGCGATCGCCGGGATCGGCGAGGGCACGGTCGGCGCCTACGGCGGGATGGTCACGCCGGCCCAGATGCGGGCGGCCTACAAGGGGCAGGGCTCCTACGGCCTCTCGGCCGAGCTCGTGAAGCAGCGGTTCGGCGAGCAGCAGGCGACGCTCCGCGCGATGGCGGGCGGCCTCGAGTCGGGCCTCGATACCGGCTTCGTGGGCGAGCAGACCGAGGGCGGCGCGAACATCCTCGCTGCGATCGCGCGCTCGAACCCCGAGTTCGCGGGAGCGTCGGGGAAGCGAAAGGCCGCGATCCTGCGCGCGATGGCTGGCCGGAACGATCTTGCCGGTGGCGTGAACGGCGGCCACATCGCCGCGGGCTACAACCCGTTCGCGCTCTTCAATCGCGACGGCATGACGATGCCCTCGCACGACATGACCGACCTCGGTACGCCCGAGACGGCGGCAACCGCCGCGCCGCCCGACGTCAACTTGAACCTGGTCGTCAACATCAACGGTGACGACGTCACGACCGAGGGCGACGGCACGCGCGGCGCGCGGGTGGCGGTGAAGCGCGGCGCGGGGGCCTCGAGCTGATGGCCGGCGCGACGTGGGAGGAGATCCTCCAGACGGGATCGTGGAAGGGCGTGCGCTTCGACTTCGTCTCGGTGCGCGACGAGCACGCGCGCGAGCTCGACCGGCGCGAGTATCCCGGCCGCCCCGGCCAGGAGATCGAAGACCGTACGCGCAAGGGCCTCACGATTTCGGTGCGCGCGGTGTTCGTCGAGGAGGACTATCCCGACCAGCTCAACGCCGTCTTGAAGGCGGTCGACGAGGGCGGGATCGGTGAGCTCGTGCACCCGGTGTTTGGGACGATGCAGGCCGCGGTGCAGAGCGCCATCGTCACGCACGACGCCGACGACTCCCTCGACGCGGCCATGGTCGACATCATCTTCGCCGAGCACAGCACCAACGCGATCGGGCCGTTCGAGACGTCGGAGAGCCTCGCCGCGCTGGCGAGCGCGACGCGCGCCGCGTGCGACGACGTGAACACCGCGGCCGCCAAGATGGACGCGTTCCTCTCGAGCGGGGGCACGCCGTGACGGCGATCGCCGCCGCCGCCGCGCTCGCCTCGAGCCGCTGCTCGAGCGTGACCGATCAGCTCGAGGCGGGCAGCAACGACATGAGCGCCGCCGAGATCGAGGCGCTCGTGAACGGCGCGCTGAACCTCGTCGACCAGGCACTCGCTGCGATCCCCGACTTCACCGCCGCCGAGAGCTACGACCTCGCGAACGCGCTCACCGCCATGGCGGCGCGGCTCGAGACCTACGCGCAAGCGATCCTCGAGGCGAAGCCGCCGCTCATCGAGCGCGTGGTCGCCGCCGACGCGCCGCTCCTCGTCTGGGCGCACGAGACCTACGGCGACTCGTCGCGCGCCGACGAGCTCCTGCGTCTCAACTCGATCCCTGATCCTCTTCTCGTCCCCGCCGGGACGCGGCTTCGGTGCTATGCCGTCTGACACGAGCGATCGCGTGAAGGTGGCCGTCGCCGGCGTCGAGTACTCGAAGTGGTTCGAGGTCGAGATGGACTCGGACATCTTCATGCCGGCCGATGCGTTCTCCGTGCGCGCGCGCGCGCCCGGCGCGCAGCTCGTCGGCGCCTTCCGAGAGGGCATGTCGTGCGACGTCTACGTCGGCGACGATCGCCAGATGGCGGGCGTGATCGACGACGTCGTGGTCGAAGGGACGCGCTCGGCCGAGACGCTGGCGCTCACCGGCCGCGACAAGGGCGCTTTCCTCGTCGACGGAGAGGCGGAGACGATCCGTGCAGCGAAGTATTCAGCGAAGACCCTCGCCGAGAAACTGCTCAAGCCGAGCTGGGGGATCAAGAACGTAGTCTTCTCGAACGCCCTCAACCGGAAACTGCTGCTCGGGAAAAAGGATCGGAAGTCGAAGGCCGGCACCTCGCGCAATGCGCCCGTCTTCGCCGACGGGTTCTCGCCGCGCGCGGTGACGAAGGTCGATCCGGGCCAACGCGTCGCGCAGATCCTCGATCAGCATCTTCGCCAGCTCGGGCTCATGTGGTGGCTCTCGGCGCAGGGCGATCTCTTCATCGGCAAGCCTGACTACGAGCAGGAGCCGAGCTTCTATTTCTACTCGTTCCCGCCGGGCGACAAACGCGCCGTCGACAACAACGTCGAGTCGTACACGGTCACGCGCTCCATCGGCGAGCGCTTCTCGGAGATCCGCGTCGTCGGCAATACGGCGGCCACCGGCACCGGCGCGAACATCTTCACCGGCGACTCGTCGAAGACCGGCGGCTCGTTCAAGGCGGCCGCCACCGATCCGGATCTCGTGAACCGCAACATCGAGCGCCGGATGATCTTGACCGACGGCGACGTCGCGAACGCGTCGCAGGCGAAGAACCGCGCCGAGTACGAGATGGGGAGGCGCCGACTCTCCGCGCTCACGATCAAGATCACCGTCCCCGGCTTCCGCGGGGGCCGCGACGGCTCGCGCCTCTACACCATCGACACGCTTGCGACGGTGCGCATTCCGACGGCGGGCATCGATGGGCAGTTCTACGTGGCGCAGCGGAAGTTCATCGAGACGCGCCCCAAGCGCCGCACCGAGCTCACGCTGCACGAGAAGGGTGTGTTCCTGCCATGACGCCGCTCGACGTGAAGCGGATGGTCGACGGTGCGCTCTCGCGCTTTCGCACGATGATCGAACGCGTCTCGAACGTCGTCTTCGCCGACGACGGGATCACCGCGAAAGGGATGGCCGGCGACGACGTCGGCGCCGACTGGGGCGGAGCCTACGGCTTTCAGTCGCGGCCGCCCGACGGCGGCGAGGGCGTGATCGCGAAGGTCGAAGGGCGCGGCGCGAACGCCGTGCTCCTCTCGTACCGGCATCGGCGGTACGAGCTCGCCCTCGAGAAGGGCGAGCTCGTGATGGTCGATGATCAAGGCCAGAAGGTGCACATCCAGCGCGCGCTCATCGCGCTCGTCGCCGGCGCCTCGAAGATCGAGATCAACAAGGACGGCGACGTGAACGTCGTGCCCAAGGGCGGCCAGAAGTTCAACATCGGCGAGTCGGGGCTGCAGGCGATCCCCGTCGGCGACGATCTCGAGACGCGGCTACAAACAATCGAAAACGCGATCAACAATTTCCAGTTCAACATTGCGCTCGACGCAACGACGCCGCTCACGACGACGAATGCCGTCGTCGGCGCACCCTGCACCGTCACCGCCGGCGTGCTCAAGCCACATGCGCCGATCATTTCAGGGCCACCATCGATCAAATCGACGGTCGGCTTCGTGAAGAAGTAGATGCCGATCCTCGATCGCATCGTCGACGCAGTGAGCGGCGACTTCTCGCCGGCGCCGCGGGGCGCGTTCGTCACCGACGACGTGCTTAAGAACAAGATCGCGCTCTCCTTCCGCGTGCCGCTCGGGAGCTGGGAGGGCGCGCCCTATCTCGGCCATCGCTTCGGCGAGCTCGCGCGCGACAAGATGCTCGCCGAGACGCCGCTTCGCGTGCGCGATCTCGCGCGCGCCGCCGTCGCGTGGCTCGTCGCTTCGGGCGAGCTCGACCACGTCGACGTGACGGTCGAGCAGCAGGGCCCGCAGCGCATCGCCTTCGAGGTCGACTGCTACGCGCCGGGGCGGCCGCCGTTCGATCTCGGGCCGTTCTTCGTCGTAGTCGGGGGAGGCGCCTGATGCCGTTCGATGTCCCAAGCCGCGAAGACCTCTTCGCCGAGTTCATGAACGCCATCCAGTCGGCGTTCCCCGAGAAGAACACGTCGAAGGGCTCCGATCCTTTCCGCCTCGGCCGCGTCGTCTCGGGCGCGGTGTGGTCGGTGATCGCGAAGCTCCTCTTCGCCGAGAAGAACTTGTTCCCCGACACCGCGCGCGCCGACTTCGCCGATCGCTGGGGCAATATCTTTGGCGTCCCGCGCAAGGGCGCGACGCCGTCGCACGGGACGCAGGCGCTTGCCGTCACCGGCGTCGCCGGATCGCCGGTGCCGAACGGCAGCGAGCTCGCCCACGCGGACGGCACGCTCTACCAGGTCGCAAGCGTTGGCGCCGTGCTCAACGGCGGCGGCAACGTGACCGTCGACGTGGTCGCGATCTCTACCGGCTCCGCCACGAACAAGCGCATCGGCGACGTGCTGACATTCACCGCGCCACCTGTCGGCGTCGATCCCGTTGCGACTCTCGTCGCCGATCTGGTCGATGGCGACGACACCGAGATCGATGACGCCTACGTGCCGCGCTACTCGCAAGAGATCGCCGACTCACCCGAGGGCGGCGCGGCGAAGGACTATCTCGACTGGGCGCTCGCAGTCCCCGGCGTCGCGACGGCCTATGTCTGGGCGCATCGGCGAGGTCTCGGCACGATCGATGTTGCCGTGCTCGGCGCGGGCTCGGGCGCCGCACGCATCCTCGCCGACCTCACCGCCGTGGTGAACTATATTGCAGCTCGCCGCCCGGCCGGCGTGAAGGACATCGCAGTGCTGGTTGTTACGCCCCAGTCGGTCGACGTCGCATGCGAGATCGCGATCGACGACAAGGCCGGATTCGTCTGGGATTGGGACGACGGCGGCTCATCCGCATTCATCATCACGGCGTTCAACGCGGGCACGAAAACGATCACGCTCGGCGGCGGCCTCCCCGCGGGCCTCGCGGTCGGCGATCGCCTCACGATCTCGTCGACGGGCGAGGAGGCGAAGATCACCGTCATCGACGTCGTGCACAACATCCTCACGATCGACGCGTGGCCATCCGTCGATCCGACGGTGGGCACTTCGTTCATTCGCGCGAGCGGCGACCTGGTCGTGCCGGTGCGCACCGCGCTTCTCGCGCGCTACGACTCGCTCGGGCCTGCGCGCAACACGCGTGCGGCGATCTTCTGGGATGACAGCCTGCGCATCGCGAAGCTCCTCGCTTCGGCGACCGACGTCGCCGGCGTCGTCGACGCCGATCTCACCACGCCCGGCGCGAACGTCTCGCCATCGGATCCTTTGCCCACGCAGACCACCACCGTGCCCTTGATCGTCCCGGGCTCGGTCCTGGTCACCAAGAAGGCGAGCTAGTTTGCCCGCCGGTCCTCTCTCTTACGATCGAGTGCTCGCGGCATTGCTGCGCCTAGAGCCGCCGATCTTCTATTCGCAGGATCCGAATAGCGACGTCGTCAAGGAGCTCGGCGCGATCGCCTCGGCCCTCGGGCGCGCATGTGATTCGCTCGAGCTGCTCATCCGCGACTTCCTGCCCGATCGAACGACGACGATGCTCGATCTGTGGGAGGGCGTCGCGGGCCTCCCGGTCCGCAATGGTGACGACGCCGCATTGCGCCGGGCGCGCATTCTCGCGCGCCTCCTCCGCTCGAAGGGCTACACTACGGCGCGCATTCAGCGATTGCTCGCTGGCCTTCTCGATTGCGATCCGTCGGGCGTGCTGCTCACCGAAGCAACGCGCGCCACCATCGAGGCCGCGCTCACCGCGACAGAGACGCCGCCTCTCGCGATCCCAATCCCCTCAGGCGCGCCGGGCCTCACGCGATCCTGTTATGTCCCCTGGCCGGATCTCGTCGATGCAGACGGCGTCGTCGTGACCATCCAGATCTCCGCGTGCCTCGCATCGCGTTTGACGATCACGCTTCACCACGCAGGGCGAAGCTGGATCGTCCCCAACAACAACATCGGCTTCTGGGGGACTCGCACGCTCGGCACGGCGACGGCGTTCCTCGGGGCTCCCGCCGCCGGCCCGTGGTTCTTGTCCATCGTGCGGACCCCGTCCTTCGGGCCGTCGCCGACGCTTCTCACGTGGAGCCTGCGCGTCTCGAACGATCTCGATGCGCGCTCGATCTACTACTTCTTCGTGCAGCGCGATCCAGTGCTGGCGCCGAGCGTGAATACCGACATCGCGCGCACGCAGGCGCAGCTCGTGCGATCGGCGGCGGCGGAGCTCGAGCCGCACGTGTGCGAGACGAGCGATCTGCTTTGCGACAACACGCAGTCGCTCACCGACCGCGAACCCCTGGGAGTCTGAAATGGGAAATCTTCCATACGCGCGCAACCGCACTTACGCGCCGAATCAACCCGTTCAGAGTGCCGATTTGAACGACATTCAAGACGGCATCGTTCGCGCGCACGAACAGGCGAGCGGTCGGCAGCTCGTGATCGTCGACGAGTTCGAGGAGGGGGCGCTCGCCAATCGATGGACGTCGCTCGGCTCAGTCGCGGTGGGCGATGACGGCGGCAACGTCGACGCCTGGGGCATCGTTCATCTCGACACCGTCGCCGGCGCGACGGCAGCGATCGCGCTCGCTCGACGCGTCCCGCTGGGGGCGCGCGTGTGGCGGCTCTCCTGCCTCGTGCGCTCGCCGACGCGGAGCGTGGATGCGTTGACGACTCTCGCGATCGGCGTCGGACCGCCCGGCGCGCTGACCGCCGATCCCGATGGCGCGTCGTTCACGATCACCAATGGCCAGGCGAACTGGCAATGGCGGCGATCGAGTGGCGGTGTGACGACGGGCGACTCGGGCGTCGCCTGCACGCTCGCGCCGGGCGCCGCTGCCGACTGCGCCTACCAGCACCTCGAGCTGCGCTGCGACGGCGCCACGCTCAGCTGGTTGATCGATGGCGTGGTGGTGCAGACGGCCGCAGTCCCGCCCGACGTGTTGAACGGCTGGCAGGTCAAGCTGAGGCTGTTCGTGGACGGCGCGGACGGGGGCAACACGAGCTGGAACTTCGACTCCGTCAAGCTGTGGGTTCAGCGCTGATCCGCGCCCACTTATCCACAGCCCCCCGCCTTGTTGAAGTGCTACTTTAACTTTTGGGGCGTAAGTGGCCGGTGAGCGATCGTGGGCGATCACACGCCATGGCGACCTTGGTGTGGGCCGGATTACGCCGATTTTGGCGAAACGGACACTCATTAGCGCCGAAGTGGACACTCATTCTGTCCGGCCACACCTGGCTGCCGGGGCACCTCGCGCGGGTGTGGGGTGACGCGCGGGTGCCGGCGCGGGAGCGGCGGCGCGTGCTGTTCGCGATCTGGGACGAGGCGGCGGAGCCCGGCGACGAGGAGCGCGGCTGG
>DATGEH010000185.1:0-12409 GCA_035310325.1 Gaiellaceae bacterium
TCCTCGTCGGCCTGCTTCTCAATGCGGTCGTCGGCTGGTGGTGGGCCGACCCGTCGGCGGCGCTTGTCATCGCCGCCGTCGCGCTCAACGAAGGACGCGAGTCCTGGCGCAGCGAGTCGTGCGAGTGCTGCTAGCGCATCAGTAGGCGCGGAGAGCGTCGCCCCAGCAAGTCACGCGTTTCCAGATTGGGGTTTGTCTGAGCTCGGTTCGAGCTCGCCGGCTTTGGTGATCGCTTACGGGGTGGGTGTGTAGGTGCCGGTCATGGTGGGTTGCCACTGGTCTTCGAATACCACCTGTTGGGTGCAGTTGTTGACGTTCAGTTGGTTGATGACTGTGCCTTGGTGCTCGATCTCGAACTCCCAGTAGCCGTGGTGCTGCTCTGCGTCGCCGAGGGTGGGCCCGCCCCCGCCGCCGCCACCCCCACCGTGCGGCCGAAGGCCCCTCACGAGGGGGTTCGAGACATGTTGAACGCGCCGTGTCCCTGACCTGCCCGCCGTTGGCATGGGCTGTATCGTCGGAGGATGCGGGCTACGCGTTCGCTCACGTTCGTCGGCTGTCACGCCGGCGGCGAGATCGGCAATGTCGTCGTCGGCGGGGTGCTGCCGCCGCCTGGTGCGACCGTCTTCGAGCAGATGCAGGCGCTGCAAGCGGACGATTCGTTGCGGCGTCTGCTCCTGCGCGAGCCTCGCGGCAGCGTGGCGGTGCACGCGAACCTGATCGTGCCGCCGACGCGGCCCGACTGCGATGCCGGCTACATCATCATGGAGCCGACCGAGTATCCGGCAATGTCGGGCTCGAACACGATCTGTGTAGCGACCGTGCTCCTCGAGACGGGGATGGTCGCGATGCGTGAGCCCGAAACGACGCTTCGACTGGAGGCGCCGGCGGGACTTGTCGAGGTGACGGCGCGCTGCAGGGATGGCAAATGCGAGAGCGTCGAGCTGACGAATGTCCCCTGTTTTGCGCAGCGGATCGACGCCGGTCTCGAAGTTGACGGTGTCGGCACGTTGACCGTCGACGTCGCGTTCGGTGGCATGTGGTACGCGATCGCCGACGCGCACGCGCTCGGTTTCGCGCTCGAGCCTTCCGAGGCCCGCGAGCTTTCTCGGGTGGGCGAGCTCATCCGCACCGCCGCGCGCGAGCAACTGCCTTGCGCACATCCTGAAAACGCGGAGATAGCTGGCGTGAGCATCGTCCAGATCGCCGAGCCGTGGCGCGGCATCGGCGCCGTATCGAAGAACGCGGTCGTCGTCTCGCCCGGGCGGCTCGACCGCTCCGCGACCGGAACCGGCCTCTGCGCGAGGATGGCAGCGCTGCACGCGCGCGGTCTCATGCATCCCGGCGATGCGATGACACACGCCTCGGTGCTCGGCTCCACCTTCGACGGCCGAATCGTCTCCGAGACCAGCGTTGGCGGTGCCACCGCGATCGTGCCGGCCGTGCGCGGCAGCGCCTGGATCACCGGCATCACCCAAGTGCTCGTCGACCCGAGCGATCCATTCCCGGAGGGCTACCAACTCTCCGACACCTGGCCAGACACATCCGGAGAGCAAACCGAACACGACTAGCCATGCCGGCGTAAGGAAGGTCGAAACATCCTCTTCCCACACGCTCGCTACGAGTGTGTCGCTCCCGGCTTGAACACCATGAGCGCGATGACCGCGAGCACGAGCAGCGCGGAGAGGTAGTTCACCGCAAGAGTTGCGCGATCGTCGAGCAGTGCCCGCAGCTCGGCGGTGACCGGCGCGCGGTCCGCGGCGAGGCGGACGGCGAGCTTGCGCGCTCGCTTGGGACGCTGCCCGCCGAGCGCGCCGAGGAGGATGGCGGCGAACAGCAGGCCAAGGGCGGCGTCGACCCAGCCGGCGCCGTAACCCCAGTCGCCGAGATCGACAAGCCAGAGGCCGAAGGCGAGCACAAGGAGCGTGCCGAGGGCGACGAGCAGGACGCCGATCCGGCTCAGCCCGAGCAGCAGTGCAACCTCGCTGGTCGTGCGCCGTCGCCGCGCCGCCTCAAAGGCGACGCCCGCGATGGCCGTGCCGGTGACAAACGAGAACGCACCGAGCAGGTGGAAGAACAGCGCGACGTCCTCCATCAGGCCGCCAGGCGGAGGAGAGGTGAACACGGTTTCAGCGTGCCAGACGTGATCAAGAACTTAGTGGCGGCGTCGGCCGGCCGCCGGTATCGGCAGCCTCCATGACGCATTGGGACGCCGAGAGACTTGCGGTGGTCGCTGTTCCGAGGAAGTCTGTACCCGTGCAGCGCTGTCCTGCCTGTGGCCAGGAGAACCCCGAGGTCGCCCGCTTCTGCCTGGCGTGCGGCCGACAGCTCGCCCCGGACGAGACCTCGCGCCGCGAGGAGCGGCGCCTCGTCACGGTCATCTTCGTCGACCTCGTCGGGTTCACCTCGCGCGCCGAGACTCTCGATCCGGAGGACGTGCGGGCGATCCTCTCCCCGTACCACCGCGCGGTTCGGACGGAGATCGAGTCATTCGGCGGCGTCGTCGAGAAGTTCATCGGGGATGCCGTCATGGGTGTCTTCGGCGCGCCCACGGCGTTCGGCGACGACGCCGAGCGAGCGGTGCGCGCCGCGTTCGCCGTGCGCGACGTAGTTCACGGGGTTCGCATCGCCGTCAACACCGGAGAGGCGCTGGTGACGCTCGACGCGCGGCCGGAGCGCGGCGAGGCAATGGTTGCGGGCGACGTCGTCAACACAGCGTCGCGGCTCCAGGCGGCTGCACCGGAGAACGGGATCATCGTCGGCGACGAGACCTACCGTGCGACACGCGACATCGCCGAGTACGAGCCGGCCGAGCCCGTGACCGCAAAGGGGAAGGCCGAACCGGTGCGCGCGTGGATTCCGGTTCGGATCGCCGAGCCCACCGGCGAGCGCGACCTCTCAGGCGCGCTCGTTGGACGCACGCGCGAGCTCGCGATCCTTACCGACGTCTGGAAGCGGGCGACCGAGGATCGCACGCCGCACCTCGTCACGATTCTGGGCGATGCCGGCGTCGGCAAGACCCGACTCGCGATCGAGTTCGCGCACATCGTCGGCGAGCTGGGCGGCTCGACCGTGCGGGGCCGCTCGCTTCCGTACCGCGACAGCAGCGCGTACGGCGCGTTCTCCGCACAGCTCAAGCAGTTGTGCAGCGTATTCGAGAGCGACTCGCCCGACATCGCGTTGTCGAAGCTGCGCGAGTCCGTTGCCACGCTGCTCGAGCCCGCAACCGCCGAAGAGGTCACGGACCATCTCGCGATCCTCATGGGCGTCGACCGACACGGCTCGGTCTCCGATCGCGAGACGCTCTTCTTCTCAGTGCGGTGCTTCATCGAGGCAATCGCGCGCGACCGGCCGACGGTCCTCGTCTTCGAAGACATCCACTGGGCGGATACGAGCCTGCTCGATCTCGTCGAGCTCCTCGCCCAGCGGCTTCGCGATCTGCCGATCCTCATCCTGGCGCTGGCGCGACCGGAGCTGCTCGACGGACGGCCCGCCTGGGGCGGAGGCCTGCCGGCCCATGTGTCGCTGCCGCTCGCTCCGCTCGCCGACCGCGAGGCGCAAGAGCTCGCGCAACAGCGGCTGGCGACCTTCGCCGGCGACGACCGCATCGCCGCTCTTGCAGAGACCGCGGCGGGGAATCCGCTCTTCATCGAGCAGCTCGCGGCGACGCTCACCGAGACGTGGGCCGAAGCGCAGGGATCGCTACCGACGACGATGAAGGGCATCCTCGCAGCCCGCCTCGACGCCCTTCCCGCCGCCGAACGCGCACTCCTGCTCAACGCGGCCGTCGTCGGCAAGGTCTTCTGGCGGGGAGCACTCGCGCGGATGAGCGGGAACGGCGAGACGCTCTCGGATCTGCTCGGCGCGCTCGAGCGGCGAGACCTGATCCGCCGCGAGACGGTTTCGGCGATCGAAGGCGACCAGCAGTTCACGTTCACCCACATGCTCATCCGCGATGCCGCATACGAGTTGATCCCGCGCGCGCAGCGCCGGGCGCTGCACGCCGACGTCGCGCGCTACTTCGAACAGGCGACGTCTCTCGTTGGCGAGGCGGCGACGGCGCTCGGGCGCCACTGGCGCGACGCCGGCGACAACACGCGCGCAATCCGCTATTTCACCGCCGCGGCCGAACAGGCAGAGAAAGGGTGGGCAAAAGGACTCGCAGTGACCCTCTACCGAGAAGCGCTCGATCTCGTCGGCGAGGACGACGGCGAGGCTCGCACCGTTCTGCGGCGGCGACTCGCCGTCGCTCAGCAGGCGCACATCCACGTCGAGGACGCCCGCCTGCTGCGACGAGGCGACTAGACGCTCGGGAAGTCTGCCGGAGTCACGTCGCCGGCGATCTCGTAGAGATGGTCGATCGTGTGCTTGCCGAGCATGCGCGAGTGGTCGCGCACCATCTCCTCGCTCGGGGCGTCGTAGATGCAGAAGGTTCGCACGATGCCGTCGTCGTCGACGACGACGTGACTGTGCTCCCACGTGATCTCCGGGAATCCTTCCTCGGCGATCTCGCGCGAGCGGCGTCCGACCGCCGGCATCTGGTCCTCGCCGACCTCGAAGCTGCGCACGATCATGTACCTCGGCACGGGCGAATCGTATAAGAATCCCCGGCTCCCGCCTGGATTCATGCTGCGAACAGCAGGCGCGCGGCGAGCGCGAGCAGGGCGACTGCAAGCAGCCATTGGATCATTGCGCCGCGCAGGCGGAGCGAGACATGTGCGCCGAGCTGGGCGCCGACGACGACTCCTGCCGAGAGCGCGAGTGTGCGGCGCACGCCATGGCCGTGGGCGAAGCTGCCGAGCCCGATGTGGGTGAGCGTGCCGGCGCCGGCCATGATCGCGAGCACGAAGTGCGAGGTCGCTGTCGCGAGGTGGACCGGGAAGCCGAGCGCGCGCACAAGCAGCGGCACGTGGATTACGCCGCCGCCGATCCCGAGGAAGCTCGAGATGAATCCGACAGCGAGGCTGTAGAGGGCGCCGCGACGGAGTGGTACCGAGTAGAGGTAGCGCTCCCCTGCGCGGTCGACGAGCTCGCGTCGTTCGAGATGTCCTTTAGGGGCTGGGAGCGGCCAGCGTTCCCCGGCCAGCAGCCAAACAGCGAGCACGCCGAGGACGCCGCCCATGATCCCGTCGAACACGTGACGGGAGACGGCGCCGACCACGAGTGCGCCGCCGACCGCGCCCGGAAGGGTCGCAACTGCAAATACGGCGCCGCTGCGGAAATCGATCCGACGCTGGCGGGCGTAGGCGACCGAGCCGCTCGCAGCGTTGAAGAACACTGCCGCCAGACTGATTGCAGTCAGCGTCTGCGCCGAGTCGTGCGGATAGAGCAGCAGCAAGATCGGCGTCAAGATGAACCCGCCGCCGGCTCCGATCACCGTCCCGAACGCACCGACGCCGACGCCGATCAGGCAGAGCACAACAGCTGTCTCGAACGACCAGCCCACAGCAGATGGGCTACTGGGCTCCCGTGGCGGACGACCGCAGCTGCCGCAGTTGCTCGGCTGTCGGGGACCAGGCGGACTCGAACGCGGAGATGTCCCACCCGGCGAGCCCGGCGGCGGTCTCGTACACCGACTGGAGGTACGCGAGCACGAGCGCTCGTGGGTCGCGCGCGTTGCGCACCGTCTCCCAGGGGAGGATCGCGAGACCCGACGCATTCCATTCGCCGGCGATCAGAGGCGCGTCGCGCAGGCCCGCGGGCTCGGGGACGATGAAAGCGTAGAACGCGGCATCGGGGAACTGCGTCTCGTCGCCCATCCAGAAGCCGAACAGCATCAGCTCGTGCGAGTACGCCTCGCGGTTGACGAGATCGCTCTCGGTCGCGCGGCCCGGGCGGCCGGAGAAACGCGTCAGCGAAAGGTCGAAGCTGTGCCAGAACAGCTGGACGGGGCTTGTCTTGCCGACGAACCAGCCGCTGAACTCCTCGAGCACCGAGGTTGACCAGTCGAGGGCCCGGTGGAAGCGCTCGACCGCGTCGCGGTCCCACGACGCGTGCTCGGTGTCTTCGCGGAACGGCGTCGTCATCGGCACGCCGAACGGCTGCTCTTTGATCGCGACGTCGACACCGAGCTCTGCGAGCGAAGCGTGAAGGCGCTCGTCGAACTCGGCGACCGAGAGACCGTCCGTGAGCGGGAACGTGCGGGTCTTGCCCCCGATGGTCTGCACGACGAGCTCGTGGTCGACGAGGTCGAACGCCACCTCGAACGTCGTGTCGCCGCCGTGGAGCGGGCCGGTTGTCAGCCCCCGCACATCGACATAGAGCGGGACGTGCCACCAGTGGTTGCGTCGCGGCGTCGTCGCAAGCCGCACCTTCCCGACGATCTGTGCATACAGGTGCAGCGTGTCCTTCGTCGCGCGCCAGTCGGCGATGCGAAGCTCAGGGAGAATCATGCGGACTCGAGTCCTACCGCCTCCGGTCTCCACCGCGCGAGCCTACTGACTACTCTTTGGCAATGCGCGTCACGCTGGCGATCGCCGCGCTCGCACTTGCCCTCGCCTCGGGGGCGCAGGCGAACAACCCGCCGCTCTCGCCGCCGAAGCTTTTGAACGTCAGCGGCGTGCGTGTCATCACCTTCGCGCCACACTCGGAGGACCGGCTGCGGTCGTGCCTCGCGAGCCGCGTGGCGCCGCGGGGCGCGGTCGGCCGCGCCGCACGCAAGCTCTTGCCGGTTGCGTGCGAGCAGCCGCCGCGCCCGCAGCTCGCGATCATCGCCCTGATCGGCGGCTAGCCGGGCGGGCGTTCCTCCGTCGGAGCGGAGGTGGTGAGGTCGCTCGTGCCCTGGAGGAACGCATCGCGGTCGATCTCGCCGCGGGCATACCTCATGCGCAGGAACTCGAGCGGGTCGGGGGGCCTGCCGGGGCCGGCGAATGCCATCCGATGGTGCCAGCGATGGTGCCGCCCGGCGGCCGTGCGCGCGATCAGCAGGGCGAAGAACGCGAGCGTGAGCAGCAGGACGAGCGCGAAGGTCGCCCACGCGAGCGCGTGCGGACCCTGGCCGTGGTGCAGGTACACGGGGCCGACATCGAAGCCGCCCCGGTGAAACATGGGAAAAGGCGGAGTCTCGTTCATGCGCCGACCGTACGCCCGTCCGGTAAGTGCGGGCTAAGAGCTATGCGTTCGCGACGTCGCCGAAGACGTCGGCGACGAGACCGTCGAACGAGCGGGGCAGCTGCCCCTGTTCGTCGGCGAAGTCGCGCAGGTAGTACAGGTAGGCGCGCCACTCATCCGCGCGGTCCGGCGACCGCGTCGACGCGGAGGAGACCAGGCGCTCGAGGAGATTGATGTTCCACGCGCCCGGCTTCTCATACGAGGCGCGGCGTGACGACGCTGCCGCTAGTCGCGAGAGAGCAACGTCGATGGCCTCGTCCGGCTTCGGCGCGCGCGACGTGCGGGCGAGGCCGGACGTCCGCTGTTCGAGCTCCTGCTCCCAGGCCTCGAGCTCGGGCACGCGCTCCTCGACCTTCCTGCGCTCGGCGTCGTTCCGCCGCTGTGCCTCTGCCGTTTCCTGCTCGCGCTTGGCGACGCCCGCTTCGCGCGCGTCGAGCTTCTCCTCGCGACGCCTGACCTCGGCGTCGCGCGCGGCGAGCTCCGCGTCCTTCTTCTCCACCTCTGTCGCGAGGGCGACGAGCCGGCGGTCGCGGTCCGCGATCTCGCGGGCCTGCTCCTCCAGCCGCTGGAGCTTCTGCTCCCGTTCGGCGAGCGCGGCCTCGCGCTTGCGCAGCGTCGCTTCTGCCGCAGCGGCTTCGGCGAGCGTGGCCACCGCTGCAGCGAGGTGCGCTTCGCGCGGTTCGAGCTCCGCAGCGAGCCGCGCGAGCCTTGCCTCCTGCTCGTCGGCCGCGGCCTGTCGCGCACGCACGTCGGCGAGTGCGATCTCGGCCTGCCGTTTGCTCTCTTCCGCGTCGGCGACGTTGCGCTCGCGCTCGAGCAGCTCCGCCAGCTCCTGCGCGAGGCGTTCTTCGCGCGTACCGAGGAGCGCCTCCCGCTGGTCGAGCGTCTCACGCTCGGCCGCGGACTCGGCGCGAAGCGCATTGTGCGCCTCCGTCGCGCGCGCGAGCTCTTCCTCCCGGCGCGCCAGCACGCCGCGCTGCTCGCGGAGCGCGCGACGTTCTGCCGCAGCGCCTTCGTTCTCGAGCGCGAGGCGCTCCAGCTCCTGCGCGCGCTCGTTCTGCTCGATCTCCACGGCTGCGACCGCTCGCTCGCGCTCCTCGAGCGCGGAGTCGCGTTCGGCCGCGCGCCGCTCCCACGCGGCTGCGCGGCGGCGCCGTTCCTCGAACTCCTCCTGAGCCGCCGTCAGCTCCGCGGCGTCGGCCGCGTGGCGCTCGATCGCCTCTGCGACGAGGCGGGCCTCGGCCGACAGTGTCGACTCGCGTTCGGCCGCCGAAGCCTCGAGCGCGGCGAGGCGGTCCTCGCGCTCGCGGAGGTCGCGCGCGAGCTGCTGCAGCCGTGCGCCCGCCTCCTGTCGGTCGGCGGCCGCATCGGCGAGCGCGCGCCGCTGCTCCGCCAGGGTCGTGAGCTCTGCGTCGAGGTCGCGTGCGCGGGCATCGAGCTCAGCCTCGCGTGCCGCTGCGGCCTGCAGCCGGCTCTCCACGCGCTCCGCCGCCGCCGCCAGGTCCCGGCGCTCGCCGTCGAGTGCGGCCGACCGAGCCGCCAGCTCACGCTCTCGCTCTCCGAGCGCTGCGCTCTCGCGTTCCAGCCGCGTGCTCTCTTCGGCGAGCTGCGCGCGGCGCTGCGCGGCCGCCTGCTCTTCGGCGCCGGCCGTTGCTGCGCGTCCCTCCAGCTCGCGCTCGCGGGTTCTGACTGCAACTTCGCGTGCGTCGAGCGACGCGGTGCGCTGTTCCGCCGCCGACATCGCATCGGCCGCGCGTGCAGCTGCCTGCTCGAGCGCACGCCCGCGCTCCTCGAGCTGTGCCTGCCGTGCCGCGGCGCTCGCGAGCTGTCCGGCGACGCGCTCCTCGCGCTCGGACAGCTGGCGCTGGGCAGCGGCGAGCGCGCGCTCACGCTCGTCGAGCTCGAGGATGCGACGCTCGCGTTCCTCGAGCACGGCGCGGTCCGTGGCGATCGCCGCCGCCGACGTAGCCAACTCTTCTGCGCGCTGGGCGAGCTCCTGGCGGCGCGTTCCCAGCTCCAGCTCGAGCCGCCGCACCGTCGCCTCTCGGTCGCCGACGTCCTCCGTGCGGCGCTCGGCCGCCTCGATATTGCGTTCTCTGCGCGTGAGCGCGGCTTCCTGCGCCTCAACCACGCGTTCACGTTCGTCGAGCTCTCGGGCGACACGTTCCTGCGCGACGAGCGCAGACTCGCGCAACGCGAGCTCCGCGTCCTTGGCCGCTGCAAGCCGACCGGCTTCGAGCAAGGCGCTCTCGCCCGTGGCGAGCGCGGACTCGCGCCGTTCGAGCTCGCGCTCTCTGCTCTCGAGCGCGCCGCGCTCGCGCGCGACGGCGGCCGCGGCTGCCGCCTGCCGTTCGGTCTGCTCCGCGAGGCTCTCTGCGCGCGCCTCGACGTCGTCGAGGCGATCGGCGTACGCATTCTCGCGCGCAACGAGCCGTTCCTCACGCGAGCGGATGTCCTGTGCGGCCTGCTGCAATCGCGCGCCTGCTTCGGCGCGTTCTTGCGCAGCCGCCGCGAGCTCTCTGCGCTCGGCGTCGAGCGACGCGATGCGGTTGTTGATCTCACGCATGCGCTCGGCAACGTCCTCGTCGCGCGCGGCGAGCTGCTCCGCGCGCGTCGCGAGCTCCTGCTGTAACGCCTCCGCGGACCGCCGCGCCGCGCTGAGCTCGGCGTCACGGGCCGCGACTGTCTGCTCCCGGCGCGTGAGCTCCGCCGACCGCTGTGCGAGGTGGTCGGCGGCGATCGCCTGCTGCTGGGAGGCCTCGGCGATCGCGCGCTCGCGCGCGACGACGGCGTCCTCGCGCTGCGCGAGCAACGTCCGCGTCTCGGTGAGCTGCCGCTCGACCTGTTCGCGTTCGCGCCGCAGCCGCCGCTCCTCGGAGATGCGCGCTTCGACGTCCTCGAGCTCGCGGCGGCCGGCGTCGAGTGCGGCCTTCTGCTCGGTCAGGCGCTGCGCGCTCGCCTCGAGCTCTGCGCGCGCGGCGGCGATGCGGCTCTCGCGTGTGGCAACCGCACGCTCGCTGGCGGTGAGCTGCTCTGCGCGCTCGCGCAGCGTCGCGAGCATCGTCTCCGCGCGCTGCTCCTGTTGCTCGGCGAGCTCGAGCTGGTCGGACACGAGCATTTCGAGCTCTTCGGCGAGGCCGCGCTCGTGCTGGTGCAGCTCCTGTCGTGCGGCCGAGAGCTCCCAGTCGCGTGAGGCGACCGTGCGCGCCTGCTCGCGCAGCTTCCGCTCGCGCTCGACGAGTGCCGCGAGCTCGGATCGGCGTCCCCTGAAGCCCGCGAGCTCGCTCTCGAGCGCCTCGAGCTCCTGCAGCAACGGCTCGGTCATGGAGCGGGAATGCTACTTCGCGACTCCCGTTACCACCAGGCGCGGAAACGGCAGGGGTCAGACACCCGGACGTGTCCAGGTGTCTGACCCCGCCGTTCGGACCCTCAGGCGCCCGCGGGCTGAGCCGGGCTCGGGGCCTCGTAACCGGCCTCGATCCGCTCGAGCTCTTCCTCGGTGCCTTCGCGCACGGGGCCCTTGAACCAGTTGTGCGCGGACACGATCCACCAGATGCCGACGGCGACCAGCACGCCGCCGACCGTGATCGGTGCGTAGTTGACGACGTCCCAGTTGAAGCCGCTGTGCCACGGGATGGCCGTCGGCACGGTCGGCATGAGGAACAGGATGACGATGAACACGATCCACAAGACCGCGATCGGGTTCACCCACTTGTAGTGCTTGCCGAGCGTCCACGCGCCGGTCTCGAACGCGTCTCCTGCGCGCCAGCGCAGGTAGATCGGCACGCCGTACGCGATGTACAGGCCGATGACGGCGATCGACGTTCCGACGAGATAGCCGACCGCACCGTTCGCCAGTGTCGGGAGCATGAGCGCCCACGACAGGACGGCGATCGCGATGACGGCGTTGACCGGCACGCGATGTGTGCGGCTGACCTTGCGGAAGAACGTGCGCCCGCCGGGGACAGCCCCGTCGCGGGAGAACGCGAACATCATCCGCGATGCCGCCGTCACCGATGCCGTGCCGCAATAGAACTGCGCCATGCAGACGATGAAGAGCAGGAACTCGGCCCACTTGTTGCCGAGCGCATGCTGCCAGATGTACTGCACGTCGAAGGCACCCGCACTCGTCGTTCCGGCAACGTCGGTCACGGCGAACGTGACCGCGACGAGGAGGATGAAGCCGAAGATGACGGACATGACGACCGACATGACGACGCCTATCGCCGCCGCGCGCGAGGCTTCGCGTGTCTCCTCGCTCATGTGCGCCGATGCGTCGTAGCCGGTGTACGTGTACTGCGCCATCAGCAGGCCGATCCCGAACACGAACCAGAAGACCGGGCTCGAGAAGTTGTGGCCGCTGAAGCCCGAGGCGTTCAGCGTCTTCGTGAACACGAACGTCGCCGACTGGTGATGGTCGGGAACGAACGCGAGCACGCCGACGATGATTCCGACACCGACCATGTGCCACCACGCCGACACCGAGTTGAGCAGCGCGAGCCAGCGGACGCCGCTCAGGTTCAGGAGCAGCTGCGCCGCCATGATCGCGCTGAACGTGAGGAACACCGTGTGCGTGTCGGTGCCGACGCTCGGGAACCAGAGGTTCATGAGCGACGTCCAGAAGATCGCCGCGCCGTAGCTGATCGCCGCGGTGACGCCGATCTGGCCGATGAGGTTGAACCAGCCGGTGAACCAGCCCCAGGCCGGCGAGCCGAGCTTCGACGACCAGTAGTAGATCGCTCCCGCCGTCGGCATCGCGGAGGCGACCTCGCCCATGCCGAGCGCGACGAGGACGACGAAGAAGCCGACGATGAGCCAGCCCCACGTCACCGCGACGGGGCCACCGTTCGCGAACGCGATGAAGTACGACGTCAGGCAGCCGGCGAGGATCGAGATGATCGTGAACGAGATGGCGAAGTTCGAGAACCCGCCCATCTCGCGGTAGAGCACCTGTGCGTAGCCGAGCTTGTGGAGCAGTCGCTCGTCGTCGTCCGACGAGGGCACCGCTGGTGCTTCGGAGCTCATCCATCCTCCTTGATCGTGAGAAGCCGCACGTGAAGCTAACTCCTTAGGCCGGACGGTTTCAACAGTGCGATAGGGTCGATTCATGTTGAGCCTCGAAGAGCTCAGGGCCGATGTCGAGACCGGAGCCATCGACACGGTCATCGCCGCCTTCACCGACATGCAGGGAAGGCTGATGGGCAAGAGGCTCGACGCGGAGTTCTTCCTGGAGGAGCTCGACGGGGGCGCGACCGTCGAAGGCTGCAATTACCTCCTCGCCCTCGAGATGGAGATGGACCCG
>DATGEH010000186.1:0-5685 GCA_035310325.1 Gaiellaceae bacterium
GAGGCGCTTGCGCACGCGCCGGAATGCGACGTGGTGATCATGGCCGCCGCGGTCGCCGACTACCGCCCGGCGGAGACGCTCGCTTCGAAGCGGCCGAAGGAGCGTGCGACGTGGACGGTTGAGCTCGAGCCGACGACCGACGTGCTGCGCGAGCTCGGTTCCGTTCGCCGCTCCGGACAGGTGCTCGTCGGCTTCGCCGCCGACGAGGGCGAGACGGGCCTCGCGCGCGCGCGCGAGAAGCGCACCGTCAAGAACGCCGATCTGTTCGTCTACAACGACGTCGGGCGTGACGACATCGGCTTCGAGTCGGCGCAGAACGAAGTGACGCTCGTCTCGACAGGCGCCGACCGGACGCTCGAGAAAGCGCCGAAGGACGAGATCGCGGCCGAGATCCTCGACGAGGTCGAACGCCTCCTCCCCTGAACGCCGTCGTCATGGCGGCGGGCGAGGGGACGCGCCTGCGCCCGCTCACGGAGCGCTGGCCGAAGCCGGTCCTGCCGATCGACGGCCGCCCGGTCATCGCGACGCTTCTCCGCGAGCTCGCGGCAGCGGGCTGCGAGCTCGCCTTCGTCGTCACCGGCCATCTCGCCGAGCAGGTCGAAGAGCTCGTCGGAGACGGTTCCGGCTTCGGGCTCGGGGTGCATTTCGTCCGCCAGCCCGGCGTGCTCGGCTCCGCCGACGCGGTACGGCGCGCGCTCGCAGCGGGAGCCGAGCCGCCGTGCCTCGTCGTTGCGGCGGACACGGTCTTCACGCCAGGAGATGTGGCGCGGTTTGCGCAGGAGTTCGTATCGTCGACGGCCGCCGGCGCGATGAGCGGCCGCTTCGACCCGCCGGCCGACCCACCGCACCGCTTCGCGCTGAAGGTCGTGGACGGCCTCGTCGTCACGCCGGTCGATCGCGATCCTGCGAATCGGCTGGGCAGTGCGCCGCTCTGGGGTTTCGGGCCGGAGCTCGTACCGTTCCTCGCGGATCTGTCCGGGCCGCCCTACGAGCTCGGCGATGCATACGCGCACGCGATCGCTTCCGGGCTCGCGATTGCGGGGGTGACGATCGGGAAGACGCGCGACTTGACGCATCCGGTTGACTTGGTGCAGGAGAACTTTCCGTACCTGGGGTCATGAGCGAATCGACGTATCACCTCTTTCAGCAGGGCCGCGCGCATCTTCAGCGCGGCATGGCCGCACAGGCGACCGTCGCGCTCGAGAAGGCGAAGCGCCGCGAGCCGGAGAAGGCGTCGATCCGTGAGGCGCTCGGCATTGCGTACTTCCGCATCCGGCGGTGGGAAGAGGCGGAAGCGGAGTTCCGCAAGGCGCTCGAGCTCTCGCCCGTGAACGACTACGCGCACTACGCACTCGGCCGCTGCCTCGAGAAGCAGGGCCGCCACCGCGAAGCGAACGGCCACTACAAGCTCGCGAGCTCGTTGCGACCCGGGGAGGACCAGTACCGGGCGCGGATCCTCGACCTCGATTGAGAGCGGTCGTCCAGCGCGTGTCGCGCGCAACCGTGCGCGTCGACGGCGAGACCGTTGCGGACATCGGTGCCGGCCTGTGCGTATTGCTCGGCGTCGCGCACGGCGACGCGGCCGCCGATGCCGACCGCATGGCCGGGAAGGTCGCACGCTTGCGGATCTTCCCCGACGCCGACGGCCGCTTCGAGCGCAGCCTCCTCGACACCCGCGGCGCGGCACTCGTCGTGTCGCAGTTCACGCTCATCGCCGACACAGAGAAAGGGAACCGGCCGAGCTTCACGGGCGCCGCTCCCGCGGTCGAGGCAGAGGCGGTGTACGAGCACTTCTGCAACGGGCTTGCCGCACTCGACGTGCCGGTGCAACGAGGCGTCTTCGGTGCGCGGATGGAGGTCGAGCTCGTGAACGACGGCCCGGTTACGATCGTTCTGTGACGAAGTTCGTCGTCGACGCCGGCGCCGTGCTCCACCTTGCAAGCCAGGAGAGCGACGTTCCGCGCAAGCACAAGCTTCTCGCGCCGACGCTCCTCCGGTCGCAGACGCTGTCGGCGCTGCACGAGGCGGTCGAACGCGGCGAGCTCGACGCCGCCGTCGCGCGCACGCGGCTCGCCCGAATCGGCCGGATGCCAATCAGGCTGCTCGGCGACGCGGTTCTGCGCCGCCGGGCGTGGGAGATCGCCGACGAGCTCGGCTGGGCTTCGACCTACGAGGCGGAATACATCGCGCTGACGCAGCTGCAGGGGGACGCGTTCATCACGCTGGACAAGAAGCTGGCGCGCAGCGTCAAGGGGATCGTCGAGACCGCGACGATCGACGCGCTTCGCTGAAGATCCTCGTCACCGGCGGAGCCGGCTACCTCGGCTCCGAGGTCGCGCGGCAGGCGGTCGCGGCGGGCCACGACGTCGTCGCGACGCAGCTCCGTCGGCCGGCGCCGTTCGGCCGGGCGATCACGGTCGACCTCCGTGACGGAATCGACGTGGAGGACGCGGACGTCGTCATCCACACCGCGTACGTCCAGGCCGACCCCGACATGATCGTCCGGAGCACCCGCAACGTCGCGCAGGCTGCGGCGCGCGCCGGGGCGCGGCTGATCCATCTCTCGACCGACCTCGTCTTCGACGGCGAGCGCGGCGCGCCGTATCGCGAGGAAGACGAGGCGCGCCCGGTGTCGGCCTATGGGCAGGCGAAGCTCGAGGCGGAGGGACTCGTCGACGGGCTCGTCGTGCGCACCTCGCTTCTGTACGGCAAGGCGGAGCCCGGTCCGCAGGAACGGCTCGCGCTCGATCCGGGCGCGACGTTCTACGAGGACGAGATCCGCTGTCCGACACGGGTCGACGAGCTCGCCTCCGCGCTGCTCGAGCTGACGGCGATGGAGCTCAAAGGTGTTCTCCACGTCGCCGGTCCGGAGGCCCTCTCGCGCCTCGAGTTCGCGCGCCGGCTCGGAGCGGTCGATCCGCGCGGCGAGCCTGCGCCACCGGGCCGCGCACGGAACGTCGCACTGGACTCCTCGCGCGCCGCATCCCTCCTGGCGGCAGGCCTCACGGGAACCGGCTGATTGCTACAATCCGCGTACCATTTTCACCGGTTCGGCGAAATGGGCCCCGCGGGCCCATTTTTTTTCGAGAAAGGCAGAACGGCGTGGCAACGACATACGAGAAGGAGAGAAAGCTGCAGACCGAGATCGCACCGAGAGTCGAGCGCGACGTCCCCGGCGTCGAAGTGCTGGCGATCGAGCTGCTGACCCCGTCGCGCTTCTGCGTCTACGTCGACCACCCGGAAGGGGTGGACCACGCTCTCTGCGCGCGCGTCACCGATGCGCTGCGCGACTACCTGCGCGAGTACGCGATCGACGTCTCCTCGCCCGGCAGCGAGCGGCCACTGCGCAAGCCCGAGCATTTCGCGAGCGTCGTCGGGCGAACGGTGAAGCTGCGCACGCGCGACCGGAAGCTCCGGGGCGCCGTCGTGGCCGCGGGCGAGAACGCTGTGAAAGTTGACGAAACCGAGGTTCCGTACGACGACATCGTGCGGGCGAACCTGATCGACGAGAGGGTGTGACATGAGTCAGGAGATCATCGAAGCCGTTCGCGAGATCGAGCGCGACAAGGGAATAGACGAAGGCGCGCTCGTCGCGGCGCTCGAGGACGCACTCCTCGCCGCCTACAAGAAGACGCCCGGCGCGTCCCGCCACGCGACGGTCGAGATGGACCAGGGGGGCGACTTCCGCGTCTTCTCGATCGAGCTGCCCGCCGACATCGAGGAGCGCCTGATCGAAGAGGCGCGCGAGCGCAAGCTCGACGAGCTCGAGCGGCTCGAGGAGGAGACCGGCGAGCGCCAGCACACTCTGGTGTCCGACAACGACCTCGACATCGACTGGTCCGACGTGCCCGAGCATCAGGTCAAGCGTGCGGACGTCACTCCGGAGGGCTTCGGCCGCATCGCAGCGCAGACCGCGAAGCAGGTCATCCTGCAGCGCATCCGCGAGGAAGAGCGGCGGATGATGTACGACGAGTACATCGACCGTGTCACCGAGGTCGTCACCGGCATCGTGCAGCAGGCCGGCGACCGCAACAACGTGCTCGTCGACCTCGGCAAGGTCGAGGCGCTGCTGCCGCGGTCCGAGCAGGTCGACGGCGAGCGCTACGAGCAGGGCTCGCGCATCAAGGCGGTCATCACCGAGGTGCGCTCCGGCACGAAAGGGCCGCAGGTCATCCTGTCGCGCCGCGATCCCGAGCTCATCAAGACGCTGTTCGAGCTCGAGGTTCCCGAGATCGCCGACGGCCTCGTCGAGATCCGCGGCGTCGCCCGCGAGCCGGGCTACCGCTCGAAGATCGCGGTCGAGTCGCACACGCAGGGCGTCGACCCGGTCGGCGCGTGCGTCGGCCCCCGTGGGTCGCGCGTGCGCATGGTTGTGTCCGAGCTGCGCGGCGAGAAGATCGACATCATCCCGTGGAACCCGGAGCCTGCGCGATTTGTCGCAAAGGCGCTGTCGCCGGCGCGCGTGCGCGAGGTGTATCTCGACGACGACGCGAAGGAAGCGACCGTCGTCGTCCCGGACGACCAGCTCGCGCTCGCGATCGGCAAGGAAGGAATGAACGCACGGCTCGCCGCGCGCCTGACCGGCTGGAAGATCGACATCCAGTCCGACACCGAGTTCGCGGCCGCCGAGGCGGAGGTCGCGTTCGGCGGCGGGGGCGGCGACGAGCCGGAGCTGCTCGGCCGCTGCGCGGCGATCCTCGCCAACGGCAAGCGCTGTCCGAACGCCTCGCTGCCCGGCTCCCGCTTCTGCGGCGTGCCGGCGCACCAGGCGCTCGAGGGCACCGGTTCCGACCGCGTCGGCGGCGAGCCCGAGGCCGAAGAGGAGCCGGAGGCAGACGAGGCGGGGTCTGACCCCGTCGGGGGGGCAGATGAGGCGGGGTCTGACCCCGCCATTGTGGAAGCCGCGGAGGCAGATGAGGCGGGGTCTGACCCCGCCGTTGCGGAAGCCGAGACGCCTGCCGAACCTCGGACGCCCGCAGAGGAAGAGGCGAGTGCGCCTCTAGACTGAGGAGCCGCATGGCCAACGGAGGAAACAGACCGAATCGCCCGCTCCGCCCGCGTGGCGGCAGCGGGCCGGGCAGCCGCAAGCGGCGTGTCGTCATCGACAACCAGGCGGCCCGCCCGCGCCAGGACCCGCGCCAGGCGCGTCGCGACGACACACCGCGCCGTGACGGCCCGCGCCAGGCGCCGGTTCAGCCCACCGGTCCCGTCTCCGTCGAATCCGGCGTCAGCGTCCGCGACTTCTCGCAGGCGCTCGGCGTCCCGATGCCGAACCTCATCAAGATCCTCATGGGTCTCGGCCAGATGCGGACGGCGACGCAGTCGCTGACCGACGAAGAGGTCGAGCTCATCGCGGCCGAGGTCGGGCGCGAGGTGACGATCAAGCACGCCTCGGACGAGGACGAAGAGCCGGAGGCGTACGAGGACGCCGAGGATGCGCTGGTCACGCGCCCGCCGGTCGTCACGATCATGGGCCATGTCGACCACGGCAAGACGACGCTGCTCGACGCGATCCGCCAGACGAAGGTCGTCGCGACCGAGGCGGGCGGCATCACGCAGCACATCGGCGCCTATCAGGTCAACCTCGACGGCCGCAAGATCACGTTCCTCGACACGCCGGGCCACGCTGCATTCACCGCGATGCGCGCCCGCGGCGCGAAGGTGACCGACATCGCCGTGCTCGTC